>NZ_JWMC01000094.1:0-147120 GCF_000812405.1 Pseudomonas sp. PI1
CTAACGCCGAAACACCAACGCACGCCGAACGGTCCCCTCTCCCTCCGGGAGAGGGTTAGGGTGAGGGGGCCGCAGGCCTGCTCGCTCGATTCCGTGCCTCTATGCGCTTCGTGAGGCACGGCATTTCCCCCGCACCTGTAAGCGGGCCCTGCCCGCGAAATCGCGTGCAGGGCGCGCTCCTATAGGGGAATGGCATCGGCGCTCGGGCTTTCCCCTCACCCCAGCCCTCTCCCGGAGGGAGAGGGAGCCAGTCCGCGCCGAGAGAAGACCTGGTTTCAGCCGGCAACCCCTGCGCTAGCCGGCTAACGCCGAAACACCAACGCACGCCGAACGGTCCCCTCTCCCTCCGGGAGAGGGTTAGGGTGAGGGGGCCGCAGGCCTGCTCGCTCGATTCCGTGCCCCTATGCGCTTCGTGAGGCACGGCATTTCCCCCGCACCTGTAAGCGGGCCCTGCCCGCGAAATCGCGCGCAGGGCGAATGGCATCGGCGCTCGGGCTTTCCCCTCACCCCAGCCCTCTCCCGGAGGGAGAGGGGGCTAGTCCGTGCCGAGAGAAGGCCTGGTTTCAGCCGGCAACCCCTGCGCTAGCCGGCTGACGCCGAAACACCAACGCACGCCGAACGGTCCCCTCTCCCTCTGGGAGAGGGTGAGGGGTCGCAGGCCTGCTCGCTCGATTCCGTGCCTCTATGCGCTTCGTGAGGCACGGCATTTCCCCCGCACCTGTAAGCGGGCCCTGCCCGCGAAATCGCGCGCAGGGCGCGCTCCTACAGGGGAATGGCATCGGCGCTCGGGCTTTCCCCTCACCCCAGCCCTCTCCCGGAGGGAGAGGGGGCTAGTCCGCGCCGAGAGAAGGCCTGGTTTCAGCCGGCAACCCCTGCGCTAGCCGGCTGACGCTGAAACACCAACGCACGCCGAACGGTCCCCTCTCCCTCCGGGAGAGGGTTAGGGTGAGGGGGCCGCAGGCCTGCTCGCTCGATTCCGTGCCCCTATGCGCTTCGTGAGGCACGGCATTTCCCCCGCACCTGTAGGAACAGTGGGGCGGCGTAGGAGCACCTCAGGCCAGGTGCTGCTTGTCCTTCTCGATGGCCTGGTCGAGGGTTTCCAGCAGTTGCCGGCGCACCTTCAGCTTGGTGTTGCGGTGCGCGGTCATGTTCAGTTTCTTCAACTGCTGGGCGGCGGCGCGGGCGGTGTCCAGCAGTTCCTCGGCGCTGACCACCTTGTCGAGGAAGCCGGCGGCCATGGCTTCTTGCGGGGCGAACATCTCGGCGTTGATCACCGAACGGTTGAAGGCCGACTTGCGCAGGCGGTCGCGGGCCAGTTCGATGCCCACGTGGTGCATGGTCATGCCGATGGCCACTTCGTTCAGGCCGATCTGGAAGGGGCCGTCGACGCCGATGCGGTAGTCCGCCGAGAGCAGCAGGAAGGCGCCCTTGGCCACCGCGTGGCCGGGGCAGGCGACGATGATCGGGTAGGGATGGGCCAGCATGCGCCGGGCCAGGGTCGAACCGGCGGCCACCAGGGCCACGGCGTTCTCCGGGCCGGAGGTCATCACCTTGAGGTCGTAGCCGCCGGAAAGGATGCCCGGCTGGCCGGTGAGGATCACCACCGCGCGGTCCTGCTCGGCACGGTCCAGCGCCTGGTTGAAGGCCTCGATCACGGCGGGGGAGATGGCATTCACCTTGCCGTTGGCTAGGGTCAGGGTGGCGACGCCGTCGTCGAGTTGATAGCTGATCAGTTCACTCATGGCAGGACATCCGGAAAAAGGGGCGTGGCGCAGAACATACTGGCGGCCACGGCGACCGTAAAGCGCTGTGTCCGACCGGCCGGTCACCGCGGTTTTGCGACGGACTTCACTCTCCGATGGGCGAGCCGGTGAATTTCGCGGGGTGTGCGTGGAGGCGCGCAGGCCGTGCTGTTAAGCTGCCAGCACCGCCGTCCGTATCAATCCGCTTACAGGGAAGTCCTTCCGAATGTCGAAACTGCTCAAGTGGGGCCTGCTCGGCATCGTGGCCGTCGCGCTCATCATCAAGGTGTCGCTGTGGCTGTCCGTGCGCAGCATCGTCGACGACGCCGTGGCGCGCCTGTCGCCGATGGTGGAGATCACCTACGGCGGGATTTCCTCTTCCTTCGACGGCCGCGTCGGCCTGAAGAACGTGGAGATCCGCGTGCCGGCCGCCCGCGACAGCCTGAAGGTGGCCCATGCCCAGCTCAGGTTCAACGGCCTGCGCGAGCTGCTGAGCTTCAAGGAGCGCCTGGCCGAGGGCAAGCTGCCCAAGCAGATGGCCATGGAACTCACCGGCGTCGAGCTGCAGGTGCACGGGCCGTTCATGCAGGCGCTGTACCAGCAGCCGGCGGAGAGCAGCGTGTTCACCGCCATGAGCGAGGTGGCCTGCGGCAACATCCGCAACATCGGCTCCGACGAGCTGCTGCAGATGGGCTACCGCACCCTGGAGTCGGACATCGAGTTCTCCTACCTGTTCGAGCCCGGCGCGCAGAAGCTGACCTTCAACCTGCGCTCGGACGCCCGCGGCATGCTCGACACCCGCGTCGGCATGTCCCTGAGCAACGTCTCCGAACGCCCCGGCGACATGCGCGTGAACCCGCCGCGGGTGTCCCAGGTGACCGTCGAGCTGGACGACAACCAGTACCAGCGCAAGGTCCAGGAATTCTGCGCCGCGCGCCTGGGCGTCAAGCGCGAGGAGTACCTCAAGCAGGCCCTGGCGCAGTTCGACAAGGCCATGCGCAGCCAGCGCGTGGCGCTGGATCAGCCGCTGCTCGACGCCTACGCTCGCTACCTGGCCGACCCGCAGTCGCTGCGCCTGGAACTCAACCCCAGCGAGGGCATGACCTGGAGCGGGTTGCAGTTCTTCGAGGCCAAGGACGTGGTCGGCATGCTGCGCCCGGTGGTGCTGGTGAACCAGCAGGCGGTGAACCCGATCGGCTTCGCCTGGGTCGACCCGCTGAAGCACAAGGTCACCGCCGATTCGGCCACGCATAAGATTTCAGCCGAAGAAACGGTTGAGTCGGAGAAGAGAACGCAGCAATATGGCTTCGTCAGTATCGACAGCCTTGCCCAGTACACCGGCAAGCGCCTGCAGTTCATCACCTTCGATGGTGCCTATTATCAGGGTGTACTGCACAAGGTGGAGAACGGACGAGTCTATATCACGGTCCTCATGGGGACGGGCTCGGCCGAGATGAACCTCCGCCTGAACAAGATCAATCAGGTGCGCGTCGAGTTGTGAGACGCGCAAGAGGAGAGTGCAAGTGAGTGAGTCGTTGTCCATCCATCATGATGAGTCCAGCCACCAGTTCGTCACGACGGTGGACGGTCATCGTGCCTACCTGGCCTACATGGATCTGGGCAAGCAGACGCTGGACATCTACCGCACCTTCGTGCCCGACAGCCTGCGCGGCCGCGGCATCGCCGCGGCGCTCACCGAGCACGCGCTGCAGTACGCCGAGCGCAAGGGCTACAGCGTGATTCCCTCGTGCTCCTACGTCGAGCGCTACCTGGAGCGCCATCCGCGCCACGCCGACCGCATGGCCTGAGTCGCCAGCACCCATGAAAACGCCGGGCATTGCCCGGCGTTTTTCGTTGCGTCCGATTCAGCCGCGCTGGCGCTTGGGCAGCACGTCCTTGAGCTTGGCGTGCATGCTGCGCACGGCCTTCTCGGTGGTTTCCCAGTCGATGCAGGCGTCGGTGACGGAGACGCCGTACTGCAGCTGGCAGAGGTCCTTCGGGATCGGCTGGCTGCCCCAGCCCAGGTGGCTTTCCACCATCAGGCCGACGATGGAGTTGTTGCCTTCGACGATCTGGTTGGCGACGTTGTCCATCACCAGCGGCTGCAGGGCCGGGTCCTTGTTTGAGTTGGCGTGGCTGCAGTCGACCATCACGTTCAGCGGCACCTTGGCCTTGTTCAGCTCCTGCTCGCACAGGGCCACGCTCACCGAGTCGTAGTTCGGCTTGCCGTTGCCGCCGCGCAGCACCACGTGGCCGTAGCGGTTGCCCTTGGTGGTGACGATGGAGACGCCGCCTTCCTGGTTGATGCCGAGGAAACGGTGCGGGCTGGAGACCGACTGCAGGGCGTTGATCGCCACGGTCAGGCTGCCGTCGGTGCCGTTCTTGAAGCCGACCGCGGAGGACAGGCCGGAAGCCATCTCGCGGTGGGTCTGGGATTCGGTGGTGCGCGCGCCGATGGCCGACCAGCTGATCAGGTCCTGCAGGTACTGCGGGGAGATCGGGTCGAGCGCCTCGGTGGCGGTGGGCAGGCCCATCTCGGCCAGGTCGCGCAGCAACTGGCGGCCGATGTGCAGGCCGTCCTGGATCTTGAAGGAGTCGTCCAGGTAGGGGTCGTTGATCAGGCCTTTCCAGCCCACGGTGGTGCGCGGTTTCTCGAAGTACACGCGCATTACCAGGAACAGGGTGTCGGCGACTTCGGCGGCCAGGACCTTGAGGCGCTCGGCGTATTCGTGGGCGGCCTTGACGTCGTGGATGGAGCAGGGGCCGATCACCACGAACAGGCGGTGGTCCTTGCCATCGAGGATGTCGCGGACGACCTGGCGGCCATGGGCGACGGTGTTCCGCGCGGCTTCGGTCAGGGGAATTTCGCGCTTGAGCTGCTCCGGCGTGATCAGGGTCTCGTTGGAGGCAACGTTAAGGTCGTCGATCTGTAAATCAGCCATCGTGGTACTCAGTCAGGTCACGGGTGCCGGCCGCCAGGAACCCCCATGCGATGGGGCGCAGGCATGAATCTCGCTAAGGGGAAGTCGAACCTTAACGCGTCGGACGCCGGCTCGACAATGGGCAGGCAGCGGGAAAATGCCCGGATGACGGGGTTCGGCGCCGTTTCAGATGGCGCAGAACAGGGGGAAGTCGGCGGCGTTGCAGGCGATCCACTCCAGGGCGGTGTCTTCCACCGGCTGCGCCTGCCCGCTTTCGCGCTCGCGCTGGCGGCGGAAGTGCTCGATCTGGCAGACCTGTTCGACCATTCGCGCGCGGAACAGGGTGTCCTCGTCGAGGAAGGCCACGCCCACCAGGTAGTCGTCGCTGAGCTTGCGGCTCCAGGCCACCACGCCGGGGTAGCGCGCGGCGTCGCCCAGCAGCGGGATGCGCAGCTCGACCGCGGTGCCGCGGCGGAAACCGCGCGGGGCGTTGCAGGCCACCCCGCCGAGGCTGATATTGTACAGGCGCTGGCGCGGCAGGAAGAGCTGCCTGCGGACCACCAGCTCCACCGGTAGATCACAGGGGTGACGCAGGAACTGTCGCATGACGGAAGGCTCCGACTGCAATCTTTTTGGCGTTGGCATTGGGCAAAGTATAGTGCCGTCGCTGGAACTCACCGACCTGGATGCCGATCACCGGTTGCTCGAGTTGCCAGGCGACTCGCTGCTGGTGTTCAGCGCCGAGGGCTGCGCTTCCTGCCGCTGGGCCCGCGCGCAGTTGCCGGGCATGGGGCTGCCGGTGCGGCGCCTGTGCTGGGTCGATGCCGGGCGCAATGGCGGCCTGGTCGAGCGTTATGAAGTCTTCCACCTGCCGGCGCTGTTCCTGGTGCGCGACGGCGCCTTCCATGGCCGCCTCGACGCGCCCCTGCGCGCCGGCCCACTGGCCCAGGCCCTGCGCGCCGCGGCCTTGCGCATTCCCGAGGAGTTGCCCTGAATGACTGTTTCCCCCGTCCGCATCGGCGTGATCGGCACTGGCGCCATCGGCGGTTTCTACGGCCTGATGCTGGCCCGCGCCGGCTTCGACGTGCATTTCCTGCTGCGCAGCGAATACGCCGCGGTGGCCGAGCACGGCCTGCGCCTGAACAGCCAGGTGCACGGCGCCCTGGGCCTGGCGCCGGTGCAGGCCTACCACGACGTCGCCGAGATGCCGCCGTGCGACTGGTTGCTGGTGGGCGCCAAGACCACCAGCAACGCCGAGCTGGCGCCGCTGATCGCCCGCGCCGCGGCGCCGGGCGCCAAGGTCCTGCTGCTGCAGAACGGCCTGGCGGTGGAGGAGGGCCTGCGCCCGCTGCTGCCGGACGCGCTGCACCTGCTCGGCGGGCTCTGCTACATCTGCGTGCACCGCTCCGCGCCGGGAGTGATCGAACACCAGGCCCTGGGCGCGGTGCACCTGGGCTACCACAGCGGGCCGGCCGCCGCTGCCGCCGGCCAGGCTATCGCCGAGGAGGGCGCGGCGCTGTTCCGCCAGGCCGGGCTGGATTCCGTGGCGATGCCGGCGCTGGAGCATGCGCGCTGGCAGAAGCTGGTATGGAACGTCCCTTACAACGGCCTGTCGGTGCTGCTGGACAGCGGCACCCGGGCGCTGATGGCCAATGCCGACAGCCGCGCGCTGATCGCCGCCATCATGGACGAGGTGATGGCCGGCGCCGCCGCCTGCGGCCATGAGTTGCCGGCCGGCTACCCGGCGGCGATGCTGAGCTCGACCGAACGCATGCCCGACTACCTGCCGAGCATGTACCACGACTTCGCCCAGCGCCGGCCGCTGGAGCTGCAGGCGATCTATGATGCGCCCCTGGCCGCGGCGGCCGCCGCCGGGGTGGCGATGCCACGCATCGAGGCGCTGCAACGGGCGCTACGCTTCATCGACGCGCGCAACCAGGCGCGCTGATCCATCACGGGGGAACGGGCAATGGGCAAGGGGCTGGGCGACAAGCTGGTGGTGGCGATCTCCTCGCGGGCGCTGTTCGACCTGGACGAGAGCCACCGCATCTACGAATCCGAAGGCGTGGAGGCCTACCGGCAGTACCAGATCGCCCACGAGGACGAGGTGCTGCAGCCCGGCGACGCCTTCGCCCTGGTGCAGAAGCTGCTGGGGCTCAACGAGATGCTCGGCCGGCAACTGGTGGAAGTGGTGCTGGTCTCGCGCAACAGCGCCGACACCGGCCTGCGGGTGTTCAACTCCATCCAGCAGCATGGCCTGGGCATCTCCCGCGCGGCCTTCGTCGGCGGGCGCAGCCCTTATCCCTACCTGGCGGCGTTCGGTTGCCACCTGTTCCTCTCCACCCACGTCGAGGACGTGCGCAGCGCCCTGGAAAACGGCTTCGCGGCGGCCACCATCCTCTCCGCCGGGGCCCGCCGCGAGACCGCCGGCGAACTGCGCTTCGCCTTCGACGGCGACGCCGTGCTGTTCTCCGACGAGGCCGAGCGGGTGTTCCAGCAGGGCGGCCTGGAGGCCTTCCAGACGCGCGAGCAGGCGTCCGCCCGCGAGCCATTGGGTGGCGGCCCGTTCAAGCCCTTCCTGGCGGCGCTGAACCGCGTGCAGCAGGCCTTCCCCCAGGAGTCCTGCCCGATCCGCACGGCGCTGGTCACCGCGCGCTCGGCGCCGGCCCACGAGCGCGTCATCCGCACCCTGCGCGAATGGGACATCCGCCTGGACGAATCGCTGTTCCTCGGCGGCCTGGACAAGTCGGCGTTCCTCGAGGCCTTCAGCGCCGACGTGTTCTTCGACGACCAGCCCGGGCATTGCGAGCGGGCCCGGGAGGTGGTCGCCACCGGTCACGTGCCCCACGGCGTCAGCAACGAGCCGCAGACGGCCAGCTAGCGCGGCCTCGGCCGCTTGCTGCTACTCTGCTCAGAGGCCCGCCGCCGAGGCAGTAGGAGGCCGCATGATCCGATCGATTCTCTACGCTACCGACCTTGGTCTCTACGCCCCGTACGTCCTCCAGCACGCCATGTCCCTCGCCCGCGCCTACGACGCCGAGATCCACGTGGTGCACGCCGTGGAGCCGATGGGGCTGTTCGCCGACTCCGTGCTGCAGACCTATCTGGATGCCGACACCCTCGCCGAGCTGCGCAGCAGCGGTTTGAGCACCGTCATGGGCAACATCGAGCGGCGGGTGATGGAAGGCTTCCGCGACGAACTCGGCGAGCTGCACGAGGAGTCGGACATGATCCGTTCGGTACGGGTGCTGCAGGGCGACCCGCCACAGGTGATCCTCGACGAGGCGCAGCGCCTGGCCGTGGACCTGATAGTCGCCGGCAGCCACAGCCATGGCGAGGGCATGAACACGCCCCTGGGGCGCACCGCCGCACGGGTGGTGCAACTGGCGGAAGTGCCGGTCTACCTGGTGCCCATGCTGCAGCACCGCAGCTGAAGGCGGCTGCGCGACGAACGGATGCGGCGCTCTGCCGCGCACTTTTCCCGGTGTCCGTGGGGTGCCGGGATGTTGCCAGAGGGGACGTAGTAGGCAAGCTCGAAAAAAACGTCTAACTTTATTCCTCAAACCATTAATATGGTTATAAAAGCAGAGCCCGGGTCGCGGGCCGCGACATCCATTTCGAGGAATCTCCATGAAGCTTCAGCAACTGCGCTATATCTGGGAAGTCGCGCACCACGACCTCAACGTTTCCGCCACCGCGCAGAGCCTGTACACGTCGCAGCCGGGCATCAGCAAGCAGATCCGCCTGCTGGAAGACGAACTGGGCGTGGAAGTCTTCGCCCGCAGCGGCAAGCACCTGACCCGTGTCACCCCCGCCGGCGAGCGCATCATCAACACCGCCGGCGAGATCCTGCGCAAGGTCGAGAGCATCAAGCAGATCGCCCAGGAATTCTCCAACGAGAAGAAGGGCACCCTGTCCATCGCCACCACCCACACCCAGGCGCGCTACGCGCTGCCGAGCGTGATCAGCGGCTTCATCAAGCAGTACCCGGACGTGTCCCTGCACATGCACCAGGGCACGCCCATGCAGATCGCCGAGATGGCCGCCGACGGCACCGTCGACTTCGCCATCGCCACCGAGGCCCTGGAGCTGTTCGGCGACCTGATCATGATGCCCTGCTACCGCTGGAACCGCTGCGTGATAGTGCCCCAGGGCCACCCGCTGACCAAGGTGCCGAAGCTGACCCTGGAACTGCTCGCCGAGCAGCCGATCGTCACCTACGTGTTCGGCTTCACCGGCCGCTCCAAGCTGGACGAGGCCTTCAACCAGCGCGGCCTGGTGCCCAAGGTGGTGTTCACCGCCGCCGACGCCGACGTGATCAAGACCTACGTGCGCCTGGGCCTGGGCGTGGGCATCGTGGCGCACATGGCGGTGGACCCGAAACTGGACAGCGACCTGGTGATGCTCGACGCCAGCCACCTGTTCGAGTCCAGCGTGACCAAGATCGGCTTCCGCCGCGGCACCTTCCTGCGCGGTTTCATGTGCGACTTCATCGAGAAGTTCGCTCCGCACCTGACTCGCGAGTTGCTGGCCAAGGCGGTGCAGTGCCACAACAAGGCTGAGCTGGATGAGCTGTTCGAAGGGATCGAGCTGCCGGTTTATTGAGGCAGGTGTGAAATGGGTGGGGATTGGCGGGGGTTAGGTGGGGTAGGTGTTGGGTTCAAGAGCGCCCTCTCCCCAACCCTCTCCCGCAAGCGGGAGAGGGGGCTGTCCTGAGTGGCTTGTTGGTCCGGCGTCATCCTCCACCTTCATCATTCCCGCGAACGCGGGACGCGGCTCCATCGCGAACAGCGCTTGCGCTGGCCCGAAGGGGGAATAACCCAGTTGCCTCGGCTTGGGTGTTTCTGCGCCGCTCCGAGTTTGCCCGACCGTCTTGTTTCGCCCCCTCGGGCGAGTCCCTTTTGTCAGTCGCCACAAAAGGAACCAAAAAGGCTTGCCCCGACATACGGGCCCGATGGAGCCGGGCTACCCTCGCGAATTCCCCCGCCACGGAGGCCCGCCCCGAGGTACGTCCCTGTAGCCCATCGGGGCTCTCGCGACATCCATGTCGCATGACCTCCTGAGCGCGGGTTTCGCTCGGCCTCCTGAAGGGGCGTTTCGGAGTGCGCGGATGTTTCTCTGGAAGTCTCAAGAGCAGCCAGAGCGAATGCGTTTGGCTTTTCGTAGGAGCGAGCTTGCTCGCGAACCGCCCGTCACTGGGTTCCCTCGTCCGCAGGAATGACGAGGTTAAGGAAGGCGCGAGAGGCAAGGCTCACACCGAAACCAGGCCGCTCGCCAGGCGCATTCAGTGACGCAACCACCCCCGGCTGATTGCCGGCGCCAGAACGCGTCGGTATAGCGTCTCGGCCTGGGCGGTCAACGTGCCGCCGTGGCGCTGCCAGAGCAGCCAGACCAGGCTGTTGCTCACCCCCGCCACGGCCAGCGCGCCGAGCATGTCCAGCGGGGAGTGGATGCCCAGGTAGACCCTCGCGTAGCCCACCGCCAGGCCGACGGCGCCGATCAACGCACCCAGCAGCCAGGCATCGTCGAACAGCAGGCTGAGAGCGCAGCCGGCGAAGAGGGTCAGGTGGTCGCTGGGGAAGGAGGCGTTGGCGGCGTGGGCCAGCCAGGCGTGGCCCAGGCCTATGGCGAAGGGGCGCGGGTGCGGCCAGAGCAGGCCGATCAGCAGGCTGAGCCCCAGCGCCAGCGAGGTCACGCCCAGGGCGCGCAGCAGGCGGCCGCGCAGGCCGTGGTCACCCCGGCACCACAGGTACAGCAACGCCAGCGGCAACAGGTAGAGCGGCACGGTGGCGATGAAGCGCGCGGCGTCGATCAGCCAGGCTGGCGTCTGCGCAGTGGCGTTGATGGCGAGGAACGCCTGGCGGTCGAGCGCCTCCAGCAGGCTGGGGCCGGGAGTAGGGAGCAAGGTGGGCATGGTCGATTCTTGTAAGAGGGCACGCAGGACTATAGGCGTCGGAGCCTGAAGACGGCATTAAGCCGGGACGGAGGCGGTCAGAGTCGGTCGAGGTCGCTGCGCAGGGCCAGCTCGGCCAGTGCCTCGGGCGAGTCCTGCGGCGCCGGGCCGCGGCCTTCGAGAATCTCGTGGAGGAAGCTCATGAACACGGTGAACACCTGCTCGCGGCCGTCGTCGTGGCGCACCACGAAGAAGGGCGCGCTGTCCACGCCGTACTGGGCGGCGACCATCCAGCCGGCGCTGCCCGGGTTGCGTTCGTCGGCCACCAGCACGCGGTCGATGCGCGGCAGGTAGCCGCCTTTCTCCAGGCGTTGCTGCACGTCCTTGCACTTGCCGCAGTCCTCGCCGTCGGCCAGGACCTTCTTGACCATGGTGATGCGCATGGGGCTTTCCTCTTGCGGTAGGGGCAGGGCCTACCTTAAGCGCTGCGGCGCCGGCGGAAAACCCGCCGGCGACGAGCTCAGCCCTTGCTGATCAGGTTGCCGGCGTGCAGGCCGCATTCCTTCTGGGTGGCTTCCTCCCACCACCAGCGGCCTTCGCGCTCGTGCTGGTTGGGCAGCACCGGGCGGGTGCAGGGCTCGCAGCCGATGCTGATGAAGCCGCGCTCGTGCAGGCTGTTGTAGGGAATCTCCAGCATGCGGATGTAGGCCCAGACTTCCTCGCTGCTCATGCTGGCCAGCGGGTTGAACTTGTACAGCGGCTTTTCCGCCGTGGAGAAGGCGCCGTCCAGTTCGACCACCGCCACCTGGCTGCGGGTGCCGGGGCTCTGGTCCTTGCGCTGGCCGGTGGCCCAGGCGCTGATGGTGGCGAGCTTGCGCTTGAGCGGCTCGATCTTGCGGATGCCGCAGCACTCGCCGTGGCCGTCCTTGTAGAAGCTGAACAGACCCTTTTCCTTGACGAAGGGCTCCAGCAGGCGCGGATCGGGGGTCATGACCTCGATGGCGATGCCGTAGTGCTCGCGTACCTGCTCGATGAAGCGGTAGGTCTCCGGGTGCAGGCGGCCGGTGTCCAGGCTGAACACCTTGACGTTCTTGTTGATCTTCCAGGCCATGTCCAGCAGCACCACGTCCTCGGCGCCGCTGAAGGAGATCCACAGGTCGTCGCCGAAGTGCTCGAAGGCGAACTTGAGGATGTCCTGGGGGGACTTGCTGGCATAGGTCGCGGCGATTTCGGCGACGTCGAACGGATGGCTCATCAGGCGGTTTTCCACTTGTACTTGCGCGGTGCGCTATAAGGCTGCCGATCTTAACAAAGGCAGGGATATGCCCCTAAATAACCATCAGGAAGGTCGACTGTATGCTTTGGGTATAAGTGCCGCGTTGCGCCGGCCCGGGCTAGCCGCTAGAGTGCCGCCTTCTGTCCAAACCTGCGGGGAATCGTTCGTGGAAATCGCCTGTCTCGACCTGGAAGGGGTACTGGTCCCGGAAATCTGGATCGCCTTCGCTGAAAAAACCGGTATCGAAGCGCTCAAGGCGACTACCCGCGATATCCCCGACTACGACGTGCTGATGCAGCAGCGCCTGCGCATCCTCGACGAGCACGGCCTGAAACTGGCCGACATCCAGGAAGTGATCGCCACCCTGAAGCCGCTGGAAGGCGCGGTGGAGTTCGTCGACTGGCTGCGCGAGCGCTTCCAGGTGGTGATCCTCTCCGACACCTTCTACGAGTTCTCCCAGCCGCTGATGCGCCAGCTGGGCTTCCCGACCCTGCTGTGCCACAAGCTGGTCACCGACGAGACCGACCGCGTGGTCGGCTACCAGCTGCGCCAGAAGGACCCCAAGCGCCAGTCGGTGATCGCCCTGAAGAGCCTGTACTACCGCGTGATCGCCGCAGGCGACTCGTACAACGACACCACCATGCTCAGCGAAGCCCACGCCGGCATCCTGTTCCATGCGCCGGAGAACGTCATCCGCGAGTTCCCGCAGTTCCCGGCGGTGCACACCTACGAGGACCTGAAGCAGGAGTTCCTCAAGGCATCGAACCGCCAGCTCAGCCTGTAATGCCGGCGGGCCGGCGATGGCCCGCAGTTCGAGAAAGAACGCCGTTTCCCGTCATGGGAAACGGCGTTTTTTGTGGGTTCCAGGAAAACACGGGCGGGCTTGTCGACTGCGCCGAGGCGCTCTTCGTAGGATGGGTTGAGCTTGCGAAACCCATGCGGCCGCGATGATGGGTATCGCTTCGCTCAACGCCATCCTACGGGTGTGGACCGGGGCATTGGTGTTTCCGGCCAACGGCGGATAACCGCGAACGGTTATGCGCCCTACGTCCCTGCGCCGAGGCGCTCTTCGTAGGATGGGTTGAGCTTGCGAAACCCATGCGGGCGGGGCGATGGGTATCGCTTCGCTCAACGCCATCCTACGGGTGTGGACCGGGGCATCGGTGTTCCGGCCAACGGCGGATAACCGCGAACGGTTATGCGCCCTACGTCCCTGCGCCGAGGCGCTCTTCGTAGGATGGGAGTCCGCAGGTCACACCCGGAACTGCCCCATCAACCCCTGCTGGTGATTTGCCAGGTCATTCAGCGATTGGCTGATCTGCGCCGACTCCTGGGCCTGGCCGGACAGCGATTCGGTCACGTCGCGGATGCCCGCCACGTTGCGGTTGATCTCCTCGGCCACCGCGCTCTGTTCCTCGGCGGCGCTGGCGATCTGCAGGTTCATGTCGTTGATCACCCCCACCGCCTCGCCGATGCGCTGCAGCGCGGCGACCGCCTGCTCCACCTGGCTGACGCTGCCCTGGGCCTGCTGGTGGCTGCTGTGCATGGCGGTGACCACTTCGCGGGTGCCGTTCTGCAGGCCTTCGATCACCTGGCGGATTTCCTCCACCGAGTCCTGGGTGCGCTTGGCCAGGTTGCGCACTTCGTCGGCCACCACCGCGAAGCCGCGCCCGGCCTCGCCGGCGCGGGCCGCTTCGATGGCGGCGTTGAGCGCCAGCAGGTTGGTCTGCTCGGCGATGGCGCGGATCACTTCCAGCACCGAGCCGATCTGCTCGCTGCTGGCGGCCAGGCCTTCGACCTGGGTCATCGCCTGGCTCATGTCGCGGGCCAGTTCGTCGATGGCGCGGGTGGTCTGGTCGATCACCGCCAGGCCGTCGCGGGTGGCGCCGTCGGCCCCGCGGGCGGCGTCGGCGGCCATGGCCGCGCTGTTGGCTACGTCGTGGGCGGTGGCGCTCATTTCCTGGGAGGCGGTGGCCACCTGCTCGATCTCGCGGAACTGTTGCTGCATGCCGGCGCTGGTCTGGGTCGACAGCGCGGCGGACTGGTCGGCGGTGGCGCGGGCATCCTGCACCGAGGCCTTCACGTCACGGATGATCGGTTGCAGCTTGTCGAGGAAGCGGTTGAACCAGCCGGCCAGCTCGCCCAGTTCATCCCGGCCCTGGTATTTCAGGCGTTGGGTCAGGTCGCCCTCGCCGCTGGCGATGTCGCGCAGCATGCCGGCCACGCCGAGGATCGGGCGGGTCACGCCGCGGGCGGTCAGCCATACCAGCAGCAGGCCGAGCAGGGCGGCGAGCAGGCCCAGGCCGAGTTCGACGACGGTGCCCTGGGTGCGTTGCTGGTCCAGCTCCTGCTGCAGTTTCACCGCCGGGCCCTGCAGCGCCTGCAGCGGCACGTCGATGAGCACGCCCCAGGCGTCGGCCTCGGGGATCGGGCGCAGCGGTTGCAGGGCGCGCAGTTCGCTGTCGTGTTCGAGGACCTTGTGCTGGCCGGCGCCGAGCAGTTGCAGCAGCTGCCCGCCCTGAGCGGGGTAGACCTCCTGCAGCTTCTTGCCGAGCTTGCCGGCGTCGGCGCTGTAGCCGGCGAGCAGGCCGGCGGGGCTGACGATGGCGACGCGGCTCTGGCCTTCGTAGAGTTCCTGGCTGCCTTCATGGGCGATTTCCTGCAGGCGGTCGAGGGCGATGTCCACGCCCAGCACGCCGACCAGCTTGCCGTCCACCCGCAGGGGCAGGGCGATGCTGGTCATGAGGATCTTGCGGTTGCCCACTTCGTCGACGTAGGGCTCCAGCACGCAGGTCTTGCCGGCGGCCTTCGGGCAGGTGTACCAGGCGTTGTAGGCTGCGCCGCTGGGCCCGGGGCTGGTGTCGGCGAGCATCTTCTCGTCCATCGGCTCGGCCTCCAGCTTGCCGGGGGTGGCCTGCGCCCAGTATTGCGAGAAGCGCCCCTTCTCGTTGCTGCCGATCTCCGTGCGGCCTTCGGCCTGGGCGTCGCGGCCGTCGAGGGCGTCGGGCTCGAAGGCGAGGTACAGGCCGAGCAGTTCCGGGTTGGCCGCCACCGCATCGTGCATCTGCCGGTTCAGGTCCTCGCGCAGGGCCAGGGTGTCCAGGCCGCGCTGGGCGGCGAGCTGGCGCATGGCCAGGGCCTGGCGGGCGAAGCTCTGTGCGTAGCGGTAGGCGTCGCTGAAGTAGCGTTGGATGCGCATCGCCTGGATTTCCCCGCGGGCGCGCAGGCGGGCTTCGGCGGCATCGTCCAGCATGCGGGTGCTGGATTCCTTCACCAGCGCGGTGCTGTGCTGCATGCGGAAGATCGAGAGGCCGGCGAGCAGCGAGACCACGCCGAGCAGGCACAGGCCCGCGAGCAGGGTGATCTTCCACTGGATGGAGAGGCGACGGAAGGGCATGGGGGTGTCCTCTGCGGGAACCTTGGGGATGTTCGGAAATATCGGCGGCTGTGCGATTTTCTTTACAGACATTGCTACCGTCCGTCGGCTGAGCTTCTGGGGCGCCAGTCTCGCGCCGGGTTGCACTTCGCCACCCATCTGCTGACTAATGTGCAGGCCACTCTCGGCAGATGGGATTGCACATGCTCGATTCGAAACTGGAAAACCGGACGTTCCTGATACTGCTGGCGGTGGTCAGCATCGCCTTCGCCTGGCTGCTGCTGCCGTTCTACGGCGCGGTGTTCTGGGGCACCATCCTGGCCATCATCTTCACCCCGGTGCACCGCCGGCTGCAGGCGCGCCTGGGCGGGCGCAGGAACCTGGCGGCGCTGATCACATTGAGCGCCTGTATCCTCATCGTGATCCTGCCGGTGATCTTCATCGCCGGCTCGCTGGTGCAGGAAGGCGCCAACCTCTACCAGAGCCTGAAGTCCGGCCAGCTGAACCTCGCCGGCCTGGTGCAGCAGGCCTTCGCCGCCTTGCCGCCGTGGGCCCACCAGTGGCTGGAACGCTTCGACCTGGGCGACCTGTCGAGCCTGCAGGAGAAGCTTTCCAGCGGCGCCATGCAGGCCAGCCAGTTCGTCGCCACCAAGGCCTTCAGCATCGGCCAGAACACCTTCGACTTCGTCGTCAGCTTCGGCGTGATGCTCTACCTGCTGTTCTTCCTTTTGCGCGACGGCCGCACCCTGGGCCGGCGTATCAAGCAGGCGGTGCCGCTGGACCACGAGCACAAGCAGCACCTGTTCACCAAGTTCACCACCGTGGTGCGCGCCACGGTGAAGGGCAACATCGCCGTGGCCGCCACCCAGGGCGCGCTGGGCGGGCTGATCTTCTGGTTCCTGGGCATCCAGGGTTCGCTGCTGTGGGGCACGCTGATGGCCTTCCTGTCGCTGCTGCCGGCGATAGGCGCGGGGCTGGTATGGGTGCCGGTGGCGGCCTGGTTCCTGCTCACCGGGGCGATCTGGCAGGGCGTGGTGCTGATCCTCTTCTGCGTGCTGGTGATCGGCCTGGTGGACAACATCCTGCGCCCGATCCTGGTGGGCAAGGACACCAAGATGCCCGACTACGTGGTGCTGATCTCCACCCTGGGCGGCATGTCGCTGTTCGGCCTCAACGGCTTCGTCATCGGCCCGCTGATCGCCGCGCTGTTCATCGCCAGCTGGGACCTGTTCACCGGCCGCGAGGAACTGGAAGACCCGGCGGGGTAGGGGAGGGAGGGCCTGGGGATAGCGTAGGCGCAACTGTTTGCGCCGAGGCGTCTTTCGTAGGATGGGTTGAGCTTGCGAAACCCATGCGGTTGCGCTGATGGGTATCGCTTCGCTCAACACCATCCTACGAAAAGCCATGCTTGCTCCTACGGTTCCAGGGAGCACGGTGTTTCGCAGGCAACAAAAAACCCCGCCGAGGCGGGGTTTTTCTTTGCTGCCTGCGCTCAGCCGGCGACGGCTACCGCCAGGCCGGAGTGCTGGAGGATGTCCAGCAGCGGCTGCGGGTAGACGCCGAGGAAGAAGGCCAGCAGGGCGATGGCCACCAGCATGATGCCGCCGGCGCGCTGGGCCCAGTCCAGGGGCGCGTCGTGGCGCTTCATGTTCGGCTCGACCAGGAACAGGGTGACCATGACGCGCAGGTAGTAGTACAGGCCGATGGCGCTGCCCAGCACCAGGGCGCCGACCAGCCACCACAGGTGCGACTCGACGCCGCTGGCGATGACGTAGAACTTGCCGATGAAGCCGGCGGTCAGCGGGATGCCGGCCAGGGACAGCATCATCACGGTCATCACCGCGGTCAGCACCGGACGGCGCCAGAACAGGCCGCGGTACTCGAACAGCGCGTCGGCGTCGCGGCCGCCGTAGGGGGTGGACATCAGGGTGACCACGCCGAAGGCGCCCAGGGTGGTGACCACGTAGGTGGTCAGGTAGACGCCGACGGTCTCCACGGCCAGGCCGTTGCTGGCCACCACGGCGATCAGCAGATAGCCCAGGTGGGCGATGGAGGAGTAGCCGAGCAGGCGCTTGAGGTTGCTCTGGGTCAGCGCCAGCAGGTTGCCGACCAGGATCGAGATGACCGCGATGACCGCCAGGGCGACGTGCAGCACGCCGCTGTGCAGGGCCGCCGGGGCGATCTGGAACAGGCGCAGCAGCACGGCGAACACGGCGACCTTGGCGGCGGTGGCGAGGAACGCCGCCACCGGGGCCGGGGCGCCTTCGTAGACGTCCGGGGTCCACAGGTGGAAGGGCGCCAGCGACAGCTTGAAGCCCAGGCCCACCAGCATCATGCCCACGCCGATGGTCAGCAGCGGGCTGTGCACGGTGCCTTCGGCCAGGGCGCTGCCCAGGCCGGCGAAGTCCAGGGTGCCGGCTTCGGCGTAGAGCATGGCCATGCCGAACAGCAGGAAGGCCGAGCCCGCCGCGGACAGCACGGTGTACTTGATGCCGGCTTCCAGGCTGCGCTTGTTGAAGAAGGCGTAGGCCACCATGCCGTAGACCGGCACCGAGAGCAGTTCCAGGCCGATGAACAGGCCGGCCAGGTTCTGCGCCGCCACCAGCACCAGGCCGCCGGCGGTGGCCAGCAGCAGGAGCAGGTAGAGCTCCTCGCGGTTGCCTGGGTAGCTCTCCATGTAGGCATGGGCGAGGGTCGAGCAGGCGAGGGCGGCGATCAGGATCAGCGCCGAGTAGAACAGCGCGAAGTTGTCGATCAGTAGCAGCGGGGTGACGGCGATGGGGGTCGCCTTGATCGCCCAGAGGATCGACAGCAGCGCCAGGTTGAGGCCGATCATCGAGAGGGTGGCGATCAGCCGGTGGTTGCGTTTCCAGGCGACCGCCAGCATCACCACCACCAGAGTGGCGCTGGTGATGAGCAGCGGCAGGAGCGCGATGAAGTGTTGGATCGTGAAGGTCATTTCGCGACTACCGTGCGGCAAGGGTGGAAAGGGCGGAATCGAACCACTGCTGGACACCGTGCATGGTGGCGGCGGAGGTATCGAGAACCGGCTGCGGGTAGATGCCGAGGATGATCAGCAGGACCGCCAGGCCCAGGACCATGCTCAGCTCGCGGGCGTTCAGGCCGGCGATCGGCGTGTCCGCCTTCGCCGGGCCGAAGTAGGCGCGGTGGATCATGATCAGCGAGTAGATCGAGGCGAACACCAGGCCGAAGGTGGCGATGACGATGACCACCGGCACGGTCTTGAAGGCGCCCAGCAGGATCAGGAACTCGCCGACGAAGTTGCCGGTGCCCGGCAGGCCCAGGGACGCGGTCGCGAAGAACAGGGCCACGGCCGGCAGGTACGGGATGCGCGACCACAGGCCGCCCATCTTGCGCATGTCGCGGGTGTGCAGGCGCTCGTAGAGCTGGCCGCAGAGGATGAACAGCGCGGCGGCGGACAGGCCGTGGGCGATCATCTGGATCACCACGCCCTGCAGCGCCTGGGGGCTGCCGGAGTAGATGCCGATCATCACGAAGCCCATGTGCGACACGCTGGAGAAGGCCACCAGGCGCTTGATGTCGGTCTGCGCGAAGGACAGCAGGGCGCCGTAGAAGATGCCGATCAGGCCCAGGGTCATGGCGATGGGCGCGAACTCCGCCGAGGCGTTGGGGAACAGCGGCAGGGCGAAGCGGATCAGGCCGTAGGCGGCGGTCTTCAGCAGGATGCCGGCCAGGTCCACGGAACCGGCGGTGGGCGCCTGGGCGTGGGCGTCCGGCAGCCAGGAGTGCACCGGCACCACCGGCATCTTCACCGCGAAGGCGACGAAGAAGCCGAGCATCAGCAGCCACTCGACGTGCTCGCTCATCTGCGTCTTCAGCAGGTCGGCGTAGTTGAAGGTCAGCACGCCGGTGCTGTTGTAGTGCACGAACACCAGGCCGAGGATCGCCACCAGCATCACCAGGCCGCTGGCCTGGGTGAAGATGAAGAACTTGGTGGCGGCGTAGATGCGCGTCTTCTTGCCGTCGTCCGAGCTATGGCCCCAGAGCGCGATGAGGAAGTACATCGGCACCAGCATCATTTCCCAGAAGAAGAAGAACAGGAACAGGTCGACGGCGAGGAACACGCCGATCACGCCGCCGAGGATCCACAGCAGGTTCAGGTGGAAGAAGCCGATGCGGCGCTGGATCTCGTTCCACGAGCAGAGCACGGACAGCACGCCGAGCAGGCCGGTGAGGGCGACCATCAGCAGCGACAGGCCGTCGATGGCCAGGTGCACGCTGATGCCGAAGCGCTCGATCCATTGCAGCTTGAATTCGGCGGTCCACTGCGGCTCGCCACCCGGCGCGGGCGCCAGGTGGAAGTCGCCGGTGTGCCACAGCCACAGGCTCAATGCCAGGGTCAGGGTCATGGAACCCAGCGCGACCCAGCGGGGCAGGGTCTTGCTGGTGTACTCGGCGATCCAGCAGAGGAAGCCGCCGATGAAGGGGATCAGGATTAGCCAGGGCAGAATCATGACGGGCTCGATCTCTTTCGTGAATGCGTTAGGCCAGTAGCAGCGCGAGCAGCAGCACCGCGCCGCCGACCAGGGAAGCGGCGTACCAGCGCAGGCGGCCGTTCTCGGTCAGGCTCAGAAGGGTGTGCCCACCGCGGGCGGACAGCGGCACCAGGACCAGGGTCTGGTCGATGGGGTCGCGGCCGAGCAGGCGGCAGAGCAGCAGGTAGGGTTTCACGAACAGCTTGTCGTACAGCCAGTCGAAGCCCCAGGCGTGGTACCACCAGGTGCCGAAGAAGCGGCCCGGCGCGCTCTTGGCCAGGGCGCTGACGAAGCGGCGCTTGCCGAGGAACAGCAGGCCGGCCAGCAGGATGCCGGCCAGGGCGATGGCGCCCGAGGCAATTTCCAGGCTGTGCTGGGCTTCGCCGCCGGCATGGCCGACGCTTTCCGGCAGCACGCCGTGCAGCGGCGGGGTGATCAGCGCGCCGACGAAGGTCGACAGCACGATCAGCACCGACAGCGGCAGCCAGTGGCTGATGCCATGGCCGGCGTGGGCCTCGGTCTTCTGCTCGCCGTGGAAGGCGATGAAGATCAGGCGGAAGGTGTAGATCGAGGTCAGGAAGGCACCCGCCAGGCCGGCGATCAGCAGGTTCTGGTGACCGCTGGCGAAGGCTTCCCAGAGGATCTCGTCCTTGGAGTAGAAGCCGGCGGTGACCAGCGGCAGGGCGGCCAGGGCCGAACCACCGACGATGAAGCTGGCGTAGGCCAGCGGCAGCTTCTTCCACAGGCCGCCCATCTTGAAGATGTTCTGCTCGTGGTGGCAGGCGACGATCACCGCACCGGAGGCGAGGAACAGCAGGGCCTTGAAGAAGGCGTGGGTCATCAGGTGGAAGATCGCCGCGTCCCAGGCGCCGACGCCCAGGGCCAGGAACATGTAGCCGATCTGGCTCATGGTCGAGTAGGCGAGGATGCGCTTGATGTCGGTCTGCACCAGGGCGGCGAAGCCGGCCAGGACCAGGGTGACCGCGCCGACCACGCCGACCAGTTCCAGCACGTTCGGCGCCAGGGTGAAGATGCCGTGGCAGCGGGCGATCAGGTAGACGCCCGCGGTGACCATGGTCGCCGCGTGGATCAGCGCCGAAACCGGGGTCGGGCCGGCCATCGCGTCCGCCAGCCAGGTCTGCAGCGGCAGCTGGGCCGACTTGCCGACCGCGCCGCCGAGCAGCGCCAGGGCCGCCAGGCTCACCCACATATCGCCCTGGGCGAAGTGCTGCGGGGCCAGCACCAGCAGTTCCTGGATGTTCAGGGTGCCCAGCTGCTGGAACAGGATGAACAGGCCGAAGGCCATGAACACGTCGCCCACGCGGGTGACGATGAAGGCCTTGAGCGCCGCGTTGCCGTTTGGTACGTGGCTGTAGTAGAAGCCGATCAGCAGGTAGGAGCACAGGCCCACGCCTTCCCAGCCGAAGTACAGGAACAGCAGGTTGTCGCCCAGCACCAGGAACAGCATGCTGGCGATGAACAGGTTGGTGTAGGCGAAGAAGCGCGAGTAGCCGGCTTCACCGCGCATGTACCAACTGGCGAACAGGTGGATCAGGAAGCCGACGCCGGTGACCACGCCGAGCATGGTGACCGACAGGCCGTCCAGGTACAGGGCGAAGTTCGGCGCGAAGCCGTCGACGCTCATCCACTGCCACAGCACCAGGGTGTAGGCGCCGCCTTCCGGCGGGGCGCTGTGGAAGCTCCAGATCGCCCAGAAGGCGGACAGCGCGGCCAGGCCGACCGAACCGACGCCGACCAGCGCGGAGAGATTTTCCGACCACTTGCCGCGGGAGAAAGACAGCAGCAGGAAGCCGACCAGGGGGAACAGGAAGGTGAGGGGCAGCAGGTTCATCCGCGCATCTCGCTGGCAGCGTCGACATCGAGGGTATGGAAGCGGCGATACAGTTGCAGCAGGATCGCCAGACCGATGCTCGCCTCGGCCGCGGCCAGGCTGAGCACCAGGATGAACATCACCTGGCCGTCGGGCTGCGCCCAGCGGCTGCCGGCGACCACGAAGGCCAGCGCGGCGGCGTTCATCATCACTTCCAGGCTCATGAGTACGAACAGGATGTTGCGCCGGACCATCAGGCCGGCCAGCCCGAGACAGAACAGCACGCCGGAGAGTGCCAGCCCGTGTTCCAGGGGGATTGCATTCATGGTGTTATTCCTTCGCGTCGTGGCGGCCGAGGTGGTAGGCGGCGACCAGTGCCGCCAGCAGCAGCATCGAGGCCAGTTCGACGACCAGCAGGTAGGGGCCGAACAGGGCGATGCCCACGGCCTTGGCGTCCACGGTGGTGTGGCCGATGCCGGCGCCGCTGGGGTTGCGCGACAGCACCAGCAGCAGCTCGACGAGCAGGACGGCGGAGAGCACGCCCGGGCCGATCCAGACCCCGGGCTTGAGCCACTTGCGCTCCTGCTCGGCGATCGCCGGGCCCAGGTTGAGCATCATCACCACGAAGACGAACAGCACCATGATCGCGCCGGCGTAGACGATGATCTCCAGGGCGCCGGCGAACGGGGCGCCGAGGCTGAAGAAGGTCATCGACACGGCGAGCAGCGAAACGATGAGGTAGAGCAGGGCATGCACCGGGTTGCTGTTGGTGATGACCCGCAGGGTTGCCAGCACGGCGACGCCGGCGGCGAAGTAGAAAGCGAATTCCACGCGACGTCTCCTTACGGCAGCAGGCTCTTGACGTTGATCGGTTCGGCCTCGTTCTGCGCGCTGCCCTTGGGCTTGCCGGCGATGGCCATGCCGGCGACGCGGTAGAAGTTGTAGTCCGGGTTCTTGCCGGGGCCGGAGATCAGCAGGTCTTCCTTCTCGTACACCAGATCCTGGCGCTTGAACTCGCCCATCTCGAAATCCGGGGTCAGCTGGATCGCGGTGGTCGGGCAGGCTTCCTCGCACAGGCCGCAGAAGATGCAGCGGGAGAAGTTGATGCGGAAGAACTCGGGGTACCAGCGGCCGTCGTCGGTCTCGGCCTTCTGCAGCGAGATGCAGCCGACCGGGCAGGCCACGGCGCACAGGTTGCAGGCCACGCAGCGCTCCTCGCCGTCGGGGTCGCGGGTGAGGACGATGCGGCCGCGGTAGCGCGGCGGCAGGTAGACCTGCTCTTCCGGGTACTGCAGGGTGTCGCGCTTGCGGAAGGCATGGCCGAAGATCATCACCAGGCTGCGCAGCTGGGTGTAGGTGCCATGCACGATGTGCAGGATTTCTTTGATCATGGTGGTTCTCCTTACTGGGCCGCGGCCAGCACGCAGGCGCCGGTCACCAGCAGGTTGATCAGGGTCAGCGGAAGGCAGAACTTCCAGCTGAAGGCCATCACCTGGTCATAGCGCGGACGCGGCAGCGAGGCGCGGATCAGGATGAACAGCATGATGAAGAAGCTGGTCTTCAGGGCGAACCAGATGAACGGGATCTGCGGCAGCAGGCCGAACGGGCCGTGCCAGCCACCGAAGAACAGCGTCACCAGCAGCGCCGAGATCAGCACGATGCCGATGTATTCGCCGACGAAGAACATGCCCCATTTCATCCCGGCGTACTCGATGTGGTAGCCGTCGGCCAGTTCCTGCTCCGCTTCCGGCTGGTCGAACGGGTGACGGTGGGTCACGGCGACGCCGGCGATGATGAAGGTGCAGAAGCCGAAGAACTGCGGAATGATGAACCACAGGTGCTGGGCTTGGTAGTCGACGATGTCGCGCATGTTGAACGAGCCGACCTGGGCCACGATGCCCATCAGCGACAGGGCCAGGAACACCTCGTAGGAGATGGTCTGGGCCGAGGCGCGCAGGCTGCCGAGCAGGGCGAACTTGTTGTTGCTCGACCAGCCGGCGAAGAGCACCGCGTACACGGTCAGACCGGCCATGGCGAAGAAGAACAGGATGCCGATGTTCAGGTCCGCCACGCCCCAGCTGGGGCTGATCGGGATGATGACGAAGGCGATCAGCAGCGCGCCCATGGCGATGACCGGGGCGAGGGTGAAGATCATCTTGTCGGCGAACGGCGGCGTCCAGTCTTCCTTGAAGAACATCTTGATCATGTCCGCGCCGAGCTGGAAGGCGCCGAACGGGCCGACCCGGTTGGGACCGTAGCGGTCCTGCCAGAGGCCCAGCAGGCGCCGCTCGACCCAGCTCAGCAGCGCGCCGCAGACGACCACGGCGAGCAGGATGACGATGGCCTTGATGACCTCGACGATGATGTCGACGATGGCGGGTGTCAGCCAGCTCATGCTCATCAAACTCATTGGGCAGCCTCCTGCAGACCTTCAGCGACACCGCCGAAGACACCGGCGGGGATGCCGGCCAGGCCGGCCGGCAGGGCGACCAGGCCCGCGCCCAGCTCTTCGCTGATGCGCAGCGGCAGGCGCAGCTCGTGGCCCTTGACGCTCAGGCGCAGCAGCTTGCCTTCGGCCAGGCCCAGGCGCTCGGCTTCCTCGCGGCCCAGGGCCACGTAGGTTTCCGGGATGCGCTCCTGCACCGGCTTGGCGCGGGCGCTGTTCTCCTCGCTGCCGAACAGGTGGTAGAAGGGCACCACCTTGAACTGGCTGGCCGGGGTGTGGAACGGCGCCGGTACGTCGCTGAACCACAGGGCCTCGCCCTTGGCCTCGATCAGGCGCACGCCCGGGTCGCCGGCGCGCAGGTGGCCGCCGACCTCGTCCTGGAACTTGTTCCAGGCCTGCGGCGAGTTCCAGCCCGGGGACCAGGCGAAGGGAATCTGCTGACGCGGCTCGGTGCTGCCGGAATAGCCCTCCATGGAGAAGGCGAAGGCGCTGTCGATGTCCTGCGGGGCGCGGGGCTCGCTGACGTTGATGTTGGCGCGCATGGCGGTGCGGCCGGAGTAGCGGTGCGGTTCGCGCGCCAGCTTCAGGCCCTTGATGCGGAACGCGGCGTTCGGCGCGGCGTCGCGGATGCCGGCCAGGTGCGGCTTGGCGGCGACCACGGCGTCGATCACGTGGTCCAGCTGCGTCCAGTCGACGCGCTTGCCCTCGAGGGTGCTGTGCAGGGCGTGCAGCCAGCGCCAGCCTTCGCGGACCAGGTTGTCGGCGTTGTAGTAGGTCGGGTCGAAGACCTGGAAGAAGCGCTGGGCGCGGCCTTCCTGGCTGACCAGGGTGCCGTCGCCTTCGGCGAAGCTGGCGGCCGGCAGGACGATGTGCGCCTTGGCGCTGGTCGCGGTGCTCTGGTGGTCGGCGACGATCACCAGCTTGGCGGCGGCCAGGGCGGCGTCGACCTGGGCGGCTTCGGCGCGGCGGTACAGGTCGTTCTCCAGCACCACCACGGCGTCGGCGGCGCCGGAGGTCAGCTGCTCCAGCGCGGCTTCGACGGACTCGCCGCCGAACAGGGCAAGGCCCAGGCTGTTGGCTTCCGGCACCACCAGGCTCAGCGAGCCGTTCTTCTCGCGCTGCTTCAGCGCGCTGGCGATGTTCGCCGCGGCTTCGATCAGGGCGTTGCTGCGCAGCGAAACGCCGGAAACCACCAGCGGGCGCTTGGCGGCGACCAGGGCGTCGGCGATGCGCTGGGCCAGGGCTTGCGCTTCCGGTTCCAGACCGGCCACGGCCGGGGCGCTCGGGTCGATCGCGTGGGCCACGGCGAAGCCCAGGCGGGCCAGGTCCTCGGGGGCGGCGTGCACGCACTCGGCGGCGACATCGTCCAGGCGCGTCTCGGCCAGGCTGGCGATGAACAGCGGGTTCTTCTCGTGCTGGGCGATGGTCTTCACCGCGGCGTCGAGCCACGGCTGGATCTTCATCGCGGCGGCCATGTCCTCGCCCTTGCCCTTCACCGACTGGCGCAGGGCCAGGGCGATGCGGGCGGCGGTCTGGGTGAGGTCTTCGCCGAGCACGAAGACCGCGTCATGGTCTTCCATGTCGCGGATGGTGGGGGAGGGCAGCGGGCCTTCCTGCATCACCTTGAGCACCAGGCGCAGGCGCTGCAGCTCGTCGGCGGCGATGCCGCTGTAGAAGTTGCCGGCGCCGACCAGCTCGGACAGCGCGTAGTTGCTTTCCAGGCTGGCGCGCGGCGAACCGATGCCGATCATCTTGCGGCCCTTGAGCAGGGCGGCGGCCTGGTCGAGGGCGCCGTCCAGGCTCAGCTTCTGCTTGCTGAGCATCAGCATCGGCTGGCGCGGACGGTCCTCGCGGTTGACGTAGCCGTAGCCGAAGCGGCCGCGGTCGCAGAGGAAGTAGTGGTTCACCGAGCCGTTGTAGCGGTTCTCGATGCGGCGGATCTCGCCGTAGCGCTCGCCGGGGCTGATGTTGCAGCCGCTGGAGCAGCCATGGCAGATGCTCGGGGCGAACTGCATGTCCCACTTGCGGTTGTAGCGCTCGGAGTGGGTCTTGTCGGTGAACACGCCGGTCGGGCAGACCTCGGTCAGGTTGCCGGAGAACTCGCTCTCCAGCACGCCGTCCTCGATGCGGCCGAAGTACACGTTGTCGTGCGCGCCGTAGACGCCCAGGTCGGTGCCGCCGGCGTAGTCCTTGTAGTAGCGCACGCAGCGGTAGCAGGCGATGCAGCGGTTCATCTCGTGGGCGATGAACGGGCCGAGCTCCTGGTTCTGGTGGGTGCGCTTGGTGAAGCGGTACCGGCGCTTGTTGTGGCCGGTCATCACCGTCATGTCCTGCAGGTGGCAGTGACCGCCTTCCTCGCACACCGGGCAGTCGTGCGGGTGGTTGGTCATCAGCCATTCGACGACGCTCTCGCGGAAGGCCTTGGCCTCTTCGTCCTCGATGGAGATCCAGGTGTTGTCGGTGGCGGGGGTCATGCAGGACATGACGAGGCGACCACGCTTGTCGTTCTCGTCGGTGTACTGCTTGACCGCGCACTGCCGGCAGGCGCCGACGCTACCGAGCGCCGGGTGCCAGCAGAAGTAGGGGATGTCGAGTCCGAGGGACAGGCAGGCCTGCAACAGGTTGTCCGCCCCATCGACTTCTAACGTCTTGCCGTCTACGTGGATAGTGGCCATGGTTCAAGTTCTTCGTTGGCCCGTTGTCAGCGGGCTTGGCTAAGGGAAATCACGGCTCCGTCGGGCCGGCGGCATGCCGCGGCGCTACGACGGAACATCGCCGGGCCCGCGGGCCCGGCATCCAAAGCTTTACGCGCCGACGCGTTGCGGTTGCGGCGCGGCCTGAGCCTGGCGGGAGACGCCCGCTTCGAACTCGGGACGGAAATATTTCAAGGCACTGCCCAGCGGTTCGACGGCGCCCGGTGCGTGGGCGCAGAAGGTCTTGCCCGGGCCGAGGAAGTTGACCAGCTGCTCGAGGGTCTCGAGGTCGCCGGGCTGGCCTTCGCCGCGCTCCAGCGCGCGCAGGAGCTTCACGCTCCACGGCAGGCCGTCGCGGCACGGAGTGCACCAGCCGCACGACTCGCGGGCGAAGAACTCTTCCATGTTGCGCAGCAGCGAGACCATATTGATGCTGTCGTCCACCGCCATGGCCAGGCCGGTGCCCATGCGGGTACCGACCTTGGCGATGCCGCCAGCGTAGAACAGGGCGTCCATGTGCTCGGGGAGCAGGAAGCCGGTGCCGGCGCCGCCGGGCTGCCAGGCCTTGAGCTTGTAGCCCTCGCGCATGCCGCCGGCGTAGTCCTCGAAGACCTCGCGCACCGGGATGCCGAAGGGCAGTTCCCAGATGCCGGGGTTCTGCACCTTGCCGGAGAAGCCCATGAGCTTGGTGCCCATGTCTTCGCTGCCCGGGCGCGCCAGGCCCTTGTACCAGTCGACGCCGTTCTCGACGATCGCCGGCACGTTGCACAGTGTCTCGACGTTGTTGACGCAGGTCGGCTTGCCCCAGACGCCGACGGCAGCGGGGAAGGGCGGCTTGGAGCGCGGGTTGGCGCGGCGGCCTTCCAGGGAGTTGATCAGCGCGGTTTCTTCACCGCAGATGTAGCGGCCGGCGCCGGTGTGGACGAACAGCTCGAAGTCGAAGCCGCTGCCGAGGATGTTCTTGCCCAGCAGGCCGGCGGCCTTGGCTTCGTCGATGGCGCGGTTGAGGTTGCGCGCCGCGTCGACGTATTCGCCGCGCAGGAAGATGTAGCCGCGATAGGCTTTCAGCGCCCGCGCGGAGATCAGCATGCCTTCCACCAGCAGGTGTGGCAGCTGCTCCATGAGCATGCGGTCCTTCCAGGTGTTGGGCTCCATCTCGTCCGCGTTGCACAGCAGGTAGCGGATGTCGAGGGATTCGTCCTTGGGCATCAGGCCCCATTTCACGCCGGTGGGGAAGCCCGCGCCGCCGCGGCCCTTGAGGCCGGAGTCCTTGACGGTCTGGACGATGTCGTCGGCAGCCATTTCGGCCAGCGCCTTGCGCGCGGCAGCGTAGCCGTTCTTCGCCTGGTATTCCTCCAGCCAGACCGGGGCGCCGTCGTCGCGCAGGCGCCAGGTCAGCGGGTGGGTTTCCGCGGCGCGCGCGGTGCGGTTGGGCGTGCCGTAGGAGGTGAGGAGCGTCATGCGTAGGCCTCCAGCAGTTTGGCGACCGCCGACGGCTCGAGATTGCCGTGGGTATCGTCGTCGATCATCAGCGCCGGGGCCTTGTCGCAGTTGCCCAGGCAGCACACCGGCAGCAGGGTGAAGCGGCCGTCGGCGGTGGTCTGGCCGAGGCCGATGCCCAGTTGCTTCTGGATCTCGCCGACCACGGACTCGTGGCCGCCGATGTAGCAGACCATGCTGTCGCACACGCGGATGATGTGGCGGCCGACCGGTTGGCGGAAGATCTGGCTATAGAAGGTGGCCACGCCCTCGACGTCGCTGTCGGGGATGCCGAGGATCTCGGCGATCGCGCCGATGGCGCCGTCCGGCACCCAGCCGCGCTCCTTCTGGACGATTTTCAGGGCTTCGATGGACGCCGCGCGGGAGTCCTCGTAGTGGTGCAGTTCGTGCTCGATGGCCGAGCGCTCGGTTTCGCTCAGGGCGAAACGGTCAGTCTGGATGATGGTGCTCATGATCAGCGGTCCACGTCAGCCATAACGAAGTCGATGCTGCCCAGATAGGCGATCAGGTCGGCGATCATGCTGCCGTTGATGACCGACGGAATCTGTTGCAGGTGCGCGAAGCTGGGCGTGCGGATGCGCGTCCGGTAGCTCATGGTGCTGCCATCGCTCGTCAGGTAGTAGCTGTTGATACCCTTGGTCGCCTCGACCATCTGGAAGGCTTCGTTGGCCGGCATGACCGGGCCCCAGGAAACCTGCAGGAAGTGGGTGATCAGCGTCTCGATGTGCTGCAGCGTGCGCTCTTTGGGCGGCGGCGTGGTCAGCGGGTGGTCGGCCTTGTACGGGCCTTCGGGCATGTTCTTCAGGCACTGCTCGATGATGCGCAGGCTCTGGCGCATCTCGCCCATCTTCACCATGCAGCGGTCGTAGGCGTCGCCGTTGTGGGCCAGCGGCACTTCGAACTCGAAGTTCTCGTAGCCGGAGTAGGGGCGGGCCTTGCGCAGGTCGAAGTCGCAACCGGTGGCGCGCAGGCCGGCGCCGGTGGTGCCCCATTCCAGGGCCTGCTTGGTGTTGTACTGCGCCACGCCGATGGTCCGGCCGCGCAGGATGCTGTTCTGCAGCGCCGCCTTTTCATACTCGTCCAGGCGCTTGGGCATCCAGTCGAGGAATTCGCGGACCAGCTTGTCCCAGCCGCGCGGCAGGTCGTGGGCGACGCCGCCGATGCGGTACCAGGCCGGGTGCAGGCGGAAGCCGGTGATGGCCTCGACCACCTTGTAGGCGCGCTGGCGGTCGGTGAAGGTGAAGAACACCGGGGTCATGGCGCCCACGTCCTGGATGTAGGTGCCCAGGTACAGCAGGTGGTTCAGGATGCGGAAGAACTCCGACATCATGATGCGGATGACGTCGACGCGCTGCGGCACCTTGATGCCGGCGAGCTTCTCCACCGAGAGCACGTACGGCAGGTTGTTCATCACCCCGCCGAGGTAGTCGATGCGGTCGGTGTAGGGGATGAAGCTGTGCCAGGACTGGCGCTCGGCCATCTTCTCGGCGCCGCGGTGGTGGTAGCCGATCTCCGGCACGCAGTCGAGGATCTCTTCGCCGTCGAGCTGCAGGATGATGCGGAAGGCACCGTGGGCGGAGGGGTGGTTCGGGCCGAGGTTGAGGAACATGAAGTCCTCGTTCTCGCCGTGGCGCTTCATGCCCCAGTCCTCGGGCTTGAAGCGCAGGGCTTCCTGTTCCAGCTCCTGCTTGGCCACGGAGAGCGAGTAGGGATCGAACTCGGTGGCGCGCGCCGGGTAGTCCTTGCGCAGCGGGTGGCCCTGCCAGGTCGGCGGCATCAGCATGCGGGCCAGGTGCGGGTGGCCGTTGAAGTGGATGCCGTACATGTCCCAGACCTCACGCTCGTACCAGTTGGCGTTGGGCCAGATACGGGTGGCGGTGGGCAGGTTGAGGTCGTTCTCGGAGAGGGCCACCTTGATCATCACGTCGCTGTTACGCTCGAGCGACATCAGGTGGTAGAACACGCTGAAGTCGGCGCCCGGCAGGCCGCGACGGTGGGTGCGCAGGCGCTCGTCGACCCCGTGGAGGTCGTAGAGCATCACGTAGGGCTTGGGTACGTTGCGCAGGAAGGTGAGGACGTCGATCAGCTTCTCGCGGCTCACCCAGAGGACCGGCATGCCGGTGCGGGTGGCCTGGACGGTGAAGGTCTCGGCGCCAAAGCGGGAATTCAGTTCGACGACTATGTCTTGGTCGTCCGCCTTATAGGGCGGGATGTACAGAGCGGAGTCTGCGGTCATGGTCTCGGTCGCTATCGGTCAACGGTGGAGTGAAGTAAGGGCCTCTCGTGGAGGTCGGCTTCACACTTCGTCGGGGCTGCGCAGGTTGGTGACCGCAATGCGCTGTTCGCGCTTGAGGTCCTTCTGGGCAGGCATTTCGGCACGGTAGATGCCTTGATCGCCAACCACCCAGGACAACGGGCGACGCTCCTGGCCGATGGATTCCTGCAGCAGCATCAGGCCTTGCAGGAACGCCTCGGGGCGGGGCGGGCAGCCGGGGATGTAGACGTCCACGGGGAGGAACTTGTCGACCCCCTGGACCACCGAGTAGATGTCGTACATGCCGCCGGAATTGGCGCACGAGCCCATGGAGATCACCCACTTGGGTTCCAGCATCTGCTCGTACAGGCGCTGGATGACCGGGGCCATCTTGATGAAGCAGGTGCCGGCGATGACCATGAAGTCCGCCTGGCGCGGCGAGGCACGAATCACTTCGGCGCCGAAGCGGGCGATGTCGTGCGGCGCAGTGAACGCCGTGGTCATCTCCACGTAGCAGCAGGACAGGCCGAAGTTATAGGGCCACAGCGAGTTCTTGCGACCCCAGTTGACGGCGCCGTTGAGAACATCCTCGAGCTTGCCCATGAAGATGTTCTTGCTGACCTGCCCCTCTACCAGAGGGTCGTCTACCGTTTCGCGCTGGCCGATCGGGTACTGATCGTTGGCCGCATCGGGGTCGATCCGGGTAAGTTTGTATTGCATCGCCAAAGCCTCATTGTTTTAGCTTCGCCTGCCGCTCGCGACGTGCCGCCGGCGCCCAATCGAGCGCGCCGACCCGCCAGAGGTAGACAAGACCTGCCAACAGAATTGCAATGAAAATGGTGGCCTCGACCAGACCGGCCCAACCGCTTTCACGGACGGACACGGACCAGGCGAAGAGGAAGAGGGCTTCGACGTCGAAGATCACGAAGAGCATCGCGACCAGATAGAATTTTGCCGACAGGCGCAGGCGTGCGCTGCCGGTGGGAACGATGCCGGATTCGAAGGGCTCGTTCTTGCTGCGACCAAATGCCTTGCTGCCCAGCAGCGAGGAAACCCCTAGCATGAAGGCCAGCAGGCCGACCACGCCTAGAAGGAAGGCGGCGAGTCCCCAGTGTTGAGCTGCAAGTTCAGCTGGGTTGGGCATGCCGATACTCCTTCCTACAAAAATTAGCGGTGGTCTTGGATTCCGGGCCTTCGCCCGGCTGCATGAACCTCGGGCTCAAGATAGCGAGCTAAGGGTTCGAGTGATCTTTCCAATTTTATGCCCAAAGCCTCGGGCAAGTAAATTTTTCTAACACAAACAGATGCTTCCAAATCGGGCAAAAGGCTTTTGCATTTTTGTCCGGGCCCCGGCTGCAGGCCGCTCCACGCCTGGGCTGGCACGATTCAGGCTTTGGTCGAATGGCACTTTTGCAGATAAGAAGAAAGTATTTCTGTCGTTCCTTAAATGATAAATATTATCATTCGCGGTGTCGTTTATCCGTAACTTTACTACATATAGGCGTCGTACTTTTTATTGTCGGCGGTTTTAAGGGTTTATGGGCGTCAATTGGTGTCGGGAATTTCCCAATGGTCTGTTTAGGGGCTGCTGCGTAGGGGGCAATCGTCGGCATGGGCCGGCCTGCCGGCCGGATCGCGGATAAATCCGCTCCTACAGGTGGGTGTCAGCCCGGAGCGCAGTGCCTCCCAGCGAACTGTAGGAGCGGGCCCTGCCCGCGATTCGCGCGCAGGGCGCGCTCCTACATGGAATGACGCGGGTGGGGCAGCGTAGGAGCGGATCTTATCCGCGAATCGCGCCGATATGTCCGGCTATCGCGGACAAGGTCCGCTCAGGGTACAGGGGCGTCGTAGGATGGTGTTGAGCGAAGCGATACCCATCGCCGTGGCCGCATGGGTTTCGCAGGCTCGACCTGTCCTACGAAGAGCGCCTCGGCGTAGCCGGCAGGCCAGTTGTTCGCTCCGCGTACTCGCGAAGAGCGCCCTCTCCCCAATCCTCTCCCGCAAGCGGGAGAGGGGGCCGTTCGGAGTGGGTGGATGGTTCGGCGTCAGCCGGCGAGTGCGTAGGGCGCATAACCCTTCGCGGTTATCCGCCGCATCTCGGCGGCGGACATGAAAAAACGCCGCTTCCCTGGGGAGGCGGCGTTTTCCTGAAGCTACACCTTTGCGGCTGGGCCGCTTCCCGGCCCCGAGGGGCCGGGCGAACCGGTTCTTAGTGGAACTGGTTCATGGTGTTGTCTTTGCCCGAGGCCTTCAGTGCGGCTTCGCCGGCGAAGTACTCTTTGTGGTTGTCGCCGATGTCGGAGCCAGCCATGTTCTGGTGCTTGACGCAGGCGATGCCCTGGCGGATTTCCTGACGCTGCACGCCCTTCACGTAGGCCAGCATGCCCTGGTCGGCGAAGTAGCCCTTGGCCAGGTTGTCGGTGGACAGGGCCGCGGTGTGGTAGGTCGGCAGGGTAATCAGGTGGTGGAAGATGCCGGCGTGGGCCGAACCGTCGCGCTGGAAGGTGCGGATCTTCTCGTCGGCGATCTGGGCCAGTTCGGTCTCGTCGTACTCGACGCTCATCAGCTTGGCGCGGTCGTAGGCGGAAACGTCCTTGCCTTCGGCGACGAACGCATCGAACACCTGCTGGCGGAAGTTCAGGGTCCAGTTGAAGGACGGGCTGTTGTTGTACACCAGCTTGGCGTTCGGGATGACTTCGCGGATGCGGTCAACCATGCCCTTGATCTGGCCAACGTGCGGCTTCTCGGTTTCGATCCACAGCAGGTCGGCGCCGTTCTGCAGCGAGGTGATGCAGTCCAGGACGCAGCGGTCTTCGCCGGTGCCCTTGCGGAACTGGAACAGGTTGGAGGGCAGGCGCTTGGGACGCAGCAGCTTGCCGCCGCGGTTGATCACCACGTCGCCGTTCTGCAGTTCGGCCGGGCTGATCTCGTCGCAGTCCAGGAAGGAGTTGTACTGGTCGCCCAGGTCGCCCGGTTGCTTGGTCACGGCGATCTGCTTGGTCAGGCCGGCGCCCAGGGAGTCGGTACGGGCGACGATCACGCCGTCGTCAACGCCCAGTTCGAGGAAGGCGTAGCGAACGGCGGCGATCTTGGCGAGGAAGTCTTCGTGCGGGACGGTCACTTTACCGTCCTGGTGGCCGCACTGCTTCTCGTCGGAAACCTGGTTCTCGATCTGGATGCAGCAGGCACCGGCTTCGATCATCTTCTTGGCCAGCAGGTAGGTGGCTTCCGGGTTGCCGAAGCCGGCGTCGATGTCGGCGATGATCGGCACCACATGGGTTTCGTAGTTGTCGATCTGGTTCTGGATCTCTTCCTGCTTGGCCTTGTCGCCGGCTTCGCGGGCGGCGTCCAGGGCGGTGAACAGCAGGTCCAGTTCGCGGGCGTCAGCCTGGCGCAGGAAGGTGTACAGCTCTTCGATCAGGCTGGAGACGGCAGTCTTCTCGTGCATGGACTGGTCGGGCAGCGGGCCGAACTCGGAGCGCAGCGCGGCGACCATCCAGCCGGACAGGTAGAGGTAGCGCTTGTTGGTGGTCTTCAGGTGCTTCTTGATGGAGATCAGCTTCTGCTGACCGATGAAGCCGTGCCAGCAGCCCAGGGACTGGGTGTAGAGGGAGGAGTCGGCGTCGTATTCGGCCATGTCCTTGCGCATGATGGCCGCGGTGTACTTGGCGATATCCAGGCCAGTCTTGAAGCGGTTCTGGGCGCGCATACGGGCGACGGACTCGGGGTTGATAGCGCTCCAGCTGCTGCCGAACTTCTCTTTCAGGGCGGCAACGGCCTTGATGTCGTTCTGATATGCGGACATGGTCAACAATCCTTCAAAAAATGTGTTGGTTGAGCACCGACTTCCCACGCAGGGCTCGTGGGATCGCTCGCCGCGGATGGCGAAATGACGACTGGAAGGATTGACGCAGAGGGGGAGGGGTGGCGCGGGCGAACAGGTAGATGATCGCAGCGATGGCATCCGGGATCGCTTGCCGGCTCGTGGCTGCCGTTGGGCGAGGGCGAATGGCTGCATTCGACCATCTTGCTGATACGTTGGTTGCTTCCCCGTCCCTCAGGACAACTTCTTGCCAGTCGCAACCTCGTCATTTCGCCTTGTGGGCTGTAACAACACGGACCGGCACAGCGAGTGGGCTGCGGACTCGGTCCGGAGGCCCGGTTCAGGGCCCCTGGTTAGCGGGAGCGAGGCCATCATGCCTTTCGAACAAACGTTCGTCAAACGTTTTGTAGTGTTTTTTTTGGGCTACTACACGAAGGTCTAAGGAGGACTCTCCGGTCACCTTCGGAAGGCTCAGTCGAGCACTTCGACCTTCACCCGCAGGCTGCTGTCGCTGCGGCCCTGGGTGCTGTAATTGCGCGTCAGGCCGCCCTGGCTGCCCTGGCTGTTTTCGCTGACGCCGCCCACCTCGATCCACTCGCCGAGGCGGCCGCTCAGGCGGGTGCTGGCGCCGGCCGTGTCCATGGCGCCGGGGGCGCTGTTGTTGAAGCGGTCGTTGCGGGTGTCCAGGTCGATGTGGACGATGTTGCCGCTCAAGGTGGCGGTCACGTACATGCCGCGGTTGGCGTCGCGGTACTCGGTCTGGCTGTAGACCTGGCCGTAGGGGCCGACGCCGACGTTGTACACCGGCTGGCTCTGGCCGACCTGGATCAGCGCCGGCGAGCCCTCGGTGGTCTGGATCTGCTGCACGCCGCCGCTGCGGCTGGCGGTGGAACTGTCGATGATGCGCACCTGGTCGCGGCCGTGGACCTCGCCGCGGCCGCTGTGAATCTCGACGTTGCCGACGCTGGCCGAGCCGTTCACCGAATAGCCGCTGCGGCTGCGCTGGCTGGAGTCTCTGGTGTCGACGCTGATCAGTAGGCGGTGGGGGCGGGTGTCCAGTTGTTCCAGTACCTGCTGCAGCTCGCGGATCTTCGCCGGCTCGGCGTTGACCACCAACTGGTTGCCGTAGGCGGTCACCCGGCCTTCGTTGCCGAGGACCTGCTGCGCCACCGGGAGGATTTCGTCGGCGCTGCGGTAGCTCAGCGGCAGGATCTCGGTGCGCGGCGCGGCCTGGACGGCCAGGCTGATGGCGCAGGCGAGGAGCAGGGCGGTTCGGCGATGGCTCACAGCAGGAAGCTCCGCAGGTTCGGGTCGGCGAGGCTGGTGTCCCAGGCCTGGTCGAACTGCGCCTGCAACTGGCGCACCCGGCCGGGGTCGTTGTAGTGGGCGTGGCCGGCGGGCAGCGCCGGTTCGGTTCGCAGCAGCAGGCCGAGCTGGTCGGCGAGCAGGAAGGCCTGTTCAGGGCTGGGGTAGTCCGGGTTGAGCAGGCGGATATGCAGGTTGCTCGACAGGCGCCGGCTGAGGTTGAGCAGGCGGTGGCCTTCCCTGACCGGGCGGGTGCTGTCGCGCAGGAGGATACGCAGGCGGTTCTGCGGATGGCGCAGCAGCAGGCGGGTGCAGGCTTCCTGGATGCTGCTGTGGTTGTACAGCCAGGCTTCCAGGTCGGGGCTGTACAGGCACAGGCTGCGGCTGGCCTGCTGCATCAGCGCCAGGGCATGGGAGCGGGCGGCCTCCGGTTCGCCGAAGCGTTGCAGGCCGCTGGCCTCGCCGAGGCGGAAGGGCGCCGGTTCCCAGGGCTGGGAGGCCGGCAGGTCGGGCGCCGGATTGTGCACGCTGAAACGCCCCGGGGACTGGAAGTCGATGGCCGGGAGTTGGCCTTCGTGGTCCGGGGCGTCTTTCATCGCGGCTTCCTCAGGCGCTTTCGCGCACCATGTCGACGTGGGGCAGGCCGGCTTCGAGGAATTCGCCGCTGGCCACCTTGAAGCCTAGCCGCTCGTAGAAGGGGATGGCATAGACCTGGGCGGTGAGCAGCTGACGCTTGAGCTGGCGGCGCTCGGCTTCCTCGATGGCGGCGCGCATCAGCTGGTCGCCGACCTTCAGCCCGCGCCAGTCCTTGAGTACCGAGACGCGGCCGATGTGGCCGTCGGGCAGCAGGCGCGCCGTGCCGATTGCGTAATCCCCCTCGAAGGCGAGGAAGTGCACGGCTTCCGCGTCCTCGGCATCCCACTCCAGTTCCGGCGGCACCGATTGCTCGGCGATGAAGACCGCCTCGCGGATGCGTCGCAGGTCGGCATTGTCCTTCTGCCAATCGGCCAGGCGAACCCTGATCTTGTTACTCATCGGCAAACTCCAAACTGCCCTGTTTGACCAATTCTGCCAACAGCTTACGCCCATCCTCGTCGCCCAGCCATTGGCCGAGGTTGTCGCTGTGCAGGGCGTCCGCCGAGCACACCAGCTTGAGCAGCGGCTCCATGGCCTTGGGCAGCACCACGCTCTGGCCGCTGGAGAACAGCAGCAGGCCGACGTCCACTTCGCTCCAGGCCAGGCGCGCGCTGGGGTTGCGCACCAGCACGGCGCCGTCTTCCAGGGCCTGCCGCAGGTCCGTGTCGTCGATCTCCTCGCCGGTCACCAGTTCCGGGTAGCGCGGCTCGGTCATGAACTGGCCGAACCAGGTGAGCAGCAGGCGCTCGTCGCTCATGTGTTCCTGCAGCAGGTTCTTCAGGCGGTCGAGGGCGTCGCGCTGGATCTTGTGCTGGTCCTCGCCGCTCTGCACGGCGGCCATGCCGGCGTCGCTGTAGCGTTCCTCGTCGGAGAGGAACTGGGCGAGGAAGTCGGTGAAGTGGGTCAGCACTTCGGCGGCGCTGGGCGCGCGGAAGCCCACCGAGTAGGTCATGCACTCGTCTTCGGCGATGCCGTAGTGGGCCACGCGCGGCGGCAGGTAGAGCATGTCGCCGGGCTCCAGCACCCACTCGTCGCTCTGCTGGAAGTCGGCGAGGATGCGCAGGTCGGCGTGCTGCAGCATCGGGCTGTCGGCGTCGCACAACTGGCCGACCTTCCAGTGGCGGCGGCCGTGGCCCTGCAGCAGGAACACGTCGTAGTTGTCGAAGTGCGGCCCTACACCGCCGCCGGGAGCCGCGTAGCTGATCATCACGTCGTCGATGCGCCAGCTGGGCAGGAACTTGAAGTGCTCCAGCAGTTCGGCGACTTCCGGCACGAACTGGTCGACGGCCTGCACCAGCAGGGTCCAGTCGCGCTCGGGCAGTTCCTTGTAGGTGTCCTCGCTGAAGGGGCCGCGGCGCATTTCCCAGGGGGTGTTGCCGTGTTCGAGGACGATGCGCGACTCGACGCTGTCTTCCAGGGACAGGCCGGCCAGCTCGTCGGCCTCCAGCGGGCTTTCGAAACCGGGGATGGCCTGGCGCACCAGCAGGGGTTTCTTCTGCCAGTAGTCGCGGAGGAATTCATCGGCGCTGATGCCGCCCAGGAGCTGAAGAGGAATAGCAGGATTCATATGTAAGTCCTTGAAACAAAAACGCCCGGCACAGCCGGGCGTGCAAATGTTCAGCGCATGTCAGATGCGCTTGGCCTGGGCGGCGGCGTTGCCGATGTAGTTCGCCGGGGTCAGCTTCTTCAGCTCGGCCTTGGCTTCGGCGGGCATGTCGAGGCCGTCGATGAACACCTGCAGGGCCTTGGCGCTGATGCCTTTGCCGCGGGTCAGCTCCTTGAGCTTCTCGTAGGGGTTCTCGATGCCGTAGCGGCGCATCACGGTCTGCACCGGCTCGGCCAGGACTTCCCAGCAGGCATCCAGGTCTTCGGCGATGCGCGCGGCGTTCAGCTCCAGCTTGCCGATGCCCTTGAGGCTGGCTTCATAGGCGATGACGCTGTGGGCGAAACCGACGCCCAGGTTGCGCAGCACGGTGGAGTCGGTCAGGTCGCGCTGCCAGCGGGAGATCGGCAGCTTGCTGGCCAAGTGCTGGAAGATCGCGTTGGCGATGCCCAGGTTGCCTTCGGAGTTCTCGAAGTCGATCGGGTTGACCTTGTGCGGCATGGTCGAGGAGCCGATCTCGCCGGCCACGGTCTTCTGCTTGAAGTAGCCCAGGGAGATGTAGCCCCAGACGTCGCGGTCGAAGTCGATGAGGATGGTGTTGAAGCGGGCGATGGCGTCGAACAGCTCGGCGATGTAGTCGTGCGGCTCGATCTGGGTGGTGTAGGGGTTCCAGGCCAGGCCCAGGTCATGGACGATGAACTCGCGGGCGTTGGCTTCCCAGTCCACCTGCGGGTAGGCCGACAGGTGGGCGTTGTAGTTGCCCACGGCGCCGTTGATCTTGCCCAGCAGCTCGACCGCGGCGACCTGCTTGATCTGCCGCTCCAGGCGGTAGACCACGTTGGCCAGTTCCTTGCCCAGGGTGGTCGGCGAGGCCGGCTGGCCGTGGGTGCGCGAGAGCATGGGCACGTCGGCGAACTGGACCGCCAGCTCGCGGATCGCCTCGGCGATCTGGCGCATCAGCGGCAGCAGCACCTGGTCGCGGCCTTCGCGCAGCATCAGGGCGTGGGACAGGTTGTTGATGTCCTCGCTGGTGCAGGCGAAGTGGATGAACTCGCTGACCTTGGCCAGTTCCGGCAGCTTGGCCGCCTGTTCCTTGAGCAGGTACTCCACGGCTTTCACGTCGTGGTTGGTGGTGCGCTCGATTTCCTTGATGCGCTGCGCATGCTCCAGCTGGAAGTCCTCGGCCAGCTTGTCGAGCAGGGCGTTGGCTTCGCCGGAGAAGGGCGCCACCTCGGGGATGCCGGCGTGCGCCGCGAGGCGCTGCAGCCAGCGGACCTCAACCAGGACGCGGAAACGGATCAGGCCGTACTCGCTGAAGATCGGACGCAGGGCGCTGGTCTTGCTGCCGTAACGGCCGTCGACGGGGGAAACCGAGGTGAGGGAGGAAAGCTGCATGGGGCGTTCTCGTGGCTGTCGGTCAACGAAAAGGGCGCACATCATACACGAACGAACGCGCTTTCGCCCGTACTCGCTGCCGCACGAAGACGCCCGGGCGGGCGCCTCGGCGGATCAGTCGGTGCCGCGCAGGATCGGGCGCAGCTCGCCCAGCAGCTTGCGCCGGCCGAACACCATTTGCCAGCGGTTGCCGCCCAGCTGCCGCCACAGGCGCGCCGAGCGGATGCCGGCCAGCAGCAGGGCGCGGATGCGCGCGGCGTTGGCGTTGATCTGCAGGTAGCGCATGTCGCCGTGCACCTGGATGCGCTGGCGGAAGGTGCTCAGGGTGTCCTGGTAGAGGCCGGCGCAGGAGGCGATGACGTTCTCGTGGACCAGGCCGAAGTGCTGCACCTGCTGCTGCACCTGGTCCAGGCGCGAGCCGATCAGGTCGAGCATGTCGTCGCGCTTGGCCAACTGGCGCTCCAGGCCGATCAGCGACAGCGCGTAGCGCAGCGGTTCGCGCTGCAGGCTGTTGGGATCGCGCTCCAGGGCGCTGGCCAGGGCGCGCAGGCCCTCGCGCAGGTTGTGGATGTCGCCGCCGAACACCTCCAGGGTGGTCTTCGGCTCGCGCACCAGCAGGCTGCCGAGCATGCAGCCCAGCGGGGCTTCGGGAATCTGCCCGGTGCGGGCCAGGCGGTCCACCAGGGCGGCGGCTTCGAAGACGCCGGCGAGGGCGATCAGTTGGTCGCGCAACTCGCTCATGCACGCTCCTTCGCGTAGGCCGGTTCGGCCGATTCGATCACACCACCGCCCAGGCACACCTCGCCGTCGTAGAACACCACGGACTGGCCCGGGGTGACGGCGCGCTGCGGCTGGTCGAACACCGCGCGGTAGCCGTCGGCGGTACGTTCCAGCACGCAGTCCTGGTCGGCCTGGCGGTAGCGCACCTTGGCGTGCAGGGCGCGCGGCTCGGGCAGCTCCAGCGGGTTCACCCAGAAGATGCTGGAGGCGTGCAGGGCGCGGGAGAACAGCCAGGGGTGGTCGTTGCCCTGGCCGACGATCAGCACGTTACGCGCCAGGTCCTTCTCCAGCACGTACCAGGGGCTGTCGTCGGCGTTCTTCATGCCGCCGATGCCCAGGCCCTGGCGCTGGCCGATGGTGTGGTACATGAGCCCGGCGTGGCGGCCGATGACGGTGCCGTCGGTGGTCTCGATGTCGCCCGGCTGGGCCGGCAGGTACTGCTTGAGGAAGTCGCTGAAGCGCCGTTCGCCGATGAAGCAGATGCCGGTGGAGTCCTTCTTCTTCGCCGTGGCCAGGCCGTATTTCTCGGCGATGGCGCGGACTTCAGGCTTCTCCAGCTCGCCGACCGGGAACAGCGTCCTGGCGATCTGCTCGCCGCCCACGGCGTGGAGGAAGTAGCTCTGGTCCTTGTTCGGGTCCAGGCCCTTGAGCAGCTCGGTGCGGCCGTCGATGTCGCGGCGGCGCACGTAGTGGCCGGTGGCGATCAGGTCGGCGCCCAGGGCCAGGGCGTAGTCGAGGAAGGCTTTGAACTTGATCTCGCGGTTGCACAGGATGTCCGGGTTCGGCGTGCGCCCGGCCTTGTATTCGGCGAGGAAGTACTCGAAGACGTTGTCCCAGTACTCGGCGGCGAAGTTGGCGGTGTGCAGCTTGATGCCGATGCGGTCGCAGACGGCCTGGGCATCGGCCAGGTCGGTCATGGCGGTGCAGTATTCGGTGCCGTCGTCCTCTTCCCAGTTCTTCATGAACAGGCCTTCCACCTCGTAGCCCTGCTCCTTGAGCAGGAGGGCGGAAACCGAGGAATCCACGCCGCCGGACATGCCGACGATGACGCGGCCCTTGCCGGGCTGGACGGGGGAGGTGGTGCTGGAATCGGACATGGCGGGCTATCGCAGGCGTCGGTGCAAAAGCGGGATTCTATCAGGCCGGGTTCGGCACGGGCAGTTCGGCGTCGCGGATCAGCGCCAGGGGGAAGCGTCCGCCGGCCAGGTAGTCGTCGATGCAGCGCGCTACCAGATGGCTGCGCCAGCTGTCCCGGCAGGCTTCCAGCTCGTCGCGGGTCAGCCAGCGCGGGCCGATGATGCCGTCGTCCAGCGGCAGTTCCGGGCGGTGCCGCAGCGGGCGGGCGGCGAAGCATACGCGCTGGTAGGTCACGCCGTTGCTGGGCGCGGTGTAGAGGTAGATGCCGGTGACCGCAGTCAGCTCGACTTCCCAGCCGGTTTCCTCGAGGGTCTCGCGCACGGCGGCCTGCAGCAGGCTCTCGTCGGCCTCCAGGTGGCCGGCGGGCTGGTTCAGCACGGTCTTGCCGTGGGAGGTTTCCTCCACCAGCAGGAAGCGGCCCTGGTCTTCGACGATGGTTGCGACTGTGATATGCGGTTGCCAGCGCATGGGTGGTCCTCCGGGGGAAATGGGCATGATAACCCTGGAAGGTGGGGTGGTGTTGGGGGTGTTTTTTGGAGCGAGCTTGCTCGCGAGCGGTGCTATCCGGCGACTCCGTTGCCAAACCCACCCCTGATCCCCTCTCCCTAACCCTCTCCCTGAAGGGAGAGGGGACCGTTCGGCGCGCTCGGTTGTTTTCGAGTCAGCCGGCAACGCCGAAGTTGCCGACTGAAACCAGGTCCTCTCTCGGCACGGGCAGGCTCCCTCTCCCTTCAGGGAGAGGGCTGGGGAGAGGGTTGCGGGGGCAATCCAACACACCGTGTCCGCCGGGAAGCACTGTTCGCGAGCAAGCTCGCTCCTACGAAAAGCCCGGCGCAGCCCCGGAAAAGCAAAAACCCCGGCGCCGGGCCGGGGTTTTCGTCGGTCACGCTAGCCTTCGATTCAGTTCAGCGAGTCGATGGCGGCGTTGAAGGTGGCGCTGGGGCGCATCACCTGGCTGGTTTTCTCCGGGTTGGAGCGGTAGTAGCCACCGATGTCCACGGCCTTGCCCTGGGCGCCGTTCAGTTCGGCGACGATGGTCGCTTCCTGCTCGGTCAGGGTCTTTGCCAGCGGGGTGAAGTGGGCTTTCAGCTCGGCGTCTTCGTTCTGCGCGGCCAGGGCCTGGGCCCAGTACAGCGCCAGGTAGAAGTGACTGCCGCGGTTGTCGATCTCGCCGACCTTGCGCGCCGGGGACTTGTTGTTGTCCAGCAGCTTGCCGGTGGCTTCGTCGAGGGTCTTGCCCAGGACCTTGGCCTTGGCGTTGCCGGTCTTGATGCCTTCTTCTTCCAGGGACACGGCCAGGGCCAGGAACTCGCCCAGGGAATCCCAGCGCAGGTAGTTCTCTTCAACCAGCTGCTGCACGTGCTTGGGCGCCGAGCCGCCGGCGCCGGTCTCGTACATGCCGCCGCCAGCCATCAGCGGAACGATGGACAGCATCTTGGCCGAGGTGCCCAGTTCCATGATCGGGAACAGGTCGGTCAGGTAGTCGCGCAGGACGTTGCCGGTCACCGAGATGGTGTCCTGGCCGCGGATCATGCGCTCCATGCTGGTGCGGATGGCTTCGTTGTAGCCCTTGATGCTGATGTCCAGGCCGGTCAGGTCGTGGTCCTTCAGGTACAGCTCGACCTTCTTGCGCAGCTCGTTGTCGTGGGCGCGCTCCGGGTCCAGCCAGAAGATGGCCGGGGTGTTGGACTGGCGGGCGCGGGTGACGGCCAGCTTGACCCAGTCGCGGATCGGGGCGTCCTTGGTCTGGCAGGCGCGCCAGATGTCGCCGGCTTCGACTTCGTGCTGCATCAGCACCTTGCCGTCTTCGTCGACCACGCGCATGGTGCCGTCGGCTTCCATCTCGAAGGTCTTGTCGTGGGAGCCGTATTCCTCGGCCTTCTGCGCCATCAGGCCGACGTTCGGCACGCTGCCCATGGTGGTCGGGTCGAAGGCGCCGTTGGTCTTGCAGAAGTTGATCATCTCCTGGTAGATGCGGGCATAGGTGCTCTCCGGCATCACCGCCTTGGTGTCCTTCTGCTTGCCGTCCTTGCCCCACATCTGGCCCGAGTTGCGGATCATCGCCGGCATCGAGGCGTCGACGATCACGTCGCTGGGGATGTGCAGGTTGGTGATGCCCTTGACCGAGTCGACCATCGCCATTTCCGGACGGTGGCTGTACACCTCGTGGATGTCGTGGAGGATCTCTTCCTGCTGCGAGGCCGGCAGCGACTTGATCTTGTCGTAGACGCTGGAGATGCCGTTGTTCGGGTTCACGCCCAGCTCGTCGAACAGTTGGCCCCACTTGTCGAACACGTCCTTGTAGTAGACGGTGACGGCGTGGCCGAAGACGATCGGGTGGGAGATCTTCATCATGGTCGCCTTGACGTGCAGGGACCACATGACGCCGGTTTCCTTGCAGTCCTGCAGGGTCTTCTCGAAGAAGGCGCGCAGCTTGTTGCAGCTCATGAACATGCTGTCGAGGACTTCGCCTTCCTGCATCTTCAGAGTCTTCTTCAGCTCGACCTTGCCGTCCTTGCCGACGAACTCGATGCGAACCTCACCGGCCTTGGGAATGGTGACCGACTGCTCGCTGGAGAAGAAGTCGCCGCCACGCATGTAGTCGGCGTGGGAGCGCGAGGCCATGCTCCACTTGCCCATGCTGTGCGGGTGCTTGCGGGCATAGGCCTTGACCGCGGCGGGGGCGCGGCGGTCGGAGTTGCCTTCGCGCAGGACCGGGTTCACGGCGCTGCCCAGGACCTTGGCGTAGCGGGCGCGGGTGTCTTTCTCTTCGTCGGTCTGCGGGTCTTCCGGGAAGTCCGGGATGGCGTAGCCCAGGGCCTGCAGCTCGGCGATGGCGCCCTTGAGCTGGGGCACCGACGCGCTGATGTTCGGCAGCTTGATGATGTTGGCGTCGGGGGCGGTGGCCAGCTTGGCCAGGTAGGCCAGGTCGTCTTCGATGGCCTTGTCGCCGAGCTTGTCGGTGAAGGCGGCGAGGATGCGTCCTGCAAGAGAGATGTCGCGGGTTTCGACGTCAATGTCGGCGGAGGCGGCGAACGCCTTGACGATCGGGAGGAGCGAGTAGGTGGCGAGGGCGGGTGCTTCGTCGGTGAAGGTGTAGGTGATCTTCGAGCGGTTGGACATCTACTATGACTCTCTTCTTTGCTGGGCGCGCACAGAGTCTCGATACGCCTTGGTGGGCGCTTTCGTCCGACACGGCAAGGTGCCGGCATTCGAGAATTGCCGCGGGGATATAGGGGCGCCAGTAGAGCGTTGTACGACCGCGTCAGGGTGGCGACGTGGCCGTTGCGAGGGGAGGGGGTCTGGTCCCAGACGGCTCGGACCTCGATGACTGTGAAGTCACGGCGCGCAGTATACCACTCTCGCGGCGGGGTGACGCACCCGCGGCTTTTAGACTAAGGCATAAGATTGTGGTTAGGGGCCGGCAACTGGGCTACCCTCAGGAACCCGGGCCTGTTCCCGTCACGCCGCGACGAAGCGGGGCTGGTCCCTGAGGTTCAACCACAGCACGGAGTTCAGCATGGGATACCAGAAGATCCAGGTGCCGGCCGCAGGTGAGCGCATCACCGTCAATGCCGACAATTCCCTGAAGGTACCGAACAACCCGATCATTCCCTACATCGAAGGCGACGGCATCGGCGTGGACATCAGTCCGGTCATGATCGACGTCGTCGATGCGGCAGTGGAAAAGGCCTACAGCGGACAGCGCAAGATCGCCTGGATGGAGGTCTATGCCGGCGAGAAGGCCACCCAGGTCTACGACCAGGACACCTGGCTGCCCGAAGAGACCCTGGAAGCCGTGCGCGACTACGTGGTATCCATCAAGGGCCCGCTGACCACCCCCGTCGGCGGCGGCATCCGCTCCCTCAACGTGGCCCTGCGCCAGCAGCTCGACCTCTACGTCTGCCTGCGCCCGGTGCGCTGGTTCGAGGGCGTGCCCAGCCCGGTGAAGAAGCCCGGCGACGTGGACATGGTGATCTTCCGCGAGAACTCCGAGGACATCTACGCCGGCGTCGAGTGGAAGGCCGGCTCGCCCGAGGCCGAGAAGGTCATCAAGTTCCTCACCGAGGAGATGGGCGTCAAGAAGATCCGCTTCACCGAGAACTGCGGCATCGGCATCAAGCCGGTCTCCCGCGACGGCACCAGGCGCCTGGTGCGCAAGGCCCTGCAGTACGCCGTGGACAACGACCGCAGCTCGGTCACCCTGGTGCACAAGGGCAACATCATGAAATTCACCGAGGGCGCCTTCAAGGACTGGGGCTACGAGCTGGCCCGCGAGGAGTTCGGCGCCGAGCTGCTGGACGGCGGCCCCTGGATGCAGTTCAAGAACCCGGTGACCGGCAAGAACATCGTGGTCAAGGACGTGATCGCCGACGCCATGCTGCAGCAGATCCTGCTGCGCCCGGCCGAGTACGACGTGATCGCCACCCTGAACCTGAACGGCGACTACCTCTCCGATGCCCTGGCGGCGGAAGTGGGCGGCATCGGCATCGCGCCGGGGGCCAACCTGTCGGATTCGGTGGCCATGTTCGAGGCGACCCACGGCACCGCGCCCAAGTACGCCGGGCAGGACAAGGTCAACCCCGGCTCGCTGATCCTCTCCGCCGAGATGATGCTGCGCCACATGGGCTGGACCGAGGCGGCCGACCTGATCATCAAGGGGATGAACGGCGCCATCGCGGCCAAGACTGTGACCTACGACTTCGAGCGGCTGATGGACGGCGCCAAGCTGGTGTCCTGCTCGGAGTTCGGCGAGGCCATGATCGCCAAGATGTAACGGGCGTGAGACAACGAAAAAAGGCCGGTTCTCACCGGCCTTTCTTCATCGCTTCGCCGGAAATGGCGGGGCAGGGGGAATCAGGCTTCTGCGGTGACGCTCTGCACCTCGCTGCTGGGGCTGGCCTGGGCGGCGCTGGCCGGCGCGCCGGCGCCGATCGGCTGGATGTTCACCGCATGCAGACCCTTCGGACCTTGCAGGATCTCGAAGCTGACCGGCTGGCCGGCCTTGAGCGTCTTGTAGCCATCCATCTGGATTGCCGAGTAATGAGCGAACAGGTCCTCATCTCGGCCGTCGGCCAGGATGAATCCATAGCCCTTGGCGTTGTTGAACCACTTGACCTTACCGCTGAGCATGCTGATATCCCTCTGCAAAGGACTCCATCGCTGGAGTATCATCCACTACGATTCCGCTCCAGCCCCAGAGGTTCCAGGGCCGCAGAACGCCTGATACCCGCTGTGGGGTATCCTTTGTTTGTAACACCGTTTCGGGGTTAGTCAAGGCGCTCTCGTCCGTGCCTGAGATTCCGGTCAAACTCCACTCAGGCCTTTAATTCCCACGTTGCGAACCCATTTATTCCAGCATGCATGCAAGTAGCCAGATTCGACTAACATTCAATCAGGACCGTCCCGATCCCCTCGAGGAAGAGGGGGCCGGGCTTGCGGTCGAGGAATCCAAGCCGGCCCTGAAACCTCCGCCGATGTACAGGGTCATCATGTTCAACGATGACTACACGCCGATGGATTTCGTGGTAGAGGTACTGGAGCTGTACTTCAACATGAACCGGGAGCAGGCGACCAAGGTCATGTTGACGGTACATACTCAAGGTAAGGCGGTCTGCGGCACGTTCACCCGTGACATCGCCGAGACCAAGGCCATGCAGGTCAATCAATATGCGAGGGAGAGCCAGCATCCACTGTTGTGTGAGATTGAGAAAGAAAGCTGATGCGGATGTTTGGAGCGAGGTGAAGCCATGTTGAATCGAGAGCTCGAAGTCACCCTCAATCTCGCCTTCAAGGAAGCGCGGGCAAAACGGCATGAGTTCATGACCGTCGAGCACCTGCTGCTGGCGCTCCTGGACAACGAGGCGGCGGCCACGGTGCTGCGCGCCTGCGGGGCGAACCTTGACAAGCTGCGTCGTGATCTGCAGGAATTCATCGATTCCACCACGCCGCTGATCCCGCAGCACGACGAGGACCGCGAGACCCAGCCGACCCTGGGCTTCCAGCGCGTGCTGCAGCGCGCCGTGTTCCACGTGCAGAGCTCGGGCAAGCGCGAAGTGACCGGCGCCAACGTGCTGGTGGCGATCTTCAGCGAGCAGGAGAGCCAGGCGGTGTTCCTGCTCAAGCAGCAGAGCGTGGCCCGTATAGATGTGGTGAACTACATCGCCCACGGCATCTCCAAGGTGCCGGGCCATGCCGAGCACCCGGAAAGCGACCAGGAAATGCAGGACGAGGAGGGCGGCGAGTCCTCCACCTCCAGCCACCCGCTGGACGCCTACGCCAGCAACCTCAACGACCTGGCGCGCCAGGGCCGCATCGACCCGCTGGTCGGCCGCGAGGCCGAGGTGGAGCGCGTGGCGCAGATCCTCGCCCGGCGGCGCAAGAACAACCCGCTGCTGGTGGGCGAGGCCGGCGTCGGCAAGACCGCCATCGCCGAAGGCCTGGCCAAGCGCATCGTCGACGGCCAGGTGCCGGACCTGCTGGCCGACAGCGTGGTCTACTCCCTGGACCTGGGCGCGCTGCTGGCCGGCACCAAGTACCGCGGCGACTTCGAGAAGCGTTTCAAGGCGCTGCTCAATGAATTGCGCAAGCGCCCGCACGCGGTGCTGTTCATCGACGAAATCCACACCATCATCGGCGCCGGCGCGGCGTCCGGCGGGGTGATGGACGCGTCCAACCTGCTCAAGCCGCTGCTGTCCTCCGGGGAAATCCGCTGCATCGGCTCGACCACCTTCCAGGAGTTCCGCGGCATCTTCGAGAAGGATCGCGCCCTGGCGCGGCGCTTCCAGAAGGTGGACGTCACAGAGCCGTCGGTGGAAGACACCGTGGGCATCCTCAAGGGCCTGAAGCCGCGCTTCGAGCAGCACCACCACATCGAGTACAGCGACGAGGCCCTGCGCGCCGCCGCCGAACTGGCCGCGCGCTACATCAATGACCGGCACATGCCGGACAAGGCCATCGACGTCATCGACGAAGCCGGCGCCTACCAGCGCCTGCAGCCGGAAGAGAAGCGCGTGAAGCGCATCGAGGTGGCCCAGGTCGAGGACATAGTGGCGAAGATCGCGCGGATTCCGCCGAAGCACGTCACCAGCTCGGACAAGGAGCTGCTGCGCAACCTCGAGCGCGACCTCAAGCTGACGGTGTTCGGCCAGGATGCGGCCATCGAGTCGCTGTCCACCGCCATCAAGCTGTCCCGCGCGGGCCTGAAGTCGCCGGACAAGCCGGTCGGCTCCTTCCTCTTCGCCGGCCCCACCGGGGTGGGCAAGACCGAGGTCGCCCGCCAGTTGGCCAAGGCGATGGGCGTGGAGCTGGTGCGCTTCGACATGTCCGAGTACATGGAGCGGCATACCGTGTCGCGGCTGATCGGCGCCCCTCCGGGCTACGTCGGCTTCGATCAGGGCGGCCTGCTCACCGAGGCCATCACCAAGACGCCGCACTGCGTGCTGCTGCTGGACGAGATCGAGAAGGCCCACCCGGAAGTCTTCAACCTGCTGCTGCAGGTGATGGATCACGGCACCCTGACCGACAACAACGGGCGCAAGGCGGACTTCCGCAACGTCATCGTCATCATGACCACCAATGCCGGCGCGGAAACCGCAGCGCGGGCCTCCATCGGCTTCAGCCAGCAGGACCACGCCAGCGATGCCATGGAAGTGATCAAGAAGAGCTTCACGCCGGAGTTCCGCAACCGCCTGGACACCATCATCCAGTTCGGCCGGCTCAGCCACGAGACGATCAAGAGCGTGGTCGACAAGTTCCTCACCGAGCTGCAGGCGCAGCTGGAGGACAAGCGCGTCCAGCTGGAGGTCAGCGACGTGGCGCGCAACTGGCTGGCGGAGAAGGGCTACGACCCGCAGATGGGCGCGCGCCCGATGGCGCGGCTGATTCAGGACAAGATCAAGCGGCCTCTGGCCGAGCAGATCCTGTTCGGCGAACTGGCCGAGCACGGCGGCGTGGCGCACATCGACCTGAAGGACGGCGAACTGGTCTTCGAGTACGAGGTGGTCACCGCGGAGCCGGCCTGACGGTCGGCCTCGCGGCCCAAATGCAAACGCCCGGCAATGCCGGGCGTTTTGCTATTCGTCCGGGCCGAGGCCCGGATTCACCTTGCGCTCAACGGGCGCGGTAGGTGATGCGACCCTTGCTCAGGTCGTAGGGCGTCAGTTCGACGCGAACCTTGTCGCCGGTGAGGATGCGGATGTAATTCTTGCGCATCTTACCGGAGATGTGCGCGGTAACGACGTGCCCGTTCTCCAACTCCACGCGGAACATGGTGTTGGGCAGGGTGTCGACGACAGTGCCTTCCATTTCGAAGCTGTCTTCTTTCGACATGCAGTAGAGCCCTCGGTGTCTATGAATGGCCTGGGTGGCCTGAAAAAAGGCGAGTATTGTGCCTGAAATCCGCGTCATACGCCAGAAGTGGCGTGCCGGCTTCAGCTCAGGGCTACCCAGCGCTGGTTGACGAAGAGTTCGATCGGCCGGTACTGGGTCTTGTAGTTCATCTTCCGGCAGTTCTTGATCCAGTAGCCCAGGTACACCGCGTACAGGCCCAGGCGTTCGGTCTCGGCGATCTGCCAGAGGATGGCGTAGCGTCCCAGGCTGCGGCGTTCCTCGTCGGGGTCGTAGAAGGTGTAGACCGCCGACAGGCCGTTGGGCAGCACGTCGGTGACCGCCACGGCGAGCAGGCGGCCCTGCAGGCGGAACTCGTAGAAGCAGCTGAACGGCAGGTCGCGCACCAGGAAGGTGCTGAACTGGTCGCGGCTGGGCGGGTACATGTCGCCGTCGGCGTGGCGCTGCTCGATGTAGCGCATGTACAGCGCGTAGTACTCCTCGGTGAAGGCCGGGCGGCGCTTGAGCACCTTGAGATCGGCGTTGCGCTTGATGATGCGCTTCTGCTGGCGGTTGGGCTGGAAGCCCGCGGCGGGGATGCGCGCCGGGATGCAGGCGGTGCAGTGCTGGCAGTGCGGGCGATAGAGATGCTCGCCGCTGCGACGGAAACCGACTTCCGACAGCGAGGCGTACAGCTGCGCGTCCATGGGCTGGCTGGGATCGAGGAACAGGGTGGTGGCCTGCTCCTCGGGCAGATAGCTGCATGGATGCGGCTGCGTCGCGTAGAACTTCAGTCGGGCCAGTTCGGTCATGGTCAACCCCCGCGATAACCCTCTGGCAAGTTTATGCCAGTCCGCGCGAGTCCGCTTGCGAACGCCAGTCGCAGAGCGGCGTTTCGTCGAGATGACGGCGCAGGTGGCTGGCGAAATCGGCACGGCTGATGGCGCGGGCGCCGAAGCTGTGCAGGTGCTGGGTGGGCATCTGGCAGTCGATCAATACGAACCCGGCGGCGCGCAGATGTTGCACCAGGGTGACGAATGCCACCTTGGAGGCGTTGTCGGCGCGGCTGAACATGGACTCGCCGAAGAACAGCCGGCCCATGGCCAGGCCGTAGAGGCCGCCGACCAGGTCGTCGCCGTCCCAGCTTTCCACCGAGTGGGCGATGCCCATGCGGTGCAGCTGGCGGTAGGCGTCCTGCATCGGCTGGGTGATCCAGGTGCCGTCTGCGTAGTCGCGCGGCGCGGCGCAGGCGGCGATGACCCGTTCGAAGGCGGTATCGAAGGTTACCCGGTAGCGGCCCTGGCGCAGGCACTTGGCCAGGCTGCGGGAAACGTGCAGTTCGTCGGGGAAGAGCACGGTGCGCGGGTCCGGCGACCACCAGAGGATCGGCTGGTCGTCCTGGTACCAGGGGAAGCAGCCGTGGCGGTAGGCGGCCACCAGGCGGCGCGGGTCGAGGTCGCCGCCGGCCGCGAGCAGGCCGTTGGGCTCGTGCAGGGCCTGTTCGAGGGGCGGGAAGTCGAAATTGCTGCGGGAAAGCCAACTGAGCATGGCGGGGTAGGGGAGGGCGGGGCCCTCCCCGGGCCTGTCAGTGGCTGTCGTCGAGGTATTTCTCGGCGTCCAGCGCGGCCATGCAGCCGGCGCCGGCCGAGGTGATGGCCTGGCGGTAGACGTGGTCGGCCACGTCGCCGGCGGCGAACACTCCGGGGATGCTGGTGGCGGTGGCGTTGCCTTCGCCGCCGCCCTTGACCACCAGGTAGCCGTCACGCATTTCCAACTGGCCGGTGAACAGGTCGGTGTTGGGCTTGTGGCCGATGGCGATGAACACGCCGGCCAGGTCCAGCTGGCGGGTCTCGCCGCTGTTCACGTCCTTAAGGCGCACGCCGATCACGCCCATGTCGTCGCCCAGGACCTCGTCCAGGGTGGTGTTCCAGTGCAGGCGCACGTTGCCGTTTTTGGCCTTCTCGAACAGCTTGTCCTGGAGGATCTTCTCCGAGCGCAGCTTGTCGCGGCGGTGGATCAGGTGCACTTCCTTGGCGATGTTGGCCAGGTACAGCGCTTCCTCGACCGCGGTGTTGCCGCCGCCGACCACGCAGACCACCTGGTTGCGGTAGAAGAAGCCGTCGCAGGTGGCGCAGGCGGAGACGCCCTTGCCCATGAAGGCCTCTTCCGAGCTCATGCCCAGGTATTGCGCGGAGGCGCCGGTGGCGATGATCAGCGCGTCGCAGCTGTAGGTGCCGCTGTCGCCCTTGAGGATGAACGGCTTGCCCTGCAACTCGGCGGTGTGGATGTGGTCGTAGACGATCTCGGTATCGAAACGCTTGGCGTGCTGCTCCATGCGCTCCATCAGGGCCGGACCGGTCAGGCCTTCGACGTCGCCCGGCCAGTTGTCGACCTCGGTGGTGGTGGTGAGCTGGCCGCCGGGCTGGATGCCGGTGATGACAACAGGCTTGAGGTTGGCCCGCGCGGCGTACACGGCAGCGGTGTAACCCGCCGGGCCGGAGCCCAGGACGATCAGGCGCGAATGCTTGACTTCACTCATAAAAAGACTCCATAAGCCTTTGTCACGTAAGAGAATGCATGCTCCAATTGAGCAGCCGTGAAACCTTGGTGGGCTATGCTACACCGAACCTGGAAAAGGCGGCAAAAGGCGCCGCGGCGGGCCCTGTGGCATCGAGCGGCCAAAGCCGTACAATAGGCCCGTTTTGTCGCCAGATGACTCTCGGACGCGCCCAGTGCGCAGGAATAGACGCGTTTTGAAGGACTCGACCACCGCTAGCCACGCCGCAGCCTGGCGTCAGCAATTGCACATTCGCCTGAAGGAAGGGGCCCTGATCGCGCTCGGCGCGCTCTGCCTTTACCTGTGGATGGCGCTGCTCACCTACGATTCGTCCGATCCGGGCTGGAGCCATTCCAGCCACGTCGAGCAGGTGCAGAATGCCGCTGGTCGCCTGGGGGCCCTGAGCGCCGACATCCTCTTCGTCGCGCTGGGGTACTTCGCCTACCTGTTCCCGCTGCTGCTGGGGGTCAAGACCTGGCAGATCTTCCGCAAGCGCCACATGGCCTGGGAGTTCAGCGGCTGGCTGTTCTCCTGGCGGCTGATCGGCCTGGTGTTCCTGATCCTCTCCGGCTCGGCGCTGGCCTACATCCATTTCCACATCGGCGGCGGCCACCTGCCGGCCTCCGCCGGCGGCGCCGTGGGCGAAAGCCTCGGCCAACTGGCGCTGAACGCCCTCAACGTGCAGGGCAGCACCCTGCTGTTCATCGCCCTGTTCCTGTTCGGCCTGACGGTGTTCGCCGACCTGTCCTGGTTCCAGGTGATGGACGTCACCGGGAAGATCACCCTCGACCTCTTCGAACTGATCCAGAACGCCTTCAACCGCTGGTTGAGCGCGCGCAGCGAGCGCAAGCAACTGGTCGCGCAACTGCGCGAGGTGGACGAGCGCGTCGCTGAGGTGGCCGCGCCCGTGGTGCCGGACCGCCGCGAGCAGGCCAAGGTCAAGGAGCGCCTGATCGAGCGCGAGGAAGCCCTGGTCAAGAGCGTGCAGGAGCGCGAGAAGCGCACGGCGCCGAAGATCGACGCGCCGCCGCCGCCCAAGCCGGTCGAGCCCAGCAAGCGCGTGCTCAAGGAAAAACAGGCGCCGCTGTTCGTCGACACCGCTGTCGAGGGCACCCTGCCGCCGCTGTCGATCCTCGACCCGGCCGGCGAGAAGAAGCGCAGCTACTCCCCGGAATCCCTTGAGGCCATGTCGCGCCTGCTGGAGATCAAGCTCAAGGAGTTCGGTGTCGAGGTGGTGGTCGAGTCGGTCCATCCGGGCCCGGTGATCACCCGCTTCGAGATCCAGCCGGCGGCCGGCGTCAAGGTCAGCCGCATCTCCAACCTGGCCAAGGACCTGGCGCGTTCGCTGGCGGTGATCAGCGTGCGGGTGGTCGAGGTGATCCCCGGCAAGACCACCGTGGGCATCGAGATCCCCAACGAAGACCGGCAGATGGTGCGCTTCTCCGAAGTGCTGATGTCGCCGGAATACGACGAGCACAAGTCCACCGTGCCGCTGGCCCTGGGCCATGACATCGGCGGCAACCCGGTCATCACCGACCTGGCGCGCATGCCGCACCTGCTGGTGGCCGGTACCACCGGCTCGGGTAAGTCGGTGGGGGTGAACGCCATGCTCCTGTCGATCCTGTTCAAGTCCACGCCCCAGGACGCGCGGCTGATCATGATCGACCCGAAGATGCTCGAACTGTCGATCTACGAAGGCATCCCGCACCTGCTCTGCCCGGTGGTCACCGACATGAAGGAGGCGGCCAACGCCCTGCGCTGGAGCGTCGCCGAGATGGAGCGGCGCTACAAGCTGATGGCCGCCATGGGCGTGCGCAACCTGGCCGGCTTCAACCGCAAGGTGAAGGACGCCGAGGAAGCCGGCACGCCGCTGACCGACCCGCTGTACCGCCGCGAGAGCATGGAAGACGAGGCGCCGCTGCTGCAGACGCTGCCGACCATCGTCGTGGTGGTCGACGAATTCGCCGACATGATGATGATCGTCGGCAAGAAGGTCGAGGAACTGATCGCCCGTATCGCGCAGAAGGCGCGGGCCGCGGGCATCCACCTGATCCTCGCCACCCAGCGCCCGTCGGTGGACGTGATCACCGGCCTGATCAAGGCCAACATCCCCACGCGTATCGCCTTCCAGGTGTCGAGCAAGATCGACTCGCGGACCATCCTCGACCAGGGCGGCGCCGAACAGCTGCTCGGCCACGGCGACATGCTCTACCTGCCGCCGGGCACCGGCCTGCCGATCCGCGTGCATGGCGCTTTCGTCTCCGACGAGGAAGTGCACCGCGTGGTCGAGGCCTGGAAGCTGCGCGGCGCGCCCGACTACATCGAGGACATCCTCGCCGGCGCCGATGAAGGCGGTGGCGGCGGCTTCGACGGTGGCGGCGGCGGTGGTGGCGAAGGCGGCGAGGGCAGCGAGGACGACCCGCTGTACGACGAGGCCGTGCGCTTCGTCACCGAGAGCCGCCGCGCCTCCATCTCCGCGGTGCAGCGCAAGCTGAAGATCGGCTACAACCGCGCCGCGCGCATGATCGAGGCGATGGAAATGGCCGGTGTGGTCACCCCGATGAATACCAACGGCTCGCGCGAAGTGGTCGCGCCGGCTCCCATCCGCGACTGATCGAGGATTTCCATGCGACTGATCCGCATGCTCGTGCTTGCTGCGCTGGCCGTCGCCGGCGTCCAGGCCCACGCCGACGACGCCGCCACCCAGCGCCTGAGTGCCATGCTGAGCAAGGCCCAGACCCTGAGCGCGCGCTTCTCCCAGCTGACCCTGGACGGCAGCGGCACCCGCCTGCAGGAGACCGCCGGCAACCTGGCGCTCAAGCGCCCGGGCCTGTTCCGCTGGCACACCGATGCGCCCCAGGAGCAGCTGCTGATCTCCAACGGCGAGAAGATCTGGCTGTACGACCCGGACCTGCAGCAGGTGACCATCCAGAAGCTCGACCAGCGCCTGACCCAGACCCCGGCGCTGCTGCTCTCCGGCGACATCTCGAAGATCCACGAGAGCTTCGACATCACCAGCAAGGACGGCGGCAACGTGGTCGACTTCATCCTCAAGCCGAAGGACAAGGACACCCTGTTCGACAACCTGCGGATTTCCTTCCGCAACGGGGTGGTCAACGACATGCAACTGATCGACAGCGTCGGCCAGCGCACCAACATCCTGTTCTTCGACGTGAAGATGAACCAGCCGGTGGACGCCAAGCAGTTCGTGTTCGAGGCGCCCAAGGGCGTCGACGTCATCCAGGAGTGAAGGGCCGCCGCCTGGCGCGGCGCCCATGAGGTAGCAGCGTGGACCTGTTCCGTTCCGAACCCGTAGCCCAGCCCCTGGCCGCGCGCCTGCGCGCCACCAGCCTGGACGAATACGTCGGCCAGGAGCACCTGCTCGCCCGCGGCAAGCCGCTGCGCGAGGCCCTGGAGCAGGGCGCGCTGCACTCGATGATCTTCTGGGGCCCGCCGGGCGTGGGCAAGACCACCCTGGCCAAGCTGCTGGCGCAGGTTTCCGACGCCCACTTCGAGACCATCTCCGCGGTGCTCTCGGGGGTGAAGGAAATCCGCCAGTCGGTGGAGATGGCCAAGCAGCAGGCCGCGCAGTACGGCCGCCGCACCATCCTCTTCGTCGACGAGGTGCACCGCTTCAACAAGAGCCAGCAGGACGCCTTCCTGCCCTACGTCGAAGACGGCACCCTGATCTTCATCGGCGCCACCACCGAGAACCCCTCGTTCGAGCTGAACAACGCGCTGCTCTCGCGGGCCCGCGTCTACGTGCTGAAAAGCCTGGACGAAGCCGCCCTGCGCAAGCTGGTGCAGCGCGCCCTGAGCGAGGACAAGGGCCTGGGCAGGCGCCACCTGAGCCTGCCGGAGGAGAGCTTCGCCATCCTCATGGCCGCCGCCGACGGCGACGGCCGGCGCCTGCTCAACCTGCTGGAGAACGCCTCCGACCTGGCCGAGGACGGCGGCGAGATCAGCGCCGAACTGCTGCAGAACCTGCTGGGCGACAGCCGCCGGCGCTTCGACAAGGGCGGCGAGGCCTTCTACGACCAGATCAGCGCGCTGCACAAGTCGGTGCGCGGCTCCAGCCCCGATGGCGCGCTCTACTGGTACGCACGCATGCTCGACGGCGGCTGCGACCCGCTCTACATCGCCCGCCGCGTGGTGCGCATGGCCAGCGAGGACATCGGCAACGCCGACCCCCGCGCGCTGACCCTGTGCCTGCACGCCTGGGACGTGCAGGAGCGCCTGGGCAGCCCCGAAGGCGAGCTGGCCATCGCCCAGGCCATCGTCTACCTGGCCTGCGCGCCGAAGAGCAACGCCGTCTACAACGCCTACAACACGGCGCGCCGCGACGTGGCCGAGAACGGCTCGCTGGAAGTGCCGCTGCACCTGCGCAACGCGCCGACCAAACTGATGAAGAACCTCGGCTACGGCGAGGAGTATCGTTATGCCCATGACGAGCCCGACGCCTATGCCGCCGGGGAAGACTACTTCCCCGAACAGCTCGAACCGCGCCAGTATTACCAGCCCGTGCCCCGCGGCCTGGAACTGAAGATCGGCGAGAAGCTCAAGCACCTGGCGGCCCTGGACCGGGCCAGCCCGAGAAAACGCAGAAAATCCTGAGCGGCGCCCGCACGTCGCCGACACTAGACACGAGAACAGACCATGCTCGATTCCAAACTGGTACGCACCCAGCCGCAGGAAGTGGCCGACCGCCTCGCCGCCCGCGGCTTCACCCTGGACGTGGCGCGCATCGAAGCGCTGGAGAACCAGCGCAAGGCCGTGCAGACCCGCACCGAAACCCTGCAGGCCGAGCGCAACGCGCGCTCCAAGGCGATCGGCCAGGCCATGAAGCGTGGCGAGGACGTCGAGCCGCTCAAGGCCGAGGTCAACCGCATGGCCGACGAACTGGAAGCCGGCAAGCGCGAGCTGGATGGCATTCAGGCCGAGCTGGACGCCCTGCTGCTGACCATCCCCAACCTGCCCCATGAGTCGGTGCCGGTCGGCGCGGACGAAGAAGACAACCTGGAAGTGCGCCGCTGGGGCACCCCGCGCAGCTTCGACTTCCCCATCCAGGACCACGTCGCCCTCGGCGAGCAGCACGGCTGGCTGGACTTCGAGACCGCCGCGCGGCTGTCCGGCGCCCGCTTCGCCCTGATGCGCGGCCCGATCGCCCGCCTGCACCGCGCCCTGGCGCAGTTCATGATCGACCTGCACACCCGCGAGCACGGCTACGAGGAAGCCTACACCCCGTACCTGGTGCAGGCGCCGGCGCTGCAGGGCACCGGCCAGCTGCCGAAGTTCGAGGAAGACCTGTTCAAGATCGGCCGCGACGGCGAAGCCGACCTGTACCTGATCCCCACCGCCGAAGTCTCGCTGACCAACATCGTCGCCGGGCAGATCCTCGACGCCAAGGAGCTGCCGCTGAAGTTCGTCGCCCACACCCCGTGCTTCCGCAGCGAAGCCGGCGCCTCGGGTCGCGACACCCGCGGGATGATCCGCCAGCACCAGTTCGACAAGGTCGAGATGGTGCAGATCGTCGAGCCGACGAAGTCCTGGGAAGCCCTGGAAAGCCTGGTCGGCAATGCCGAGAAGGTGCTGCAGGCCCTGGAGCTGCCGTACCGCGTGCTGGCCCTGTGCACCGGCGACATGGGCTTCAGCGCGGCCAAGACCTACGACCTGGAAGTCTGGGTGCCGAGCCAGGACAAGTACCGCGAGATTTCCTCCTGCTCCAACTGCGGCGACTTCCAGGCCCGCCGCATGCAGGCGCGCTTCCGCAACCCGGAGACCGGCAAGCCCGAGCTGCTGCACACCCTCAACGGCTCCGGCCTGGCGGTGGGCCGCACTCTGGTCGCCGTGCTGGAGAACTACCAGCAGGCCGACGGCAGCATCCGCGTGCCCGAGGTGCTCAAGCCCTACATGGGCGGCATCGAGGTGATCGGCTGAGATGGATGCGCTGCCGCTGTTCCACGTCCTGCGCGGGCGTCGCGCACTCCTGGTCGGCGGCGGTGAAGTCGCCCTGCGCAAGGCGCGCCTGCTCGACAGTGCCGGCGCCGTGTTGCGCGTGGTCGCGCCGCAGGTCCACAGCGAACTGCGCGAACTGGTGGAGCAGGGCGGTGGCGAACTGCTGGAACGCCGCTACGCCGAGGCTGATCTCGGCGACTGCGTGCTGGTCATCGCCGCTACCGACGACGAGCCGCTGAACGCCCAGGTGTCCCGCGATGCCCACGCCCGCGGCGTGCCGGTCAACGTGGTGGACGCGCCGGCGCTGTGCAGCGTGATCTTCCCCGCCATCGTCGACCGCTCGCCGCTGCTGCTGGCGGTCTCCAGCGGCGGCGACGCGCCGGTGCTGGCGCGCCTGCTGCGGGCCAGGCTGGAAACCTGGATTCCCGCCACCTACGGCCAACTGGCCGGGCTGGCCAGCCGCTTCCGCGAAGCGGTCAAGCAGCGCCTGCCGGACCTGCAGCAGCGCCGCCAGTTCTGGGAGGAAGTGTTCCAGGGCCCGGTGGCCGAACGCATGCTCGCCGGGCAGCCGGCGGAAGCCGAGCGCCTGTTGGCCGACAAGCTGGAAAACGGCCAGGCCGAGGCCCGCGGCGAGGTCTACCTGGTCGGCGCCGGCCCGGGCGACCCGGACCTGCTGACCTTCCGCGCCCTGCGCCTGATGCAGCAGGCCGACGTAGTGCTCTACGACCGCCTGGTGGCCCCGGCCATCCTCGAACTGTGCCGCCGCGACGCCGACCGCCTGTACGTCGGCAAGCGCCGCGCCGACCACGCCGTGCCCCAGGACGAGATCAACCGCAAGCTGGTCGAGCTGGCCAAACAGGGCAAGCGCGTGCTGCGCCTGAAGGGCGGCGATCCGTTCATCTTCGGCCGTGGCGGCGAGGAAATCGACGAACTGGCGGCCAACGGCATTCCCTTCCAGGTGGTGCCGGGCATCACTGCGGCCAGCGGCTGCGCGGCCTACGCCGGCATTCCGTTGACCCACCGCGATTACGCGCAGTCGGTGCGCTTCGTCACCGGCCACCTGAAGGATGGCAGCACCGACCTGCCGTGGAATGACCTGGTAGCGCCGGGCCAGACCCTGGTGTTCTACATGGGCCTGGTGGGCCTGCCGGTGATCTGCGAGGAACTGGTGCGCCACGGCCGTTCCGCCGACACCCCCGCCGCGCTGATCCAGCAGGGCACCACCGAACACCAGCGCGTGTTCACCGGCACCCTGGCCAACCTGCCGAAACTGGTCGCCGAGCATGAAGTGCACGCGCCGACGCTGGTGATCGTCGGCGAGGTGGTCACCCTGCGCGACAAGCTCGCCTGGTTCGAAGGTCAGCAATGAAGGCTTGGCATGCGGCGATGGCCTGGGGCGCGGCCTGCGCCCTGGCTGCCGCCGCCTTGCCGGCCGGCGCCGCCAGCTTCGACTGCAAGAAGGCCCGCCACGCCGACGAAAAAGCCATCTGCGCCGACCGCCAGCTGTCCGAACTGGACGTGCAGATGGCCACCACCTACCGCCTGCTCAGCGGCCTGTTCGCCATGGGCATGCGTGGCAACATGGGCGACGCCCAACTCGCCTGGCTGGACCAGCGCCGCGCCTGCGGCCGCGACAAGGCCTGCCTGAAGCAGCGCTACCAGGAACGCCTGGACGCCCTGCAGAAGATCTACGACGGCATCGACAAGCCGCTCTGAGCCTCGCTCTATTCACCTGCGAATCGCGGGCAGGGCCCGCTCCTGCGGGGGCGAATGCGCTGCCGTCCTTGGCTTCGATGCTCGGGCCAACGGCGTATAACCGCGAACGGTTATACGCCCTACGTTTCCGTGCTCGCGGGAAGGGCGGGGATAGAGAGCGCTTTGAGGATGACTCCGAACTCACTGTCCACTCAGGACAGCCCCCTCTCCCTTCAGGGAGAGGGTTGGGGAGAGGGTGCTCTAAACCCAGCACCTACTCCCCCGGCAAACCCCTTCGCGAGCAAGGACTAGGCGTCCCCCTCGATCCTACGAATAGCCCGGGTCTCAACCCTTGCGCGCAATCCCCTTGCCCGGCAGATGCTCGCGCCCGTGCGGCCCGCTGAAATCCTGCTGCGGCCCCAGCGGCACTATGCCGGTCGGGTTGATGGTGCGGTGGCTGCCGTAATAGTGGTTCTTGATGTGCTGGAAGTTCACTGTGCCGGCCACCCCCGGCAACTGGTACAGCTCGCGCAGCCAGCCGGACAGGTTCGGGTAGTCGGCCAGGCGCCGCAGGTTGCACTTGAAATGCCCGTGGTACACGGCATCGAAGCGGATCAGCGTGGTGAACAGGCGGATATCGGCCTCGCTCAGGTATTCGCCGGTCAGGTAGCGCCGTTCGCCCAGGCGCTTCTCCAGGCAGTCCAGTTCCTCGAACAGGGTGACGAAGGCCTCTTCGTAGGCTTCCTGGCTGGTAGCGAAGCCGGCGCGGTACACGCCGTTGTTCACCGCCGGGTAGATGCGTTCGTTCAGCGCGTCGATCTCGCCCTGCAAGGCTGTGGGATAGAGGTCCAGATCGTTGCCGGTCAGGCCGTCGAAGGCCGAGTTGAACATGCGGATGATCTCCGCCGACTCGTTGCTGACGATGCGCTTGCGCTGCTTGTCCCACAGCACCGGCACGGTGACGCGGCCGGTGTAGTGCGGATCGTCGCGGGTGTAGCGCTGGTGCAGGAACTGCAACCCATCCAGGGCATCGCCGGTGGAGCCCAGGCTGCGGTCGAAGGTCCAGCCGTTCTCCCGCATCAGCCAACTGACCACCGAAACGTCGATCAGCCCGGCCAGGCCCTTGAGCTGGCGGTAGATCAGCGTGCGGTGTGCCCAGGGGCAGGCGAGGGAGACGTACAGGTGGTAGCGCCCGGCCTCGGCGCGGAAGCCGCCTTCGCCGCTGGGGCCAGGCTGGCCGTCGGCGGTGACCCAGTTGCGGCGTTGTGCGTTCTCGCGCTGGAAGCGGCCATCCTTGCTGGTGTCGTACCACTGGTCTTGCCAGCGGCCATCGATGAGCTGTCCCATGACTGGCTCCTCAGGAAAGGGTATGGGGGCCAGTCTACGCCCTTGCTATCGATGGATCGCCGCAAAAACAGGGTAGAAGCTATCTACCCGATCGATCTGTCCCGAGCGGCCCAGCGCTGCCGGGCCTCGGCGAAGGCCGCCTCGCGGTCGCGGCCCAGCCCGCGCAGGCCCAGGGCGATGGTGGCGATCACTGCCAGTTCGCCGTAGGCGTCCTCCCGTTCGCCGCGCCAGAACTCGACCAGCACCTGCGGCTCCAGGCGCTCCGGCTTGACGTGGCGCAGCGCCGAGAGGGCCGGCCATTCCTCGTCCCAGCTCTGGCCCGCTTCGGTGCCGTAGAGATGCGCCGGGCTGTCCGGGTTGATCTCGATCTCGCCGCCTTCGCCCTTGATCACGATGGCGCGGTCGCCGAGTAGGCGGCTGCCTTCGCGGTGGTTTTCCTGGTAGCCGGGGTGGAAGATGCTCTGCAGGATGCAGCGCGCGCCCAGCGGGTTGAGCAGGCGCACCAGGGAATGGATGGGCGAGCGCAGGCCGAGGGTGTTGCGCAGGTCGATCATCCGCTGCAGCGCCGGCATCCAGTCCACCAGCGGGGCGAAGGCCAGGCCGCCCCGGTCGAGCGCTTCGCCCACGGCGTTCCAGTCGCGGCACAGCGGGATGTCCAGCGTCTGCAGCAACTGCTCGGTGTACAGGCGCCCGGCGGTGTGCGCGCCGCCGCCGTGCAGGAGGATGCGCGTGCCGCTGCCGGCCAGGCACTTGGCGGCGAGCAGGTACCAGGGCAGGTGGCGCTTCTTGCCGGCATAGCTGGGCCAGTCGAGGTCGACGGCGATCCGCGGCGCGTCCAGGCGCGCGCGCACGGCCTCGGTGAAGCCGGCCAGCTCATCGGCGCTTTCCTCCTTGTGCCGCAGCAGCATCAGGAAGGCACCCAGCTGCGCTTCTTCGACCTGGCCGTCGAGGATCATGCCCAGGGCCTCGCGGGCTTCCTCGCGGGTCAGGCTGCGCGCGCCGCGCTTGCCCTTGCCGAGGATGCGCACGAACTGCGCGAAAGGGTGTTCGGCGGGTGTCTGCAGGACGAGAGGGGCGGCGGTCATAGGCAATTGGTCGGCTTCGGCAGGCCGGCGAGCTTGGCGGCAAGCTTGGCCGGGGTGCCTTTGAACAGGAGGTTGAGGTGCAGGCTGCTGCCCTTTTCCGCGCCCAGGCGCTGGGCCACGTACTTGATCAGCGGGCGGTTGGCCGGCGACAGCTGGAACTGCGCATAGAACTCGCGCAGCAGGTGGAGGATTTCCCAGTGTTCCGGCGTGAGGTGCAGGCCTTCCTGGCGGGCCAGGGCTTCGGCGGCGGCTACCGACCAGTCGTCCAGGTATTGCAGGTAGCCGTCCTTGTCCAGGGCGATGGCGCGCCCTTCCACCGTGAGGGTAGTCATAGCCAGGCGTTGACCTTGTCGTAGCGGGTGCAGAGTTCGACGAAGGCGGGGTAGTCCACGGCCTTCAGGTTGGCCGGCAGGTGTTCCTGCAGACCGCGCGCCTGCAGGTCCTCGGCGAGGGCGAAGCAGGCGTTGGGCAGGTGCTCCAGGCGTTGGCGCGGGGCGCTGCCGGCGGCGAGGGCGTAGACGGCATCGCCGCTGAGCAGCAGGCCGTCGTCGTGGCACAGCAGCTGCAGGCAGCTGTCGAAGCGGCCGTCGCCGAACGGGGAATGGGAAAGCAGATGCAGCGTGCTCATCAGAGGGTGATCACCTGGTCGTATTGCTGGGTCAGCTGGCGCAATGCGAGGTCGTCCAGCACCTCCACCGGCAGGCTCAGACTGGCATCGGCCAGGCCACGCTCGGCGAGGCTGCGCTCGGCGGCGTAGAGCCTTTCGACGCCGAACAGCGGCAGGGCCTGCAGGTTGGCCTGCAAATCCTTCTGTTCGAGGTTGGTGGGTTGCTGGCCCGGAGCCAACTGGAACACCCCGTCATCGAGGAAAAGGAAGGCGATGGGCAGGTCGAAGGCGCCGCCGGCCAGGGCGATGTCCAGCGCCTCGCGGGCGTCGGGGCCGCTCCACGGGGCCTGGCGGCTGACGATCAGCAGGGACTTGGCCATCAGTCGCCTCCGAAGCAGACCAGGCGGTCCGCCATCTGCGTCGCTTCATGCAGCTGGCCGAGGCCGGACAGCTCCCAGGGCGCCTGCAGGTTGGCCGCCGGGCGTTGGTAGCGGGTGGCTTCCTCGGCGTTGAGCACGCCGCGGCGCAGGGCGGCGGCGATGCACACCACGGCATCGAGGCGGTGCTCGCCGACGAAGCGCGTCCAGGCCGCCGCCACGTCCAGTTCGTCCTGGCCGCTCACCGGGTTGCTCGAAGCGCTGTGCACGCCGTCCTGATAGAAAAACAGGCGGATGATCTCGTGGCCGCCGGCGAGCACCGCCTCGGCGAAGCGCAGGGCGCGCCGGGCGGCGGGCGAGTGGGGCGGGGCGAAGAGGGCGATGGCGAATTTCATGGCATGGGCCGGTCGGCGGATTACAGCGCGATGATAAGGCCAGCGCGGGGATTTTGCTGCGCCGGAAAAGGAAAAAGCCCGCCAAGGCGGGCTTTTCCGGTGTTGCCGGGAAGCGTCAGTCGTCGCTGCCCATGATGCCGAAGATCTGCAGCAGGCTGAGGAACATGTTGTAGATCGACACGTACAGGCTGATGGTGGCCATGATGTAGTTGCGCTCGCCACCGTGGATGATGGCGCTGGTCTGGAACAGGATGGCCGCCGAGGAGAACAGCACGAAGCCGGCGCTGATCGCCAGTTGCAGGCCGCTGATCTGGAAGAACAGCGAGACCAGCATGGCGCCCAGCAGGACGAAGAAGCCGGCGGTGATGAAGCCGGACAGGAAGCTCATGTCCTTGCGGGTGGTCAGCACGTAGGCGGACAGGCCGAAGAACACCAGGGCGGTCATGAAGAACGCCGAGGAAATGATGCTGGCGCCGTTGGCCATGCCCAGGTACAGGTTCAGGATCGGGCCGAGGGTGTAGCCCATGAAGCCGGTGAGGGCGAAGGTGGTGACCAGGCCCCAGCCGCTGTCGCGCAGCTTGAGGGTGGCGAAGAACAGGCCGTAGAAGCCGACCAGGGTCAGCAGCAGGCCCGGGTGGGGCAGGTGCAGTTGTTGCGAGACGTAGGCGACCAGGCCGCTGAAGGCCAGGGTCATGGCCAGCAGGCCGTAGGTGTTGCGCAGGACTCCGCTGACTTCCCGTTGTTCCGCCGCGGCGGGGTTGAGATATTGCCGTTCTTGCATGGCTAGACACTCCTGTAAGCGGAATGGGATTCCGTGACCATAGTTGCAGTGATGATATCAAAGCCGCCTGTCAGACGTAGGATCAGAGTTTGACAGTGTGTTGCGATCCGGTACTATGCGCCCCCGAAAGGAAGTGTGGCCGAGTGGTTTAAGGCAGCGGTCTTGAAAACCGCCGGGTGTAACAGCCCCCAGAGTTCGAATCTCTGCGCTTCCGCCATCTCCAAGGCCCTGATTTTTCAGGGCCTTTTTCATTTTCGGCGGCCAACATTAAGGCTCGATGATGGGGCCTGAAATGGACTGAGTTCCGAAACTGTCGCCTATTTTGCGGGCTTTGCCACTGCTCCGCGGCGGATGTAGATCTTCTTGGTGATCTCCCCCTCGGTGTGCCCGAGCAGCCGGCTCGTTTCTTTCAGGCCATTGATTTCCGTGGCCGCTCTCGGTGGGATGTCGTTGAGCTGGAAACTCCGGATGATGATGGCGCCAGATGGTGAAGATCTAAGGCAAGGTGGAGCTATTCCGCTGGTCAATTCTCCCCACTGCTGCCGTTAGATGGGCAGTTGGCTTCGGCCTCGCAGACACAGACAGAAGGTAGCGGAGTGGGCAACCTTGGAGACTGCCCCTCTGCAGGATGCGGTTGATCTGGATGAGGTGATGCCGAAGGAAGTGGCAAGGCTAAAGACCCTGAAGCATTACAGAATCGCTCTGAGTCGCTTGAGACAGCAGGCCGGCCGTCGGCTAGCATTGAGTGACCGGCCTATCCAGGCTAGGAGAAGAGGCGCTGCAGGAAGGACTTCTGTGGAGCCTTCTTCACGATGAAGACAGCCTGCTCAAATGAGCCATCATCGGTGAAGGTAATGGACTCCGCACGATCACCGATGAGTCGCTGAACCCAGCCCAGGGGAACAGCGGACCAACCGTAGAAGCTCTTATCGAGGAACCGGCTGCCAACTGCGGCATGCGTGTGTTCGCCATTCTCGTATGCGGCAATGGCCGCATGGGGGTCTTCAAACAGGCCTGCGTAGTAGAGTTCGTAGGGATTACGATCGTCGGTCTTTTCCTTGCACGCCCGGCAGATGTTCAGGAAATGCAGGTTTGTCGAGGTGAAAACCATGGTTCCGCCCGGCTTCAATACCCGCATGAGTTCATTGATCCAGTGCGAGGCGGACTTTTCAGACAGATGCGAGAAGACTGAGAAGGCATAAGCAACATCCATGGACTTGTCTGCATAGGGCAGCACTCCATCGTTGCAGATCTGCTGCAAATCACCTTTGACGCCAGTTCTTTTGGACTCCTCAAGGATTGCCGGGTCGACGTCAACACCATGGAGATTTTGTGCTGAGACGTTCTTGTAGAAGCACCGAATAATGCGACCCCAGCCGACGCCGAAGCCAAGAACGTTGGTATCTGATTTCAGGCCACCGGCACTGTCTCGTATTACTTCGTAGAACCGGAAGGCTTCGTCGAGTGCTTTCTCTCCGGATGCGCCAACGAAGATGCTTTGCGTCTCTGAAGACGGCCACTCCGGGAGACCCTCTACCGGCTCAACCATCGAGCGCTTGAGGGTTTCCAGCCATTCCTGATCCCTGAACCACGGTCATCTCGTACTCCCTCTAAAGCATCCATGAAAAGCCGACGTAGCCTACATCAAGGTTAATTTCGGCAGAAATAGTGGTACAGAAGAGCCCACATGCCCCTCACCGAGCAGCAGCTCCTGCGCATCCTCCCTAGCGCCGGCCCCAGAGCCGGCGTTTTCGTCTCTGGAGTCTGACCAATGCGTACATCCGACCGAGGCCTGAGCCTCATCAAATCGTTCGCGGGCCTGCGCCTGCAGGCGTACCAGGCGTGGACGTCTGGACCATCGGCTATGGCGTCACCCGCGGCGTGAAGGCGGGGATGGCCATCACCAAGGACCAAGCCGAGCGGTTGTTGGTGAACGACGTGCAGCGTTTCGAACCTGACCTGGATCGCCTGGTGAAGGTGCCGCTGAGCCAGAACCAGTGGGATGCCTTGATGAGCTTCGTCTACAACAACCTGAACGCGGCCAATCTCGAGTCATCGACGCTGCTGAGCCAGAAGTACTACACTGGTGCTGATTATCCGTTCCCGCGCTGAATCAGTTGGCGCATTAGAGGGTGGCCGGCCGAAATTAAATGGCCGGCCGTCCCCTATTAAGAGAAAAGGCGCTCAATGAACGATTTCTTGGGCGCCTTTTTGACAATGAATACAGCCTGTTCAAATGACCCATCATCGCGGTATTCGATAGAAGTGACGGCGTTGCCGAGGAAGTTCTTTAGCCACGTCTCTGGCATGGAGGCCCAGCCGTAGAAGCTTCCATCTAAGGTGGCGGATTTCCCGCCATTACCTACGAAGACGTGCTTTCCGGCCTGGAATGCCGCCATTTCCGCTGATGGATCGTCGAACAGATTTGCATAACGCTCTTCATATAAATTGCGGTCTTCAATCTTTTCCTTGCAGGCACGGCAAAGATTCAAGAAGGCTAGATTCGTGGAAGTAAAAATAAGCGTGCCACCCGGCTTGAGGACGCGCATGAGCTCGGTTATCCAGTGCTTCGCAGAATCTTCGGATAGATGCGAAAATACAGAAAACGCATATATGACATCCATTGATGAGCGGCTAAAGGGGAGGCATCCATTGTTACTTATTTGCTTTAGGTTGCCTTTTACGCCCGTCCTCTTGGCTTCCTCAAGAATTGCCGGATCAACGTCCACGCCATGGAGATTTTGTTCCGGCACATTCTTGTAGAAACATCGGATTATGCGGCCCCAGCCTACGCCAAAGTCTAGGACCCTGGTCTCAGCTGATAGGCTGCTCACGCTATCGCGAATTACCTCGTAAAAGCGGAAGGCTTCATCAAGCGCTTTTTCACCGGATGCCCCTACGAAAATGCTTTGGGTTTCCGACGAAGGCCATCCCGGTAGTCCGTCGACAGGCTCTACCATGGAGCGTTTAAGAGTATCCAACCATTCCTGATCCTGAATAGCAGTCATCTCGTATTCCTTCTAGGGCGTCCATGAAAGGCCGATGTAGCCTACCGCAAGGTGTATTTCAGTAGAAGTAGTGGCACAAAAAGCAAATAAACGGCTGCAGACTCTCCCGAACGCCAGCCGGAAAACCGGCGTTCTTGCTCCTGCGCTGAACCGCGCGATGCAGTGCTATCAGATCGACTCCGCCGTGCGCCAGGCGACGTTCTTGGTCCAGATCGGTCATGAGTCTGGCCAATTGCGGCGGATGCATGAAATCTGGGGCCGACAGCGGCCCCAGTAGGGCTATGAGGGCGGCAAGAACTTGGGCAACACCCAGCCCGGCGACGGCCGAAAATTCTTGGGCTGCAGCCTGATCCAGATCACCGGCCGAGACAATTACCGGAAGAGCCTGGGTCTACTGGTGCCTGGTCAGTTTGAACTGCTGGAGCAAGCCGAGTGGGCTATGCCCTCTGCGGCCTAGTGGTGGCCGAGCCATAGGCTCAATGACCTGGTCGATGCTGGCAAATTCGAGCAGATCGTCCGGCAGCCTCAACAGGCAGGCTGATCGCTTGGTGCCGTGGGAGAAGACAACGGTGGTGCTGGTATGGGGACCTAGATATGGAAGGCCGGCGCTGGTTTGCTCGCAGTCATACTGGCGCCGCCGTCGGCAGTGCTGCGGTGACCAACTGCACGACCACCTGCGACAGCCTGCAATCTTCGGTCAATCAGCAGAACAGGCGCTGGTAGATCTGCAGCGGCTGGCTTCCTCGGTCGACTCGCTGTTACTGGGATCGGTGATCGATGTGCAGATATGCGCGTTCAGGGTCGATCGGTAGCGCCGGAAGGGATACGAAGAAAGGCTGGAGGCGGCCGTGACTGCCAGCCAGTAGGATTACGCCTGTGCTGCTGCAGGGCTCATGAGTTTGTTGTGAGCCTTCTTCCCGAAGCGGATGAATGGTTCTTCAACGAGCTTGTAAGTCGCGTAGGAAAGCGGTAGGACCATAAGGATGGTGATTCCGAGACAGGAAAAATAGAACGCTGTATCGTTTTTTATGAACTGACCGATCCACTGATAAATTGGCTTGGAGAGCAATATTACCGTCCCGTGCGATAGGTAGATGGAATAACTGATCTTACCTAAGAAACTGGTTGCCCTGTTTACGATAACCTTGATCGGGAATAAAGCGATGCCAAGCAGCAATAGTGCATAGGCAAGGCCGTGCCACATATACGGGTTCCCTGCGAAGAGCTTGTCGGTAATTATCCCGTTAGAGCGCATGACGAATATCAGTGCGCAGGAGGCTATGAGTACTGAGCCAGCCAGCTTTTTTGGCTGAATTCCTTGGAAGCGTTCGCTGAAGATTATGAAGTAGCAGATGGCCCCGAAAGCAAACACCGGTATGTCTTTTGTGAATAGCCAGAACTTATACTGCCCGACGTCACTTGCAGAGAGCGGCAGATGATCAATGACCACGAGCATGCCAAGGTAGGCAGCGAAAGAGGTAACGATAAAAATTGTCGCATGGGAAAGATTGCGCACGCTGAAATAGATCAGCGGGAATATCGCGTAGAAGAGGACTTCGACGCCGATTGTCCAGCTTGCCATGGCGATTCCGGATTGCTGGCCAGGAATCAGGTTGAAGATCATCAGGAAGTTGTTGGCAATCTCCATTGGGGTATTGTGGATGCCGTGAAGAACTGGGTTTCGGATGCAGGACAGTATCAGCCAGAGATAGAAGAGTGGAACAATCCGGAAGAGTCTGTGCAGATAGAACGAAATGGTTGGGCTGCTTTCTTTCAAACGGGCCGGCATCGTGTAGAACAACGAGAAACAGCTGATTACGAAGAACAGCATTACTCCGCTTGCGCCTTCAACAGCGAAGCCCTTGAACCAACCTGGAACTGGAACGCTCCCCACGAAAATCAAATGGAAGAGCACAACGTAGATTGCCGCCAATCCCCTCATGGCGTCCAGGTACTCGATTCGGCGCCCTGCAGGCATTCTTGCGTCAGTGGTTCCGTTCATTGCTCTGCGTTCGCCGGATGAATGAACTGTGTATTCTATTAGCGTGCCGGGGATGGTGAAAGCCTTCCGGCTCAACAGCCGAAGCGGCGAGCCGTCGCCCAGTCGCCGGCAAGCCCCGCACTGCGGGGCTTTTGCGTTTCTGGCCGGTTCCGAATGCAGGGGATTATGCTGCCGGATCATTTCCGCATGCTTAACGCCACTTCCGTATCGCAGCGCCACTTGGTTTGTTCGATCACCACACTGGGTGCCCGCGTGGAGGATTGGGCTGACATCCCACATGACGCCTAAGCCTTGTTTCCTACAGTGTCTGGAGAAAGTCCAGTAAGGCCTGCAACTCCTGCGCACTCAGCCGCAATGGTTCGAGCAGCGGCGAAGTCTTCGGAAACAGCGGGTCATCTTTCTGCTGCGCCGTCGGCAGCGGGTGGAACATCCCGGCGTTGTACATGTTGAGGATGCCGCGCAGGTCCCCGAACAGGCCGTTGTGCATCCAGGGCCCGGTGCGCGCGACCTGGCGCAGCGAGGGCGTGCGGAAGGCGCCGACGTCCTCGGCGCGGCCGGTCACCCTGTAACGGCCGAGATCCTCGTAGCGGCGGCCGTAATAGGTCAGGCCGAGGTTGTGGAAGCGGTCGTCGCTCAAGGCTTCGCCCTGGTGGCAGTTCAGGCAGCGGGCCTTGCCGCGGAACAGGTGTAGGCCGTGCAGCTGGGTATCGCTCAGGGCCTTGCCGTCGCCCAGCAGGAAGCGGTCGAGGGCGTTGCGCCGGGGCGCGAGGCTGCGCTGGTAGGTGGCCAGTGCCCGGCCCAGTTGAGCCGCGTCGATCGGCGTGCTGCCGAAGGCCTCGGCGAAGGCCCGTGGATAGTCGCGGTGCGTGCGCAGGCGCTGGAGCAGCGGGTCGAGGGCGAAGGCCATCTCGGTGGGATCGACGATGGGCATCAGCGCCTGCTGCTCCAGGCTGCCGGCGCGGCCGTCCCAGAACAGGTTGGTGAAGTGGCTGGCCATGGCTACGCTGGGGGCGTTGCGGGTTCCGGCCTGGCGGTCGTGGCCGAAGGACACGCGGCGGCCGTCGGCGAAGGCCAGGTCCGGCTCGTGGCAGGAGGCGCAGGCGATCTGTCCGGAGCGCGACAGCAGCGGCTCGAAGAACAGCTGCCGGCCCAGTTCGACCTGGCGCTCGTCCAGCGCCGGGGGCGCGGACAGCGGCGCCAGTTCGCGCCAGGCCAGCCCCGGGCTGATGTCCGGGGCCGGCCAATTCGCCGAAGGCTGGCTGTAGACCTGGCGCAGGCAGGCGTAGTCCACCGGCTGCGCGTCCAGGCGCGTTGCGCAGTCGTCGGCCTGGGCCAGCCCGGCCAGCAGCAGCCCGGCGGCCAGCAGCGTCCTAGAAGCGATAACCCACCTCCACCCAGAACTGCCGGCCGACCTCGTAGGTGGGGACGCCGCTGCTGTTCACGCTGCTGACGGAAACCCTGTCGAGCACGTTGAACACGTCGAGGTTGACGAACAGCGCCTGGTCCTTGGCGGTGGGCTGCTCCCAGGCCAGGCGCAGGTCCCAGGTGAGGGCGGCGGACTGGTCTTCTTCCTCCCACACTTCCACCGGCGTGCCCTGGTAGTCCACCTCCTTGCCGGTATCGAGAATCTGCCGGTAGCCGGCGCGGTAGCGCAGGAAGTTGCTCCAGGTGAGGTTGGCCCGGGGGATTTCGGTGATGGTGGTCAGGCGCGCGGTCCAGGGCCGGTTGAAGTTGTCCGCCGGGCGTTCGGAGTAGCGCATGAACTTGCCGTCGTACTGGATGATCGGGTCGGCGAGGTCGGTTTCGCTGACGGCGGTGGCGTAGTCGACGTTGGAGCTGGTCACGTCGGTCCAGTCCAGGGCCAGTTGCAGCAGGCTGCTGGTGCCGGCGAGCTCGAAGCGGCGCTGCGGGGTGACGGTCAGGCTGAGGATGTCGCTCTCGCTGCTGCCGCCGTTGGTGTAGGTGTAGTAGCTGGTGCTCAGGTCGTCGCTGGCCGGCTGCCCGAGGTAGCGGCCCTGGGTGCGGATGATCTGGTCGTGGCCGTCGCGGTGCACGTACTTCAGCGCGAACTCGGTGCTCCAGAGCATCTGGCTGATGCCCAGGGTCCACTCGTCGTCGTAGGGGATGTCCAGTTGGTTGAAGCGCGTGTTGTTCAGGGTGCGCACCGGCGAGCCCCAGTCGGCGCCGCCGCTGGCCCGAGTCAGCTTGTACTGCAGGGCGCTGCGGCCGTCGTACAGGCGATAGGCGAACATGTTGCGCCCGTAGTAGCGGTTGGCGCCGCCGGTGAAGCGCGTGCGGCCATCGCCGAACAGGTCGTATTCGGCGGCGAAGCGCGGGGCCAGGGTCTTCTTGTCCATGTAGTCGTCGCCATCCAGGCGCAGGCCGGGGCGCAGGGTGAGGCGGCCGATGGCGATCTCGTCCTGGGCGTAGAGCGCCCAGGCAGTGGTGTCGAACTCGATCTTGCCGGCCTCGTAGACGTTCAGCTGAGTGAAGGCCTGGCCCTTGCCGGCGAAGTAGGGCGTCGGGCTCAGCGAGCACCAGTCGCTTTCGCTGCAGGTGCTGGTGGCCTTGAGCAGCGAGCCGTACCGGAACTCCTCCAGGCGGTCGTAGTAGGCGTTCTGCCGGGTCAGCTCCAGGCCGGTCTGCACCTTGTGCTGGCTGCCCAGCACCTGCCAGGGATGCCAGTCGGCGTTGAGCTTGTAGCTCCAGGTGGTCTGGCGCTGCTCGATGTCGCCGTAGTTGCCCTCGGAGCTGAGCACCGTGGCGCTGCTGGCGCCGGGGGCGCCCCAGTTCTTCTCCGGCGACCAGCGCCAGCCCTTGAAGTAGTCCTTCTCGCTGTCGCGGGAGTTGTCCATGCGCGACCAGGCGATGGTCTGGGTGACCTCGGCCAGGGAGGCGTCCCAGATCGCCCGCAGGTTGGCCTGGTAGCCGCCGGACTTGATGTCCAGCATGGAGTCGCGTCCGTTGACGATGAAGTAGCGGTTGTCCTGCGGGGCATAGGTCAGCGCCCCCTCGAAGCTCAGGTCCTCGCGGGCTTGCCAGACGCCCTTGAGGTAGTAGTTGTCGATGCGCCGGGTCTGGTCCTTGTCCATGCCCTCGGCCGGGGCATCGTAGGTGTTCGCGTTGTAGCCCTTCAGTGGAATGGTGGAACGCTTGGAGGAATAGTTGAGCAGCAGCCCGAAGTCGTCGGTCACGTGGCCTTCGAGGGTGCTGCGCAGCACCAGCTTGTCGAACTCTGGCTGGTTGGCGTAGCTGGTGGAGTCCTCGAAGTTCTGCTGGTCGCGTTCGTCGATGTGGTAGCGCGTCCACTGCGAACGGCTCACCTGCGCAGAAACCTTGCCGTGCAGCTCGCGGCTCGGCTGCCGCGTGTTGGCCTCGATCACCCCGCCATTGAAGCCGCCATAGGAGGCCGGGACGTTGCTGTCGAGCACCTTGACCTCGTCCAGCAGGTCGGTGTCCAGGGCCAGGCCCTGGCTGCGCCCGGGCACGTCGGTCATGGAGACGGCGCTGCTGGCGTCCGCTGCCGGGTCGAGGTCGTTGTTCATACCCACGCCGTCGACCAGGAACAGGTTCTGCCAGTACTTGGCGCCGTTGATGCTGACGTTGGCCGGGTCGATCTCCCCGGGCGTCTTGCTGCTGAGCTGGGCGTCGTCGAACTGTACGTTGGGGTTCATCTTCAGCAGGCTGGTGATGTCGCCGTTGCCGGCCGGCATGCGCTCGATGATCTCGCGGTCGAAGTCCATCTCGCCCTGGAAGTTCCGGATCCGCGGGGCACGCACCCACATGTCGCCGGCGGAGACGGCGTTGCTCAGGTCGACGCGGAATAGCGAGACCAGGTTGGGCTCGCCGTAGCGCCAGTGCAGGCCGCTGCCCTGCAGCAATCGGTCGAGCGCGTCCCAGGCGCTCATCCGCCCGGCAACCGCCGGGCTGCGCAGGCCTTCCAGCAGCTCGCTGTCGGCGCTGACCTGCAGGCCGCTCTGCTGGCCGAAGATGAGCAGGGCGGAAGCCAGGGATTGTGCGGGAATCTCGAAGTGCCGCTTGTGCTCCAGCGGCGCCTCGTCGTCCTGGGGCGGGGTAGCGGCCCAGGCGGGCAGGGGAGCGAGCGGGGTGAGGCAGAGCAGGCCGATGCCGCCGAGTCGGCGCAGGGGCAGGTAGAAACGGCCGCAGCCGCGGGCTACGGACTTCCCGTTGAGATTCATGGAGCGCTGTCTCCGAAAGGCGCGCGAGGCGCCAGTTGCAGTTGATAACGACTCTCAGTCGTGTTCAGCGCTCAATGACGTAACCTACGGCGATTTTTTCAATCGCCGCATGAAATTTCTTATCTCCTAGGATTTACCGACAGCCACAACGGGCCCCAGCCACCGACTTCGCCACCGAATGGCCGGACCATGGCCTGCAGCGCGCGGCGTGGGTCGCGCAGGTCGTAGATACCGGTGACGCGCTTGCCGGCGAAGGCCTTTTCGTCCACCAGCAGCACCCCCGGGTAATTGCGCCGCAGTTGCGCCAGCAGGTCGGGCAGGGGCGTGTCGTTGGCCAGCAACTGGCCTTGGCGCCAGGCGCCGATCTGTTCGGCGGGAACCTTTTCCTGGCGCGCCTGCCCACCCGGAAGTTCGACCCGCAGCCGGCCACCGGGGCCCAGCTGGCGCGGCGGCAGGTCCAGCGGCGGCTGGACGCGTACCGAGCCGCGCGCCACCGCCACTTCCCAGGCTTTGCCCTCGGCGCGGACGTCGAAGGCGGTGCCGGTCACCGTCACCTCGCCATCGCCGGCCTCGACGCTGAAGGGCCGCGCGGCGTCGTGGGCGACGTCGAAGAAGGCCTCTCCCTGCACCAGGCGGACCTGCCGTCGGTCGCTGCTGAACGCCAGTTCCAGGTGGCTGCCGGCGGCCAGGGAGACCTGGCTGCCGTCGGGCAGGCGCAGCTCGCGGTTGGCGCGGGCGCTGAAGCGGTCGGGATCGTCCGGCTGCAGGGCCCAGGCAAGCACGCCCAGCAGCAGCGAGGCGGCCAGCGCCAGTGGCCAGCGCCTACGCTGTCGAGGCCGTGGAGCCGCAGGCGCGGCCTCGGGCGCTGGCCTCGGCGTCTGCGCGCTTCCGGCAGCCATGCCGCTGAGCTGCCAGGCCCGCCCGACCTGGCGCAGCGCCTGGGCGTGGCGCGGGTCGGCCTCGGCCCAGGCGCGGCAGGCCCGGCGCAGTTCCATCGAATCCGGCGCGTCGCGCAGGCGCATCAGCCAGTCCATGGCCTGCTGCCAGACCGGATCGTCGTCCAGGGGTGTGTCTCGCTCGTCGGTCTCGCTCACGCGGTCCTGCTCATCCATGGGGGCGGAGGGGGACATTGTCGGGCGCTTGCGCCCGCGGCGCCAGGCTTCATTGTCCATCGTCGGTCAGGCTCCGCGCGCAGTGGCCAAGGGCCTGGCGCACCAGGTTGTGGACCATCCCCACGGAAAGCTCCAGCTGGTCGGCGATGGCCTGCAGGGTCAGCCCCTCCAGGCGGTACAGCTCGAAGACGCGCCGCGTGCGCTCGGGCAGTTCGTCGAGCGCGCGGTGCACGCGCTGCAGCTCCTCGCGCTGCAGGGCGATCTGCTCCGGCGAGGGACGCGGGTCGCTGAGGAAGTCGAAGAAGTCGTCGTCCGCCGCCTGCCGTTCCCCATGCAGCGGACGACGCACGAAGTCCAGCGCTAGGTTGCGCACGATGCGGTACAGGTAGGCGCTGGGCTGATGCAGCTGGGCGACGCTCAGTTCGGCGCTGGCGAAGCGCAGCCAGGCTTCCTGGACGACGTCTTCGGCGTGTGCCCTGCAACCGACAATGGGCGTGGCGTAGGTGACCAGCGCGGTACGGTGGGTAAGGAACAACTGCAGCTTGTGTTGGCCTGGGTCTGTCACGGTGCCGGGGAGTCTGAGGTCGCGGGGGAGGAGGCTTAATCGAATATGGGAATCATTATCATCTCAGTAAACGGCGGCAAGCGCCAGATAGGCCGGGGCGCGATCGACAGGCCGGCACCTGGCCTCGGCTAAAGATTCTCGGGAACGAGCAGCCCCTTTCTGCGGTAGTGCTCGATGTCGATGCCGAAGGCGCCGCTGGGGTGGACCAGGTAGAGGTAATAGGGTTTTCCCTGGTCGTCCTTCGGGTTCGTGGCCAGGTCGATGACCCGTTCCCGGCAGGGTTGCTTGTCGGCGTCCAGCACTCTCAGCAGCTTGGGTTTGAGCTTGTTGCCGGGCGGGCAGCCGATGATGATGCCGACTTCGCCATTGCTCAGCTCGGCGATCTCGCCCGGCGGGTAGATGCCGATGAGCTTGACGAAGTGCGCGACCATCTCCTCGTCGAAGTGCGTGCCGGCTGCATCGAATATTATCCGCAGCGCTTCCAGGCTGGAGCGTCCCTTGCTGTAGACTCTGTCGCTGGTGATGGCGTCATAGGCGTCGACTATCGCCACCAGCTTCGCCACTTGTGGGATCTTGTCGTGCCGCAGGCCCCGGGGATAGCCGCTGCCGTCCAGGCGCTCATGGTGGCAGTAGGCGGCATCGACGGCCGCCGGCGGGACGTCGCTGGTGCTCATGAGCAGCTTGCGGCCGCTGTCGGCATGGGTCTGCATGATCAGGTATTCGTCCGCCGACAGCCGGCCGTTCTTGGTGAGTATCGGTAGTGGAACCTTGATCTTCCCGAGGTCGTGGAGCATGCCGTACATGCCGATATCGACCAGCTCCCGTGGCAGCATGTCGAGCCGGCGGCCCAGGGAAATCGCATAGATGGCCGTCCTCAGCGAGTGCTCGGCGGTGTAGTCGTCCTTGTTCCTGATCTGGGTGAGCCAGAGCATTGCCGCGGGGTTGCGCAGGATGCTCTCGACGCACCCTTCGATGGTGCGCTTGACCCCGGGGATGTCCAGCGCCTGGCCGAGACGCACCGCGTCCAGCAGGCCCCGGGCAACCTCCAGCGCTTCGCCCCAGGTCTGCTGCGCCTGCTCTATCTCCTGCCGGAAATCCACCTTGCCAATGAGTGGCACAAGCTCCGCGCGGGTGTCCCCGGGGATGCCGTCGGGCAGGGACCGGGCCTCGACCCAGGCATGCTTGGCTACCTGCCTGATCCGTTCCAGTTCCTTGAGAGTCCTGATCTGGAAGCCACGGAACAGAAACGGGGTGTTCTCCCAGGACTCGTCGAGCTCCAGCACATACATTCCGACGGTCAGTTCACAAACATCGATCCTTACCCTGTCTTTGCCACGCAATCGTTGTTTTTTCTGTGCAGTTTTCTTTACGAATAATGTCAATATGACATCATTTTTATCGGTTTCATTGATCTGCATCAGTGGAATGGTTTTCTTGTTTTCTGTTTATGCGGGGCGCTTCAAGGATTTTTTCTGATTCTTGCGACAAGGGCGGAGCCCGGCACTATTTCGGCGCCGGGCTCCGCTCGTACGTCACTCCGTCTGCGGATCGAACTGCTTGTCGCGGATCAGCAGGGCGGGAATGATGCCGCAGACGAAGTAGGCGGCGCCCATCACCAGGAAGCCCGCGCCGATGGACACCTGGGTGGCCAGGAAGCCGATGGCCGCCGGGGCGATGGCCGCGCCGATGCGGCCGATGTTGTAGGCGCCGCCCACGGCGGTGCCGCGGTAGCGGGCGGCGAAGCTTTCGGTCATGTAGGTGGCGTTGACGCCGTAGGGGATGCCGTAGAGGAAGCCGAACACCACCAGCATCCAGAGAATGGCCTCGGGGCTGTGGTAGAGCACGATCACCGGCAGGAACACCGCGGTGCCCAGGGCGCCGAAGGCGAACACCTTGCGCCGGCCCAGCCAGTCCGAGGCGACGCCGGCCAGGACCTTGCCGAGGATCATCGCCGCGTAGGTGCCCACCAGGTAGGCGGTCATGGACTTGAAGTTCATGCCCATCTCGGTTTCCAGGTAGGACGGCAGCCAGTTGTTCACGCCGTAGTAGCCGAACTGCAGGAAGCCCGCGGTCAGCGACCAGAAGATGAACATGCTGCGGGCGCGGCGGTCGCCGAAGATCATGCGGAACGCGCCGGCGGATTTCTTCTCGACGACTTCCTCCTGGCCCAGGGCCTTGCGGCGCTTGCGCTCGGCCTGGGCTTCCACCCAGGCGGCCGGTTCCGGCACCAGGCGGCGCATGGCCACGGCCAGTACCACCGGGATGATCGCGACGTAGAACAGGTAGCGCCAGCCGTAGCTCGGCAGGATCCAGCCGGCCAGCAGGGTGGCGACGATGTAGCCCACCGACCAGCCCGCCTGCAGGGTGCCCAGCACCGTGGTGCGGTATTTGGTGGGCACGTATTCGGCCATCAGGGTGTTGCAGGCGACGTAGAGCGCGCCAAGGCCCAGGGAGGCGACGAAACGCGCCGCGGCGAACTGCCAGTAGCTGTGGGTCAGGCCCAGCGCGGCGGTGCCGACGGAGAACAGCACGATGGTCCAGACCACGGTGCGCACCCGGCCGAAGCGGTCGCACGCCCAGCCGCCGTAGATGCCGCCGATGGCCATGCCGGCCAGGGTGAAGCTGCCCAGGCTGCCGGCCTGGACGTTACTCAGGCCGAACTCGGCCTTCAGGCTGGTGAGGCTGTAGGACAGCAGCATGAGGTCGGCGCCATCGATCAGCAGGCCGATGAAGCAGAACAGGAACACGATCACCCAGGTCTTGCTCTGGGTGGTCGCTTGGGAAGTCGAAGCAGTGGTTTCCATGGGCGAACTACCTGTTGTATTTATTCGTGGGCCGGCGCTTGCGGCCCATCGGTAAGCCTGCGGGTCGCCGCCCGGCGGGGCAGGGCGGCGAGGGCGTCGTTCAGTGCGTGGCTTCGCGGATCATGTTGCGGGCGATGACCACCTGCTGGATCTGCGTGGTGCCTTCGTAGATGCGGAACAGCCGCACGTCGCGGTAGAAGCGCTCGATGGCGTACTCACTGACGTAGCCGGCGCCGCCGTGGATCTGCACGCAGCGGTCGGCGACGCGGCCGCACATCTCGGTGGCGAACATCTTGGCGCAGGAGGCCTCGGTGCTGACGTTGCGGCCCTCGTCGCGCTTGCGCGCGGCGTCCAGCACCATGCAGCGGGCGGCGTAGATTTCCGCCTTGCTGTCGGCGAGCATCGCCTGGATCAACTGGAACTCGGCAATCGGCTTGCCGAACTGCTTGCGCTCCAGGGCGTAGCGCAGGGCGTCGTCGAGCATGCGTTCGGCGGCGCCGACGCTCAGCGCGGCGATGTGCAGGCGGCCCTTGTCGAGCACCTTCATGGCGGTCTTGAAGCCCACGCCCTCGACGCCGCCGATCAGTTGGCTGGCCGGCACGCGCACGTTGTCGAAGATGACGTCGCTGGTGTGCGCGCCCTTCTGGCCCATCTTGTGGTCCGGCTTGCCCAGGGAGATGCCCGGGGTGCCGCGCTCGACGATGAAGGCGCTGATGCCGCCGGCGCCCTTGATCTCCGGGTTGGTGCGCGCCATCACGGTGTAGATGCCGGCATGCGGGGCATTGGTGATGAAGCGCTTGGTGCCGTTGAGCACGTAGTGGTCGCCGTCGCGCACCGCGCTGGTCTTCAGCGAGGCGGCGTCGGAGCCGGAGTCCGGCTCCGTCAGGCAGAACGAGCTGAGCAGTTCGCCGCTGGCGAGCCTGGGCAGGTAGTGGCTTTTCTGTTCGGGCGTGCCGTCGATCAGGATGCCGATGGAGCCGATGCCGTTGTTGGTGCCGATGTAGGAGCGGAAGGCGGGGGAGGTGCGGCCGAGTTCGAAGGTGATGTTCACCTCTTCTTCCATGGTCACGCCCAGGCCGCCGAATTCCTCGGGAATGGTCAGGCCGAACAGACCCATCTCGCGCATCTGCTCGACGATGTCCTGGGGAATGGCGTCGGTTTCCGCGACTTCGTTCTCGCGCGGTATCAGCACCTCGTCGACGAACTGGTGGATGGAATCCAGAAGTATCTGCAGCGTCTCTGCGTCTCGGATCATGTGCTCTCCTCAAGGGCCCGCCGGGCGGGCCTGTCTGGCAGGGCACCGTCACCCGGGCATCAGCGAGCGGCGGCACCTATGTTGTTGACCATGTTGATCAGGCGGGGCCCGATGTCGTCCGCGAGCTTCTCGCGGGTCAGCTGGAAGCTCGGTCCGCCGCAGTTGAAGGCCAGCAGCCCGTACTGCGGATGTACCAAGGGCACGGCGACGGAGTTGACGTCGCGGTGCCATTCACCGATCGACAGGCAGTAGCCGTAGTCGGTGAAGTCCCTGAAGGCGCGGTCCAGGCCCTTGCGGATGGCCGGCCAGTGTTGCGGTTCGCGCTCGCGGATGTGGTCGAGCAGGAACTCCCGTTCGTTCTCCGGCATCGCCGCCAGGCAGGCGCGGCCCACCGAACTCACCGCCAGCGGCAGGTAACTGCCGATCTGCCGGCGCATCGTCATGTTCCCCTGGCCCTGGACCACGTCCAGGTACACCATCTGCAGGCGGTCGCGGGCGGCCATGGCCACCGCCGCCTGGGCGTGGTTGGCCAGCTCCTCCATCAGCGGGTGGGCCACCGCGCGGATCGACAGGTTCGACAGCATCGCGTAGCCAAAGCCCAGCACGCCGACGTCCAGCTGGTACTTGCCCGAGTGCACCTCGCGCTTGAGGCAGCCCAGGCGCATCAGGGTGTTGGTCAGGCGCGTCACGGTCGGCTTGGGCAGGCCGGTCTTGCGCGCCAGGTCCTGGTTGCTCAGCACGTTTTCCCGTGGGTTGAAGCAGCGCAGGATTTCCAGGCCGCGAGCCAGGGCCGTGACGAACTGACCGCTGTTTTCCTCCTCGCTCAGCGCCGTGGCGGGGTCGAACATCCCCCGTTCCAACAGGCCGATCTCACCTTCGTTTTTCGTCGGCGCAGCCGAATCCAGCTCCGTCTTGTTGCGGCGCATGGTAGAACCCCTTTTCCGAGAAAATCAATAAAATAAAATTCAGTTTCGTCAGACGAAATTATAGAGGGTTTTCCAGTCTGCGTAAAATTGTCGCTGATATATTTACTAACTGATTGTTTTTAAAAGTAAAAATAACTGATCAGAACGGATGTCGTTTACAGCGTCGATCGAGGCTCACTATGATGAATCGTAAATACGGAATGTAGTTTCGTCAGACGAAACAATACTGAGGCAAGCACGATCATGAGCAACCAGCACCCCAGCGTGGTCCACCGAACGATCCAGGCCGATGGCGTGGCGGTGGTCCGCATCGACCGCCCCGAAGCCCGCAACGCCCTCAATGCCGCCGTGCGCCAGCAACTGGCCGAGCACTTCCGCGCGCTGGCCGACGACAGCCGGGTGCGGGCCATCGTCCTGACCGGGGGAGAGCAGTGCTTCGTGGCGGGCGCGGACATCCGCGAGTTCGCCCAGGCCAGCCCCATCGAGATGTACCGCCGGCACACCGAGCTGCTCTGGGATGCCATCGGCCGCTGCCCCAAGCCGGTGATCGCGGCGGTGAACGGCTTCGCCTTGGGCGGCGGCTGCGAGCTGGCGATGCACTGCGACATCATCGTCGCCGGCGAGTCGGCGCGCTTCGGCCAGCCGGAGGTGAAGCTCGGCCTGATGCCCGGCGCCGGCGGCACCCAGCGGCTGATCCGCGCGGTGGGCAAGTTCCAGGCGATGCGCATGGCCCTGACCGGCTGCCTGGTCAAGGCGCCGGAAGCCCTGGCGATGGGCATGGTCAGCGAGGTGGTCGGCGATGCGCAGACCTTGCCGCGCGCCCTGGAACTGGCCGCCGAGATCGCCGCGCTGCCGCCGCTGGCCGTGGCGCAGATCAAGGAGGTGATGCTCGCCGGCGCCGACCTGCCGCTGGACAGCGCGCTGACTCTGGAGCGCAAGGCCTTCCAGCTGCTGTTCGACTCCAGGGACCAGAAGGAGGGCGCCGCCGCCTTCCTCGAAAAACGCCAAGCCAGCTTCCAAGGGGAATGACCCATGACGCGTGATATCCAACGCATGGCCATCGTCGGCACCGGCGTGATGGGCAGCGGCATCGCCCAGATCGCCGCCCAGGCCGGCATCCAGGTGAAACTCTTCGACGCCCGCGAGGGCGCGGCGCAGGCCGCGCGCGACAACCTCGGGCGCACCCTCGGCAAGCTGGCGGAGAAGGGCAAGATCAGTGCCGGGGAAGCTGACGCCGCCCTGGCCCGCCTGCTGGTCGCCGGCTCCCTGGCCGAGCTGGCCGATTCCGAACTGGTGGTCGAGGCCATCGTCGAACGCCTGGACGCCAAGCAGGCGCTGCTGGCCGAGCTGGAAGCGGTGGTCGCCGCCGACTGCATCCTGGCGACCAACACCTCGTCGCTGTCGGTCACCAGCATCGCCCGCGGCTGCCGGCACCCCGAGCGGGTGGCGGGCTTCCACTTCTTCAACCCGGTGCCGCTGATGAAGGTGGTCGAGGTGATCGATGGCCTGGCCAGCGACTCGCAGGTGGGCGACCGCCTGCAGGCGCTGGCCGCGCGCATGGGCCACCGCGGCATCCGCGCCAAGGACACCCCCGGCTTCATCATCAACCACGCCGGGCGCGCCTACAGCACCGAGGCGCTGCAGATGCTCAAGGAAGGCATCGCCGAGCCGGCCGACATCGACCGCATCCTGCGCGAGGGCCTGGGCTTCCGCATGGGGCCGCTGGAGCTGTTCGACCTGACTGCGCTGGACGTCTCGCACCCGGTGATCGAATCCATCTACAACCAGTTCTACCAGGAGCCGCGCTACCGGCCGGCGGCGCTCACCCGGCAGATGCTCGAGGCCGGTTTCGTGGGGCGCAAGGTGGGACGTGGCTTCTACCGTTACGAAGACGGCAGGATGATCGATCCGCCGGCACCGCAACCGGTGCCGAGCGTGGCCGTGTTGCCGCCGGTATGGATCGGCGCCGAGTCCGACGAAGACCGCGAGTCGCTCGGCGCGTTGCTGGAGAAGCTGGGCGCTACCCTGGAGCAGGGCGAACAGCCGAGCAGCGAGGCCCTTTGCCTGCTGGCCCCCTACGGCATGGACGCGACCAGCGCCTGCCGGCGTTTCGGCAGCGACCCGGCGCGCACCCTGTGCATCGACCTGCTGCTCGATCTGCAGCGCCACCGCTGCCTGATGCAGAACCCGGCTACCGTCCCGGCCATGCGCGACGCCGCCCATGCGTTGCTGGCCGCCGATGGCGTCGGCGTCAGCCTGATCAACGACAGCGTCGGCTTCGTCGCCCAGCGCGTGCTGGCGCTGATCGTCAACCTGGCCGGCGACATCGTCCAGCAGCGCATCGCCAGCGTCGACGACCTGGACGAAGGCGTGCGCCGCGGCCTGGGCTATCCGCAGGGGCCGCTGGCCTGGGGCGACAGCGTCGGCCCCGCGCGGCTGCTGACGATACTGGAACGCATGACCGACCTGACCGGCGATGCCCGCTACCGCCCCGGCCCGTGGCTGCGCCGCCGCGCCGCGCTGGGCCTGTCGCTGCGCCATGCCGAGCCCGCGCTGGGCTGAGGCCCGGCGCTCACCCGATCCAAGGAGACTTCCATGCTCAATGCCTTTATCTATGCCGGCCTGCGCACCCCCTTCGGCCGCCATGCCGGGACCCTGGCGCCGGTGCGCCCGGATGACCTGGCGGCCCACGTCATCCGTGAACTGCTCGCCCGCCATGGCGTGCCGGGCGAGGCCATCGAGGACGTGATCCTCGGCAACACCAACCAGGCCGGCGAGGACAGCCGCAACGTCGCCCGCCATGCCGCGCTGCTGGCCGGGCTGCCGGTGACGGTGCCGGGCCAGACGGTCAACCGCCTGTGCGCCAGCGGCCTGGCCGCGGTCATCGACGCCGCCCGCGCCGTGACCTGTGGCGAGGGCGAACTGTTCGTCGCCGGCGGCGTCGAGAGCATGTCCCGCGCGCCCTTCGTCATGGCCAAGGCCGAGGCCGCCTACAGCCGCGACCTGGCGGTGTTCGACAGCACCATAGGCGCGCGCTTCCCCAATCCGAAGATCGTCGCCGGGTTCGGCAACGACAGCATGCCGCAGACCGGCGATAACGTGGCCCGCGAATACGGCATCAGCCGCGAGCAGGCCGACCGCTTCGCCGCGGCGTCCCAGGCGCGCTACGAGGCGGCCCGCCAGGCCGGCTTCTTTGCCGGCGAGATCGTCCCGGTGAGCGTGCCCACCGGACGCAAGACGCCGCCGAAGGTGATCGAGCAGGACGAGCACCCGCGCCCGGACTCCGACGAAGCCGCGCTGGCGCGCCTGAAGCCGCTGTTCGAGGGCGGCGTGGTCACCGCCGGCAACGCCTCGGGGGTGAACGATGGCGCGGCGGCGCTGTTGATCGGCTCCGCCGCGGCCGGCGAGCGCCATGGGCTCGCGCCGCTGGCGCGAATCCTCTCCGCCGCGGCGGTGGGCGTGGAGCCGCGGATCATGGGCGTCGGCCCGGTCGAGGCGATCAACAAGGCGCTGGCGCGCGCCGGCCTGGGCCTCGCCGACATGGACATCATCGAGATCAACGAGGCCTTCGCCGCCCAGGTGCTCGGCTGCCTGAGCGGCCTGGGCGTCGCCTTCGACGATCCGCGGGTCAACCCCAACGGCGGCGCCATCGCCGTCGGCCACCCGCTGGGGGCTTCCGGCGCGCGGCTGGCGCTGAGCGTGGCGCGACAACTGCAGCGCAGTGGTCAACGCTATGCGGTGGTCAGCCTGTGCATCGGCGTGGGCCAGGGGCTCGCCATGGTTATCGAGCGCGTCTGAGCGCGCCAGTGAGGAGATGAAGATGGGCGCTTTGAGCGGATACCGCGTACTCGACCTCAGCCGTGTCCTGGCCGGCCCCTGGTGTGGCCAGATACTGGCCGACCTGGGCGCGGAGGTGATCAAGATCGAACGGCCCGGCGCGGGCGACGACACCCGCGGCTGGGGCCCGCCCTACATGAAGGCGGCGGACGGCTCGGACAGCCCCGAGGCCTCGTACTACCAGTCGACCAACCGCAACAAGCTGTCGGTGGCGCTGAACCTGGCCAGCCCCGAGGGCCAGGCGCTGGTGCGCGCGCTGGCCGGCGAATGCGACGTGCTGATCGAGAACTACAAGGCCGGCTCGCTGGCCAAGTACGGTCTGGACTACGAAAGCCTGTCCAGGCTCAACCCGCGCCTGGTCTATTGCTCCATCACCGGCTTCGGCCAGACCGGGCCGCGCGCGGAAGAGCCCGGCTACGACTTCATCATCCAGGGCATGGGCGGGCTGATGAGCATCACCGGCGAGAAGGACGGGGTGCCCGGCGCCGGCCCGCAGAAGGTCGGCGTGGCGGTGTCCGACGTGATGACCGGGCTGTACTCGGTGGTCGCCATCCAGGCCGCGTTGCTGGCGCGGGAGAAGACCGGCCGCGGCCAGCACTGCGACATGGCCCTGCTGGACGTGCAGGTGGCCATGCTCGGCAACCAGAGCCAGAACTACCTCGCCACCGGGCGCTCGCCGGGGCGGCAGGGCAACGCCCACGTCAACATCGTGCCGTACCAGGTGTTCTCCGGCAGCGACAGGGACTTCATCATCGCCTGCGGCAACGACAGCCAGTTCGTCGCCCTGTGCGAGGCCATCGGCCTGCCGCAGCTGCCCAAGGACCCGCGCTTCGCCCGCAACGCCGACCGCGTGCGCAACCGCGAGGCCATCGTCGGCCAACTGGCCGAGCACTTCCGCAAGGACAGCGCCGACAACTGGGTGGCCCGTATCCACGCGGTCAAGGTGCCGGTCGGCGTGATCAACGACATCGGCCGCGCCCTGGACGAGCCGCAGGTGCTGGCGCGCGACATGCTGGTGGAGATTCCCCACGCCCTCAACCCCGGCTTCAGGATGGTCGGCAGCCCGCTCAAGCTGTCCGAGACGCCGGTGCAGTACCAGCGCCCGGCGCCCATGCTCGGCGAGCACACCGACGAGGTGCTCAAGCGCCGGCTGGGGCTGGACGAGGCGCGCCTGGCGGAGCTCAAGGCCCAGGGCGTGATCGAGCAGCTCGGCGAGTGAAGCGTTCGTGAGCAAGCTTCGTAGGATGGGTTGAGCGAAGCGATACCCATCACCGGGGGCCGATGGGTATCGCTTCGCTCAACCCATCCTACGAAGAGCCCTTCGGCGCGGTCGGTACTACAGGTGGGCTCGGAGGCGGACGCATCGTAGGAGCGAGCTTGCTCGCGAACCCACCCAATTGCGGGCGGTGCTGCCGAGGTTTAGCCCGGCGCGTCGCCAAACCAAGGTCAAGCGGCGGATAACCGCGAACGGTTATTCGCCCTACGCACCTGCAACCCAGAGGAGAATCGAATGAAGGTAGTGGTCGCGGTAAAGCGCGTGGTCGATTACAACGTGAAGGTCCGGGTGAAAGCGGACAACTCCGGCGTCGACCTCGCCAACGTGAAGATGTCCATGAACCCCTTCTGCGAAATCGCCGTGGAAGAGGCCGTGCGCCTGAAGGAAAAGGGCGTCGCCAGTGAGATCGTGGTGGTCTCGGTTGGCCCCGGCGCCGCCCAGGAACAACTGCGCACCGCCCTGGCCCTGGGCGCCGACCGCGCCCTGTTGGTCGAGTCGAACGACGAGCTGAACTCCCTGGCCATCGCCAAGCTGCTCAAGGCCGTGGTCGACAAGGAGCAGCCGCAGTTGGTCATCCTCGGCAAGCAGGCCATCGACAGCGACAACAACCAGACCGGCCAGATGCTCGCCGCGCTGACCGGCTACGCCCAGGGCACCTTCGCCTCCAAGGTCGAGGTCGACGGCGCTCAGGTCAAGGTCACCCGCGAAATCGACGGCGGCCTGCAGACCGTGGCGCTGAACCTGCCGGCGATCGTCACCACCGACCTGCGCCTGAACGAGCCGCGCTACGCGTCGCTGCCGAACATCATGAAGGCGAAGAAGAAGCCGCTGGAGGTGATCACCCCGGACGCTCTCGGCGTGTCCACCGGCTCCACCGTCAAGACCCTCAAGGTCGAGGCGCCGGCGGCCCGCAGCGCCGGCATCAAGGTCAAGTCCGTGGCCGAACTGGTCGAGAAACTGAAGAACGAAGCGAAGGTGATCTGATGGCTGTCCTGGTTATTGCAGAACATTCGAATGGCGCGCTAGCCGCGGCGACGCTGAACACTGTCGCTGCCGCACAGAAGATCGGTGGCGATGTCGCCCTGCTGGTCGCCGGCCAGAACGTCGGCGCCGTGGCCGAAGCCACCGCCAAGATCGCGGGCGTTGCCAGGGTGCTGGTCGCCGACGACTCCGCCTACGCCCACCAGCTGCCGGAGAACATCGCGCCGCTGGTGGTTTCCATCGCCCAGAACTTCACCCACCTGCTGGCCCCGGCCACCACCAACGGCAAGAACTACCTGCCGCGCGTCGCCGCGCTGCTGGACGCCGACCAGATTTCCGAGATCGTCGAGGTGCTCGGCGCCGACACCTTCAAGCGCCCGATCTACGCCGGCAACGCCATCGCCACCGTGCAGTCCTCGGCGCCGATCAAGGTCATCAGCGTACGCACCACCGGCTTCGATGCGGTGAGCGCCGAAGGCGGCAGTGCCAGCATCGAGGCGCTGGGCGAGGTCTTCGATGCCCGCAGCTCGACTTTCATTGGCGAAGAGCTGGCCAAGTCCGACCGCCCGGAGCTGACCGCCGCGAAGATCGTGGTTTCCGGTGGCCGCGGCATGGGCAACGGCGACAACTTCAAGCTGCTCTACGCCCTGGCCGACAAGCTGGGCGCCGCCGTCGGCGCTTCCCGCGCCGCGGTGGACGCCGGCTTCGTGCCGAACGACATGCAGGTCGGCCAGACCGGCAAGATAGTCGCGCCGCAGCTCTACATCGCGGTGGGCATCTCCGGCGCCATCCAGCACCTGGCGGGCATGAAGGACTCCAAGGTCATCGTGGCCATCAACAAGGACGAGGAGGCGCCGATCTTCCAGGTCGCCGACTACGGCCTGGTGGGCGATCTGTTCGAGCTCGTACCGGCGCTGGAAAAGGCCGTCTGAGCCCCAGTCCACCCCTTGCCGGGCCGGACTCCGCCGGCTCGGCGTTTCGCCAACACCCTGCAAAGAAACAACAACAATGACTATTCGTCGACTCCCTGTGCTGGTCTCCGGACTGGCGCTGCTGCCCCCGTTCGCCCATGCCGAGTTCCTGGCCGACAGCAAGGCCAGCCTGGAAATGCGCAACTTCTACTTCAACCGCGACTACCGCCAGAGCGGCGCCAAACAGTCCTACTCGGAGGAGTGGGCGCAGGGCTTCCTGCTGCGCTACGAGTCCGGCTACACCGACGGCACCGTCGGCGTGGGCGTCGATGCCCTGGGCCTGCTGGGCCTCAAGCTCGATTCCAGCCCCGACCGCTCCGGCTCCGGGCTGCTGCCGTATTCCGCCAGCAGCGGCCGCGCCGCCGACGACTACAGCGACCTCGGCCTGACCGCCAAGCTGCGCGTCTCCCGCAGCACCCTGAAAGTCGGCACCCTGCTGCCCAAGCTGCCGGTGGTGCAGTACAACGACACCCGCCTGCTGCCGCAGACCTTCCAGGGCGCGCTGGTGGAGTCGAAGGAACTCGACGACCTCGACCTGCAGGCCGGCCAGCTGCGCCAGGTCAAGCAGCGCGACTCGTCCAACGCCGAGGACCTCAGCGTCACCCGCGGCAACAAGCGCAACATCGACGCCGGCAGCCACCTCAGCAGCGACCGTTTCAACCTCGCCGGCGGCACCTACCGCTGGAGCGAGCGCCTGAGCACCAGCTACCACTACGCCAATCTCGAAGACCTCTACCGCCAGCACTACCTGGGCCTGGTGCACGTGCTGCCGATCGCCGCCGGCCAGTCGCTGAAGTCCGACATCCGCTGGGCGCGCTCCACCGACGACGGCGGCAGCAACGTCGACAACCGCGCGCTCAACGCGATGTTCACCTACAGGCTCGACAACCACGCCTTCGGCCTGGGCTACCAGCGCATGTCCGGCGACACCGGCTTCGCCTACCTGACCGGCACCGATCCGTACCTGGTCAACTACGTGCAGATCGGCGACTTCGCCAACAAGGACGAACGCTCCTGGCAACTGCGCTACGACTACAACTTCGCCGCCCTCGGCCTGCCCGGCCTGAGCCTGATGACGCGCTACCTGCGCGGCGACAACATCGACCTGCTCAACGGCCAGGGCGATGGCAAGGAGTGGGAACGCGACACCGACATCGGCTACGTGGTGCAGGACGGGGCGCTGAAGAACCTCGGCTTCAAGGTGCGCAACAGCACCTTCCGCAGCAGCTTCGGCAACGACCTGGACGAGACGCGGCTGATCGTCAGCTACACCTTGCCGCTCTGGTAGGGCAGGGCCGGGGAAAGGGGAGCGCCGCCTGGCGCTCCCTCTTCTGCGCCGGGCAGGCCTATCGGCAATCAACGCCGTGAGCCTGGAAGTGGACAGCCCTGGTCTTTTCGTCCTCGCCGCGCAGGTTTGCGGATTTACTTCAGGAATTCTTGATACAAATCATTCTCAATGGCGTCGTTTGGTCCCTAAATGCGAGCTCGCGATTCCTCATCTGTCGAGCCAAGGAGAAGACCATGCGAATCAACCGCGCCGTTCCCGTGATACTGGCGCTCGCCGCCCCGTTCGCGGCGGCCAAGGAGTACCCCATCGGCGCGCCGCAGGCCTGCGGCGGGATGGAGATCGGCGCGGTGTACCTGCAGCCGATCGAGATGGACCCGCCCGGGATGATGCGCGCCGCCGCGCAGTCCGACGTGCACCTGGAGGCCGACATCGCCGCCACCGCCGACAACCCCAACGGCTTCCAGGAGGGCAGCTGGATTCCCTACCTGCGGGTGGCCTACGAACTGCGCAAGGACGGCAGCGACCAGGTCCTCAAGGGCGACTTCCACGGCATGGTGGCCAGCGACGGCCCGCACTACGGCGACAACATCAAGCTGCTCGGCCCGGGCAAGTACCACCTGACCTACACCATCCTGCCGCCGTCGGAGGCCTCCATGTTCGGCCGCCACGTCGACAAGGAAACCGGCGTGGCGCCCTGGTTCGAGACCTGCAAGGTGGAATACGACTTCACCTACGCCGGCATCGGCAAGAAAGGCGGCTATTGATGCGCGGGCCGCACCCGTTGCGGGTGCGGCGTTACCTTCCCCGAGAGTCGCGAGGCCGTCATGTTGCGCTCGTTCTTCTGCCTGCTGGCACTGTCGTTCGCCGTTGCCGCGCAGGCAGCGCCGCTCCCCACCTATGAACTGACCATCAAGGATGGCCACTTCACCCCCCAGACCCTGGAAGTGCCCTCCGGGCAGCGCTTCAAGGTCGTGGTGCGCAACGCCGGCAGCGGGCCGGCCGAGTTCGAGAGCACGCCGCTGCGGGTGGAGAAGGTGCTCTCGCCGGGCGTCACCTCGTTCGTGGTGATCCACCCCCTGCGTCCCGGCCGCTATCCCTTCTTCGACGAATTCCACATGGACCTGCCGCAAGGCGAGATCGTGGCGCACTGACCGGGAGCCAAGCATGCTGCAATCCTTGTTCATCGTCTGGCGCGAGAGCGTCGAGGCGCTGCTGGTCGTCGGCATCCTGCATGCCTGGCTCTGCCATCGCCCGGAGCCCGCGCGCGGCCTGCGCATGCTCTGGAGCGGGGTGGGGCTGGGCGTCGTGCTGGCCTGCTCGCTGGCCGCGCTGTTCATGCTCGCCGGGGAGTGGCTGGCGGGGCCGTCCGGCGAATGGTTCCAGGCCGCCATGGTGCTCTGCGCCAGCCTGCTGATCCTGCAGATGGTGGTGTGGATGCACCGCCATGGGCGCGGCATGAAGCGCCAACTGGAGCGGGACGCCGAGCGCAGCATCGCCGAGGACGGCGGCTGGGGCGTGCTGCTGCTGGCGATGCTGGCGGTGGCCCGCGAAGGCAGCGAGACGGTGGTGTTCCTCTACGGCATCGGCGCGCAGCAGGGGGCGGACTGGAGCTGGTTCGCCCTGGGCGGCGTGCTCGGCTTCCTGCTGGCGCTGGCCACCTACGCCGCGCTGCAGTGGTCCTCGCGGATACTCACCTGGCGGCGCTTCTTCCGCGTCAGCGAAGTCCTCCTGCTGCTGCTCGGCGGCGCCCTGCTGATGGCGGCGCTGGACCGGGTGGCGGGGCAGGTCATGGCGCTGGACCTGCCCGAATGGTGCTACGGGCTGTTCGGCGATCCGCTCTGGGACACCTCCGCCTGGCTCAGTGACGGCCACGGCCTGGGTGCCGCCCTGGCCGGCTTCGCCGGATACCGCGCCGCGCCCTCGCTGCTGGCGGTGCTGCTGTTGCCGGCCTACTGGGCGCTGGCGAGCTACCTGTGCCGGCGCGGTGAGCGCCGCGTCGAGGCCCGGCTGGCATGAATGGCGCGCCTTCCCTCTTGCTGACCCGGTCGTTGGCCCGGCTGGGGGACGGCATGCGCCGGCATGCCGGGCTGATCCGCGCCCTGCAATGGGCCGTGGTGCTGTTCTACGCGGTGCTGCTGATCGTCCCGGCCTGCCTGGACCTGCCGCCGGCCCAGGCGCGCATGCTGGACAACCTGGCGGTGTTCGCGCAGTTCGTGTTCTGGGGCATCTGGTGGCCCTTCGTGCTGCTGTCGATGCTGCTGTTCGGGCGGCTCTGGTGCGGGCTGTTCTGCCCCGAGGGCGCACTCAGCGAATGGGCGAGCCGGCATGGCCGCGGGCGCGGCGTGCCACGCTGGATGCGCTGGGGCGGCTGGCCGTTCCTGGCCTTCTGCCTGACCACCCTGTACGGGCAACTGGTCAGCGTCTACGACTACGCGCTGCCGGCGCTGCTGATTCTCGGCGGCTCGACCCTGGCGGCGATGCTGGTGGGCTTCCTCTACGGGCGCGGCAAGCGCGTCTGGTGCCGCTACCTGTGCCCGGTCAGCGGCGTGTTCAACCTGCTCGCGCGGCTGGCGCCGGTGCACTTCCGCGTCGACGAGGCGCGCTGGCTGGCCAATGCCGGGCCGCACCTGCCGACGCCCAACTGCGCCCCGCTGATCGACATCCGCCGCATGAGCGGCTGCGCCGACTGCCATTCCTGCGGCCGCTGCAGCGGCCAGCGCGGCGCCGTGGCCCTGAGCCCGCGCTGGCCGAACGAGGAAATCGTCGTCCACGGCCAGCGCACGGAAAGCCCCTGGCCGGTGCGCCTGCTGCTGTTCGGGGTGATCGGCCTGGCCATGGGCGCCTTCAACTGGACGCTCAGCCCCTGGTTCATCGCGCTCAAGCAGACGAGCGCGGAGTGGCTGGTGGAGCGGGGCATCCTCTGGCCGCTGGAGGCCAACGCGCCCTGGTGGGTGCTGACGCATTACCCGCAGAACAACGACCTCTTCACCTGGCTCGACGGCGGCGTGCTGGTCGTCTACGTGCTGGCCTGGGCGCTGCTCATGGGCACCTGGCTGACGGCGCTGCTGCGCCTGGCCGGCAGGGTATCGGGGAAAGGGCAGGGGCTGCATGGGCACCTGGCCCAGGCGCTGATTCCCCTGGGCGGCTGCGGGCTGTTCCTGGGGCTTTCGGCCACCACGGTGAAACTGCTGCGCTACGAGGGGCTGGCCCTCGGCTGGGTGCAGCCGGCGCGGGCCCTGCTGCTGGCGGGCGCCTGCGCCTGGACGCTGTGGCTGGGCTGGCGGATCCTCCGCCGCCGCGGCGTCGCGCCCCTGCGCCAGCCAGCCGCGCTGGCTTGCCTGGCGCTGGCCTGCGTGCCGGTGCTGGGCGGCTGGTGGCTGATGTTCTGGGGTTGGAGCTGAAGGGGCGAGGCTGAATCCTGATGTAGCTGGGGCTTCCCCTCTGCCGGGGACATGCACGCTTCGGCGATGGCGATGGAAACCTCCGGAGCGGCAACGCCCGCCGCCCCGGAGGCCCGGTTCAGAACGCCTTGGTCAGCACGGCCCGCAACAGGTAGCCCTTGAAGTCGTCGTTGACCGCGTATTCCTGGTAGGCCGCCAGGTTCAGGCCGACGCCCGCGGCCGGCCAGAAGTAGCCGCCCTCCAGGCCGGCCGCGTGTCTTTGCGCGTCGCCGTCGCCCAGTTGCCACTGGTCGTAGCCGACGAGGCCGAGTTTCAGGCCGTTGTCCAGGCGCTTGGCGAGGCCCCATTCGACCAGGAACGTGTCTTCCACGTCAGAGTCGTCCGCGGCTTCGTAGCGGCTGAGGACGCTCAGGCTGAGGTCCTTGCGCTCGGTCAGGTAGAGGTTGCCGCCCAGGGTGAGCATCAGTTCGGAATAGCCCAGCCCGGGGTCGGCCGGCCGGTCGTCCTGGCCGGTGGGCGACCAGAACCCGGCGCCCGCCACGGCGTCCCAGCGCTGGCCATGCCAGCCGATGACGCTGCCGGCGTAGATGTCGCCCACGCCCCAGGCCGAGTCGTCGACGGCTCCCGACGCCAGGTGCAGGTCGGTGTGGGTCACCGGGACTATGGTCTCGAAGGTCAGGTCGCCGCCCAGGACCTTCTGCCCGGTGACCCAGACCAGGCGGTTGGCCAGGGCGTCGACGCGCACGTCGCTGTCGGGGACGGCGTCGTGCCGGTCGGCCTGGTAGTGCACGGCGTAGCCGCGGTAGTACACGCCGGGAGGCGGCACGACGGCGCCGTCGATGCCTTCGACGCCAGGGCTGTAATGGCCCCCGGCCAGGGCGGAGAGGGGCAGCAGCAGGGCCAGGATTGCGGGAGCGAGGTTCTTGTTCTTGGTAATGCTCATGGTGTCTTCCGGTAGGTCGGCAGGGTGGGTGTGGTCAATGCCGGGTTGCTTCGCGGGGGACTGCCGTTTTCACTGGCTTTCCGACTTCAGCCTGGATTGGCCGCCGACGCCGTAGTGCTGCCTGGCCATGTCGCTGAGGATGATCCGCACCGCGTCCCGCGGGACCGCCAGGGCGCGGTGGCAGGCTTCGGTGACTTCGTGGATCAGTTGCTCCTTCTGCTCGTCCGTGCGGCCTTCGACGAGATGGATGCTGATGATGGGCATGGGGCTTTTTTCCTCTCAGGGGTGGGTTCCGCCCTTTCTGGCGGATGAGCGAAGCCGTGGGCCCTGCCGGTATGCAGGCGGGGCCCCGGTGTGGTTTCGGGCGTCAGGCGGAGGTCAGGTCGCCTCGAGGCCGGCACCGATGCGCAGCGGCGCCGTCTCCTTGAGGCAGAGCGTCACCAGCAGCCCGCAGGCCATGGCGCCGAGCGCCAGCAGGGGCGTGTGCTGGATGCCGTGGTGGTTGGCGACGTAGCCCGCCAGGCCGGGAGCGATGCCGCCGCCGAAGATTTCGCCGATGCCGACGACGAAACCCGAGGCGGTGGACATGAGCGTCGCCGGCACCGATTCGGTGGTGGCCGGCCCCACGGTCAGGCAGATCAGCCCGAAGTCGAAGAAGACCGTGAAGAACAGGGTGAGGAACAGGCGGGAGGTATCCGCGCCGGTGTTGATCAGCAGGTACAGCGAGGCCACCCCGCAGAGCACCGACAGCACCATCACCGGCTTGCGGCCGATGCGGTCGGACAGGCTGGGCAGGACGATGGTGCCGACGGCGCCGCCGAAGCCGATGGCGGAGAGCACGTAGCCCATCTGCGCCAGGCTGAGCCCCAGGTAGTCGAGCAGGTAGTTGGGCAGGAACGCCCCCAGCACCACGAGGACGGTCAGCCAGCACATCATGCCGAGGATGTTCAGCGGCACGTTGCGGCTCTTGAAGGCATCGCGCCAGTGATGGCGGCCGGCGTCGTGGGTGCTGGTGTGTTCCGCGGCCGTGGCCGCGTCGGTGTTGCGCAGCACCTTGTACAGCAGGTAGCCGACGATCAACCCGGGGAGCATCACCATGGCGAACACCCAGTGCCAGTCGAACAGGTGCAGCAGCTGGGTGGCCAGCAGCGGGGCGAGCGCCAGGCCGAAGAGCGGCATCGCGGCCTGCTGGATGCCCAGGTTCAGGCCGTGGCGGCTGGGCCTCGAGGCCTCCAGCGTGGCGACGATGCTGGCCGGCGTGTAGGCGCCCTCGGCCGCGCCTATGACCGCGCGGATCAGCATCAGGCTGACCAGGCCGGTGGCCAGGCCGCTGCAGCCGGCCAGCAGGGAGAAGAGGATGACCGCGGGGATGATCACCGCGCGGTGGCCAAGGCGGTCGGACAGCTTGCCCATGAACAGGGACGAGCAGCCCCAGGTCACGGCTAGGATGCCGGTTATCAGGCCGAGGTCCTGATAGTCCAGGCCCAGGTCCTTCATCATGACCGGGAAGAGCGGCATGATCATGAAACGGTCGATGCTGACCAGGCCGAAGCCGAGCGCCAGCAGCAGGACGGCTTTCCACTCGTACGAGGTATCGGGGCGATTGCCCTGGGTGTTTTTCATGTTTTCGTCCACTGTTGTTCTTGTAATAGGAACGTGCCGGTACCACGGGGTGCACGCCTGGCCGGCACTTTGGGTTGGTACTGCGTCGTCGGTCAGTCGGGGGCCAGTACGAAGTCGAACCTGGCCGTCCAGCGGGTGGCGCCGCCCGGGTTCGCCTCGAATATCTGGATGAGGGATTGCTTAACGCCGAACACCGTGTCGGAGGCCAGGTACGCGTCGCCGGACACGAAGGTGTGCGTCACCAGGCGCTGGTAGCCCTCGGCCCCGACCATGAAATGCATGTGGGCGGGGCGCCACGGGTGCCGCCCCAGGCGAGCCAGCAACTGGCCGACCGGGCCGTCGTCGGGGATCGGGTAGGGCACCGGCTTGATGCCGCGGAAGCGGTAGCGCCCGTCGGCGCCGGTGACGAAGCGGCCACGGTTGTTCCACTCCGGTTGCAGCCCGGGTTGCTGCACGTCGTAGTAGCCCTCGGCGTTGTCCGACCACACGTCCAGCACGGCGCCGGCGATGGGCTGGCCCTGCAGGTCGAGGACTCGGCCTTCGTACAGGCAGCTTTCACCTTTCTCGTCCAGGGATATGGTGTCGCCCATGGCGCGCAGGGGCGCGTTCTCCACGTGGAAGGGGCCGAACACCGTGCTCTCGGTCGCGCCGGGCGGGCGCCGGTGGTTGATGGCGTCCACCAGCATGGAGACGCCCAGGGTGTCGCTGAGCAGGATGAATTCCTGGCGGTGGTCGGAGCAGAGCTGCCCCGTCCTGGTCAGGAAGTCGATCGCCAGTTCCCATTCGGCCTCGGTCAGCTCCACCTCGCGGACGAAGCTGTGCAAGTGCTCGACCAGCGAAGCCATGACGGTACGCAGGCGCGGGTCGATGGCATCCCCCATGCGTGCGTTGACGGTCTTCGCCGACGCTGCCTCGGTAAAGTATTCGATCATCTGGTTCACCTTGATGCTTTCGTGTGGCCGCCGGGGCGGTGCGCTCATTCCGGCCGCAGGCCAGCCCAGGCCCGTTGCAGGAGCGCGCGGATGGCCTCGCGCTCGACCGGTCGGGGGTTCCAGTACGGGTTGGTCACGGCCAGGTCCGCGGCGCGGTCCAGGTCGCTTTCGCGCAGGCCCAGGTCCTTCAGCGCCAGGGGCGCGCCCAGCTGCCCGGCGAAGTCGTGGAGGCCGCCGCCGAGGTCGCCGCCGAACAGTTCGGCCGCCGGCTGCAGGGCCTCGGCCGCGGCCTGCTGGTTGTAGGCGGCGGTGTGGGGCAGCATGACCGCGTGGGTTTCGGCGTGGGGCAGGTTGAAGCTGCCGCCCAGGGTGTGGCAGAGCTTGTGGTGCAGGGCCATGCCGACGCTGCCCAGCACCGTGCCGCACAGCCAGGCGCCATACAGGGCCGAGCTGCGCGCGGCGATGTCCTCCGGCTGCCGGACCACGCCGGGCAGGGCCTGCTTCAGCGCCCGGATGCCTTCCACCGCCATCAGCGAGGTGATGGGGTTGCGGTTGCGCGCATACAGTCCCTCCACGGCGTGGGCCATGGCGTTGAGGGCGCTGGTGATGCTCATGGACACCGGCAGCCCGAGGGTCAGCTGCGGGTCGTAGATCACCACTTCGGGGAGGATCGACGGCGCGCTCACCGTGGTCTTCACACCGTTTTCCGTCTGCCCGAGGATGGGCGTCACCTCGGAGCCTGCGTAGGTCGTCGGGATCACCACCTGGGGGGCGTCGTTGCGGTAGGCGATGGCCTTGCCCAGTCCGATGGTGGAGCCGCCGCCCAGGGCCACGACGCTGTCCGCGCCCAGCTCGGCATAGCGCGCCAGCGCCGCCTCGGTCACCTCTACGGGGGTGTGCATGGTGGCCTGGGCGAAGACGCCGACGCCCAGCCCGCCAAGGCTGTCGAGCAGCCGCTCGGCGTCCGCCTGTTGCGCGGGCGTCGAGAGCAGCAGGGCGTGCCGGCAACCCAGGGCCTCCAGTTCCGCGGCCGCGCGCAGGGAACTGCCGGCGCCGAAGACCACGCGGGCGGGGTTTTGGGTATAGAGAAATTCGTGCATCAGGATGGACTCCGTGTCGGTCAGGCGAAGGCGGCGGTCGCTTCGCGGGAAGCGGCCTGGAGGTGCGTCAGGTGAAGCTGCCCCAGCAGGTCGTCCAGCTGGCGCTGCAGCGCCTCGGCCGAGCCGGCGCTGGCGGCGACGTAGAAGTCCGGGCGAATCACCAGGTAGCGGGCGCCGAGCTGTTCCAGCCAGGCGGCATAGGTGCCTTCGGCGTCTTCCAGGTCGCAATGGCTGCCCGGGCGGCCGAGGGTGACGAAGCGTGCGCCCAGGTGTTCCAGCGCCTGCAACTGATGGGAGGGCAGGGCCTGGCGGGGCGATTGCTCGAAACCGATGACCAGCCAGCCGCGGCCGGCGAGGTCGTCGAAGCGCCCGCGCCGCTCGCCCGCGCGGACGATGCCCTGCACCGAGAGTTCGCCGGCGTGGGCCGCGTCCTTGCACCAGATGCCTGGGCCCAGCGCCGCCTTGTCGGTGGGCACCGGCGTGCGGCCGGAGGCCTCCAGTTCCGCCTTCATGCGCCGGTCGCGCTCGGCGGCTTCCTGCGGGTCGGTGATGCAGATGATGCGCCCCAGCTCCATGGAGAACTCGATGTAGTGCTTGGCATGTTCGCGGCGTTCGCTGGTGTAGCTGTCCAGCACCGCCTCGCCCAGGGTGCCGTCGAGGATGGCGTCCAGGCGCCAGGCCAGGGCGACAGCGTCGCGCAGGCCGGCGCACATGCCCTCGCCAGCGAAGGGCGGCATCAGGTGCGCGGCATCGCCGGCGATCAGGCCGCGGCCGTTGCGCCAGGACTCCGCCCAGCAGGCCTGGAAGCGGTACACGGCGCTGCGTTCCAGTGTCGCGTTGGCCGCCGTCAGGCCCCAGGGCTGCATCAGGCTCCAGGCGTTTTCCGGGCTGGCCAGCGCCTCTGCCGACTCGCCGGGCAGCGCCATGAACTCCCAGCGCAGGCGGCCGGGGCCGCCCGGCACTATGGTGGTGGGGCGCCTGGGATCGCACAGCTGCCAGTGCACCGGGTCCAGCACCTGTTCCTGGTGCGGGATCATGTCGAGGATCAGCCAGTCGTAGAAGAAGCCGCGGTCAGTGAGGCTCAGGCCCAGCGCCTTGCGCACGAAGCTGTTGGCGCCATCGGCGCCCACGACGTAGCGGGCGCGGATGCGGCTGGGCGCGTCCGGCGCATCGCCAATGCCGCCGAGGCAGATGCCCTGGTCATCCTGCTGCAGTTCGTTGGCTTCCCAGCCACGGATCAGGCGGATGTTCGCGATGCCCTCGGCGATGCCCAGCAGGCGCCTTTCCAGGCCGGGCTGGTTGAACCAGTAGCGCACCCGCCAGCCGGAGGCCGAGGTGCTTTTCCAGTCGACGATCTGCAGGTCTTCGCCGGCGGCGTTGCGCCAGTAGTAGAGCTCGTCGTGGTAGTTGATCGCCGGGTCGTTGTCGGAGTCGATACCCAGGCCCGCGAGTATCCTGGCGATCTCATGGTCGAAGGTCACGGCGCGGGGGCGGTCGTAGGGTTGCGGCCAGCGCTCCACCAGGGTGACGCGGTGGCCCTTGCGGCCCAGCAGAATGGCCAGCAGGGTGCCGACGGGGCCGGCCCCGACGATGGCCACGTCCGCGTCGTAGCGCGCTTCGCCGGCGTTGTCGGCGGGTAAACCAGGCATGCTCATTGTCATTGTTCTCGCTCTCCGGATACCGGGCCGCCACGCCCGGCATCGCCATCTTGTTATCGGGTAGCCCTCCGTGGTGGGCAGGGCGCGGCGTCCCGTCCGTCCCCAGCGCGTTGCGCTTGAGAGGGCAATGGCAAGCGGCATGCCAAGGGTTCGTTGATTTTGTTTTCTTCAGGATAAACAGAGGCTTAAAGGATTTTTCGGCACCTTTGGCGCCAAGGCTGGATTGCCGCGGAATTAACGTGTTTGTTAATTTCGAATTCACTAATAACAAAAATGTTGAGATGCCATGGGTGCCCGCAGCTTCCCCCAGGACCTGCTCCGTCAGTTCCGCATGCAGCCCGAAAAGGGCCAGATCTGGATCGGCCAGCAACGCGCATTCCTCATGCAGCTGTCCGCCTTCGCCGCCTTCCGCCGTGAGTTGATCGCCGAGATCGGCGTGGCCCATTCGCGTCGCCTGCTGGCCCGCATGGGCTATGCGACGGGCTCCAGCGACGCCGGGCTGGCGCGCCAGTTGCGTGGCGACGAGAGCGACCACGCCTTCATGGCGGGGCCGCTGCTGCATGCGCTGGAAGGGGTGACGCAGGTGGAGACCTTGCGCATGGAGGTGGACGTGGAGTCCGGCCACCACTATGTCGAGCAGATCTGGCACGACTCCTTCGAGGCCAGCGCCCACCTGGCGCACCTGCCGCCTTCCGCCGAGCCGGTCTGCTGGATGCAGGTCGGCCACGCCTCCGGCTTCAACAGCGCCTTCTTCGGCCGCACGGTGCTGTTCCGCGAGGTGGAGTGCCGCGGCATGGGCCACGCGCACTGCCGGATCATCGGCAAGCCGCTGGAGGAGTGGGGCCCCGACGGCGATCAGCTGGAGCTGTTCGGCTCCACCGACTACATCAACGCTTCGCTGAACGACCCCGTGCTGGACGAGGCCCTGGCGGTTTCCGACCTGATCGGCACGGACCCGAGCTTCCTCGCCACCTGCCGGCGCATCGAGAAGATCGCCACGCGCGACGTCACCGTGCTGTTCCAGGGCGAGACCGGCGTGGGCAAGGAGCGCTTCGCCCGCCTGCTGCACCAGCTCAGTCACCGCGCGGACAAGCCCTTCGTCGCCGTCAACTGCGCGGCCCTGCCGGAAACCCTCATCGAGTCGGAGCTGTTCGGCGTCGAGAAGGGCGCCTTCACCGGCGCCCACCGCAGCCGGCCAGGGCGCTTCGAGCAGGCCGACGGCGGCACCCTGTTCCTCGACGAGATCGGCACCCTGACCTCGGTGGCCCAGGAGAAGCTGCTGCGCGTGCTGCAGCAACGCGAGGTCGACCGGCTGGGCGGCGATGCGCCGCGCCCCGTCGACATCCGCGTCATCGCCGCCACCAACGCGGACCTGGAGAAGGATGTCCAGCAGGGCCGTTTCCGCGAGGACCTGTACTACCGCATCAACGTCGTCCCCATCCACATCCCCGCGCTGCGCGAGCGGCGCAACGACATCCCCTTGCTGATCCGCTACTTCATCAAGCGCTTCTCCACCCAGCACCAGCGCACCATCAAGGGCCTCTCGCGCGCGGCCGTGCGGGCGCTGCTGGAATACCACTATCCCGGCAACGTGCGCGAGCTGGAGAACATCATCGAGCGAGGCGTGGTCCTGGCCGACGACAACGAGCCCATCGGCCTGAGCGACCTGTTCCTGTCCCCGGCGCGGGAGGCGGAAGCCCGGCCGGCCTTCGAGGCCCCGCAGCAGCGGCAGCGGATCATCGAGCAGTGGCTGGACGAGCACCCGCTGGAGGAGCTGATCGAGGCTTCGGTGAAGCGTGCCCTGGGCCGGGCCGGCGGCAATGTCGCCGGCGCCGCGCGGCTGCTGGGCATCACCCGCCGGCAGTTGGAGCACCGCCTGAAGACGCGCCAGCCTGGCGACGCCGGTATGGCGGATTGATCGCCCGGCCCCCTTCGGCAACGAGGCCGAAGGGGCCCCGGGATCGCTGAATTCTGGTTGTTCTATTCAGAGAGTCGATCGAACTTTCATTCGACCGAAAACAGCAGGGTTCTTCACTTTTAAAATGCTAGGTATTTCCCGCCCGGCAATATAGCCGCTGCGCGTAAAAACACCCTCGCCAAATAGTATATGAATCCGCGATTCATAAGGGCTGCAAGGGCTATTCATGTTTCGATGGCTCATGTCTTGCCTTCGCTTGAAATCATTCTGAAATATTCAAAAAACAAGAATCGGCCCCGGTTTGGGGACAAGGTCTTCGCCGGTGGCGGAGAACTTTGTGGGAACCGAATTAATTGGGTGGCAGTTGCCGTCTTTATCGGATTTCAGGAGATTCTTGATGCGTAGTATTTCTGCACTGGGCGGGATGGGGATTTGTGCCGGGGCATTGCTCGTTGTGAGTGTTCCGGCGCAGGCGGGGGTCGATGCCAGGCTGCTGGAAATGCTCAAGGCCAATGGCTCGATCAGCGCCGCCCAGTACACCGAACTCACGGCCGAGCTGGACAGGGAGAACCAGGTCGCCGCGGAACAGGCCAAGGCGAAGAAGGAGCAGATGAGCGCCTTCGAGCAGAGCATCGCCTGGGCCGCCAGGACCCAGGTGAAGGGCGACGTCCGCGTGCGCCAGGAAACCGTGCATGCGCAGAACAGCGGCAGCAAGGGCGACCAGAACCGCCAGCGCATCCGCGCGCGGGTCGGCTTCTACAGCCAGATCAACCCGCAGGTGGACACCGGCATCCGCATCGCCACCGGCAGCGGCGACGACGCCCGTTCGACCAACCAGAGCATGGACAACTACTTCGACAAGAAGCAACTGTGGCTGGACCAGGCCTACATCGACTTCCACCCCGCGGCGGTGAAGAACCTGCACCTGATCGGCGGCAAGATGAACCAGCCGTGGGTCAGCGAAGGCGACGTCATCTGGGACGGCGACATCAACCCCGAAGGCTTCGCCGCCACCTACAAATACCCGCTGGGCGCCAGCGCCGAGCTGTTCGGCAGCGCCGGCTACTTCAACCTGAAGGACAACGTCGACGGCGAAGGCTACGCCTTCCAGCATGACCTGCGCCTGTACAGCGGCCAGTTCGGCGCCCGCTTCGCGCCCATCGACGGCATCAAGGCGACCCTCGGGGCGAGCCTCTATGCCTACGACAACGACAACGACAGTGCCTGCGGCTCGGCCACCACGACGCCGTGCCAGCTTTCCGCCAACGGCAACACCACCAGGGACTTCCGCCTCTACGAAGGCTTCGGCCAACTGGACTTCGGCAACCTGCCGGTTCCGCTTTCGCTTTATGGGCAATACGTGGTCAACCAGGCGACCGATAGCAATGAAGATACTGCCTGGCTGACCGGCGCGAAGACCAAGGTGGGCGACTTCAGCTTCGACTACAACTATCGCGACGTGCAGCGTAATGCGGTGGTCGGGGCATTTACCGATTCGGACTTCGCCAATGGTTACACCGCATCTCGTGGTCACAAGTTCAAAGTTGCCTACGACATCGACAAGAACTTCGCCCTGGGTGCCACTTATTTCATGGCCAGGTCGGATGCCGCCAGTGGTTCGCGTAAAGATGCGGATATCGATACGTTGCAATTGGATCTGGAGGCGAAGTTCTAGGTTAGTTGCGGATTTAAAGATTTTTCGAAGTATCAGTTGATACCGCGTGCTCCATATATCGAGGGTTGTCCATTGACTTCATTCAAGCCACCTTGAGTTCGTGAATGCCGGCTTCGGCCGTCCGATTCATTCCCCTTGGCCGCCACGACGACCCCATGCGTCGTGGCGGCTTTTTCATGGGGGATCGGAGAGCTTTGCGTAGGAGCAACTGTCTTGCGCCGAGGTGCTCTTCGTAGGATGGGTTGAGCTTGCGAAACCCATGCGGTGGCGGTGATGGGTATCGCTTCGCTCAACGCCATCCTACGAAAAGCCGTGCTTCCTGGAACCGTAGGGCCCTGCCCGCGAAATCGCGCGCAGGGCGCGCTCCTACATGGGGCACGGTGCCGGGGCCGCCCGTAGCGGATCTCATCCGCGAATCGCGCTTGCGAATGGTGTGTGCCTGCGGCTTTGGGTGTTGGGCTTTGGAGCGCCCTCTCCCCAGCCCTCGGCTGCGCGCCCCGCCCTGAAGGGAGAGGGGGCTTGTCCGTGCCGAGAAAGGTAATGGTTCCTGCCGGAAGCTGCCGAGATTGCCGGCTAACGCCATAACATCAAACCCTGCCCAACGGTCCCCTCTCCCTTCAGGGAGAGGGTTAGGGAGAGGGGCTCTTAGACCTGTCACCAATGTTCCGGCCCGCAGCCGAAAATCGCGGACAAGGTCCGCTCCTACATGGGCACGGTGCCGGGGCAGCTTGTCTTACCCGCCATGCGAGGCGCTTTTCGTAGGATGGCGTTGAGCGAAGCGATACCCATCACCATGGCCCGATGGGTATCGCAAGCTCAACCCATCCTACGACGGCCGGAACGCCGGAGTCGGGGCCAACGGCGGATAACGCCCGGGGCGTTATGCGCCCTACGCTGCGATGGGGGAGCGCCCGAGGGTGGGATAACTCGCCGGCGTCCATGTCTGGCCCCCTCGGGCGCTCGGTTCCACTATGTTTTCGCCGGAGGCCGGAAACGAATGACCTGGGTCAAGGCTTCCGGACTGTTTCCATGCGCGATGACCGCACCGTTCAACTGTTGTTCAGGTTTGGCCTGGCGCTTTCGAAGTGAGGCGGCCTCAACTCGTCCGCGCGTAGAGCAGCAGGCCATAGCCCAGCAGCATCAGCGGCCAGGCCACGGGCGGGCCGAACAGCAGCGCCCAGAGCCGGCCGCGCGGGTCGAAGCCCACGCCGTGGACGAAGCCGCCGCTCACGCCGAGCATCACCAGCATCAGCAGGCCGTGGCTGTAGCCGCCGTTGGCGTCGAGCATCAGCGCCGGGTGGATCAGCAGCACCAGCGCCAGCGGCGCCGCCAGCAGCAGCGACAGCGCGCGGCTCCAGCGGCGGCGCAGGGCGCGTTCAGGACTGGCGGCGGTCATCGCTGTCCAGGTCCTGGGTGGTTTCCAGCCAGAGGGCGTTGATGATGCCGAAGCTGCAGGCCAGCAGCACACCGAGAATCCAGGTGAAGTACCACATGCTTGTCGCTCCTCAGTAGAGTCCGTGGGGGTTGGCGTCGATGTGCCCGCGGCTCAGCCGGCCCCACATGCGCACGTAGCCCCAGAGGGTGTAGCAAAGGATCAACGGCACGAAGATGCAGGCCACGGCGAACATGATGCCGAGGGTCTTGTGGCTGGACACCGCGTCCCACAGCGTCAGGCTGGCCGCCGGGTTCTCGCTGGAGGGGAAGACGAAGGGGAACAGGGCGAAGCCGGCGGTGCAGAGGGTGCCGACGATGGCCAGGGCGCTGCCGAGGAAGGCCAGGCCGCCCCTGTTGCCGCTGGCGCTGGCCAGGGCGAGCAGCCCGCCGAGGATGCCCAGCGCCGGGGCCAGCATGGTCAGCGGTTGCTTGTGGTAGTTGGCCAGCCAGCCGGCGTTGTCCAGCGTCACCTGCTTGTGCAGCGGGTTGAGCACGGCGTTGCCGTCCACCGCCGAGGCCAGGCTGAAGCCGTGCATGCCCAGGCTGAGCCACAGCCCGGCGCCGATGAAGGCCGCCAGGTACACCAGCGCGCACAGTTGCGCGGCGCGGCGCGAGCGTTCGGCCAGTTCGCCGTCGGTGCGCAGCATCAGCCAGGCGCCGCCGTGCAGGCAGAGCATGCTCAGGCTGACCACCCCGGCGAGCAGGGCGAAGGGGTTGAGCAGGGCAAAGAACGAGCCGCTATAGGTCGGCCGCATCATGTCGTCGAGGTTGAACGGCAGGCCCAGGAACAGGTTGCCGAAGGCCACGCCGAACACCAGCGCCGGGACGCAGCCGCCGACGAACAGCGCCCAGTCCCAGGCCGCGCGCCAGCGCGGGTTCTCCAGCTTGCTGCGGTAGTCGAAGCCCACCGGCCGGCAGAACAGCGCGAACAGCACCAGCAGCATGGCCCAGTAGAGCCCGGAGAAGGCGGTGGCGTAGACCATCGGCCAGGCGGCGAAGAGCGCGCCGCCGGCGGTGATGAACCACACCTGGTTGCCGTCCCAGTGCGGGGCGATGGTGTTGATCGCCACGCGGCGCTCGTGGTCGTCCCGGGCGACGAAGGGCAGCAGCGCCATGGCGCCCATGTCGAAGCCGTCGGTGAGGGCGAAGCCGATCAGCAGCACGCCGATCAGCACCCACCAGGTGATCTTCAGGGTTTCGTAGTCCATGGCGGGCTCCTCAGGCAGTGGCCGGGCGCTGCGCGGCGCCCTGCTCGAAGTGGTAGCGGCCGGTGTGCAGGCTTGACGGGCCGAGGCGGGCGAACTTGATCATCAGGTACAGCTCCACCACCAGCAGCAGGCTGTAGAAGGCGACCAGCGCGATCAGCGAGCCCCACAGGTCGTGGGTGCCCAGGCTGGAGGCGGACAGGTGCACCGGCAGCACCTCGCCGATGGACCAGGGCTGGCGGCCGTGCTCGGCGACGTACCAGCCGGTCTGCGCGGCGATCCAGGGCAGCGGCAGGCTCAGCAGCGCCCACTTCAGCAGCCAGGGCTTGCGCTCCTCGTTCTTGCGCGCCGAGGCCCAGAAGGCGCAGGCGAACAGGGCGAGCATGAGGAAGCCGCAGGCGACCATGATGCGGAAGCTGAAGAACAGCGTGAGCACGTCGGGGATGGTGTCCAGGGTGGCCAGGCGGATCTGCTCTTCGCTGGCGTCCACCACCTTGTCGGTGTACTTCTTCAGCAGCAGGCCGTAGCCCAGGTCCTGCTTCACATCATCGAAGGCGGCGAGGGTGGCCGCGGAGGTGTCGCCGCTGCGCAGCTGTTCCAGCAGCGCGTAGGCCTGCATGCCGTTGCGGATGCGCGCCTCGTGCTGCACCAGCAGGTCCTTGATGCCGGTGACCTCCTTGTCCAGCGAGCGGGTGGCGATGATGCCCAGCGCGTAGGGAATCCTGATCGCGTAATGGGTGCGCATCTGCTCCTGGTCGGGGATGCCGAACAGGGTGAAGCCGGCTGGCGCCTGCTCGGTGTTCCACTCGGCCTCGATGGCGGCCAGCTTGGTCTTCTGCACGTCGCCGATCTCGTAGCCGGACTCGTCGCCGAGGATGATCACCGAGAGGATCGAGGCCAGGCCGAAGGCCGAGGCGATGGCGAAGGAGCGGCGGGCGAAGCCCTGGTCGCGGCCCTTGAGCAGGTAGTAGCTGGAGATGGCCAGGACGAAGATCGCCCCGGTCACGTAGCCGGCGGCCACGGTGTGGACGAACTTGACCTGGGCCACCGGGTTGAACAGCAGCGCGCCGAAGTCGGTCAGCTCCATGCGCATGGTCTGGAAGTTGAACTCCGCGCCCACCGGGTTCTGCATCCAGCCGTTGGCGATCAGGATCCACAGCGCCGAGAGGTTCGAGCCCAGCGCCACCAGCCAGGTCACGCTCAGGTGCTGGACCTTGGACAGGCGATCCCAGCCGAAGAAGAACAGGCCGATGAAGGTGGATTCGAGGAAGAACGCCATCAGCCCCTCGATGGCCAGGGGCGCGCCGAAGATGTCGCCGACGTAGTGGGAGTAGTAGGCCCAGTTGGTGCCGAACTGGAACTCCATGGTCAGCCCGGTGGTGACGCCGAGGGCGAAGTTGATGCCGAACAGCTTGCCCCAGAACTGCGTCATGTCCTTGTACACCTGCTTGCCGGTCATCACGTAGACCGACTCCATGATCGCCAGCAGGAAGGCGAGGCCCAGCGTCAGGGGCACGAACAGGAAGTGGTACATCGCCGTCATCGCGAACTGCAGGCGTGACAGGTCGACTACGGCTTCGGAAATCATCACGGGGACTCCTTGGCGGGGGATGAGGTGGGGGTGGATACGGGGTCGGGGGTGCCCAGCAGGTGCGCGCTGACCTGCCGTTCGCCCTCGGCGGGAAGGGGGGGGGGGTCGAACCAGATGGCCTTGATGGCCAGGAGCAGCACCAGCTTGATCAGCAGGATGGCCGCCAGTTCCTTCACCAGCTTCGGGTAGCGGATTGACGCACTCACTTGTGCACCTCCGGAGCGACTGCTGTAATACCCCATAGGGTATGTTGGAAATGCCCTTCCAATGAGATGGCAGATTGACGCAGCGGGCGCACGGACCCTCGTCCGGCGCCCGACCCGGCAAGCCGGCCGCTCATCTTCACCGCGCTGGATGGCCGGCGCGGGACCTGACCAAGGAGATCGTCATGAAAGCGAATGTGGGGACCATCGATCGCGCGGTGCGCATCGTCGTGGGGCTGCTGCTGATCGGGCTGAGCCTCGCCGGCGTGATCGGCTGGTGGGGGTGGATCGGCGTGGTGCCGCTGGCCACCGGCATCTTCCGTTTCTGCCCGGCCTATCCGCTGCTGGGCATCAGCACCTGCGGGAGCTGCAAGCGCTCCTGAGGCCGGGCGCGGGCCATGCCCGGCGGCTGCCGCGCCGCCGGGCTGGCTGTGCCCGCCGAACAACGCTACCCTCACGCCCGGGCGCCGGGTTGCCGTGGATGGGAATCCCATGGAGCCTTCACCTTGGGATGCGCGTTGGAAGGTACACGTGAGCAGAAAAAGCGATATCACCCCCCAGGAAGCGATGCTCAACCGCCTGGCCCGGGTCGAGGGCCAGATCCGCGGGTTGCAGGCCATGATCCGCCGGGGCGAGGAGTGCGAGACCATCGCGCTGCAGTTCCGCGCGGCGCGCAAGGCCCTGGAAAAGGCCTACCAGGAGCTGCTCGCCTGCCTGCTGGAAGAGGCGTTCGAGGACCAGGAGCAGGACGCGGCGCAGACGCTGCAGCGGGTCCGGGCGATCTTCACCAAGTACACCTGAGCGGTGCGCTGCCCGGCCGTTCATATGACGCCCAGCGCCCCCAGGCTGCGGTAGAGCATGTACAGCGCGGTGGCGCCGATCATCGCCGCCGACACCAGGTTCAGGGTGCCCTGGCTGCGCGACAGGCGCGTCGCCAGCCAGGCGCCGCACAGCCCGCCGGCCACCCCGCCGCCGATGAACACCACCGCCAGCGGCCAGTCCACCAGGCCCGAGCGCGCGTAGTTGAGCGCGGTGGTCAGGCCGAAGGCGGTCACCGCCACCAGCGAACTGCCCACGGCGAAGAGGATCGGCATGCGCGTGGCGGCCATCAGGCCGGGGACGATGAGGAAGCCGCCGCCGATGCCGAAGAACCCCGACAGGGCCCCGGCCAGGCCGCCGAATGCCGCCAGCCGCGGGGCGTTGCCGCGGCCCAGGGCCACCGCGGCGTCGCCTTCGCTGGCGCGCCCGCGCAGCATCAGCGCCGCCACCAGCAGCATCAGCAGGGCGAACAGCGCCAGCAGCTTCTGGCCGTCGAAGGCCTTGCCCAGGGACGAGCCGAAGAAGGCGCCGACCACCCCGACCAGGGCGAACAGCGAGGCGCAGGGCCACTTCACGTTGCCGCGGCGGGCATGGTTGAGCAGGTTGGCGGCGGCGTTGGCGGCCACCGCCAGGGCGCTGGTGCCGATGGCGACGTGGGGGTTGTCGACGCCGACCAGGTAGACCATCAGCGGCACGGCGAGGATCGAGCCGCCCCCGCCGACCAGGCCGAGGGTGAAGCCCACCAGCGAACCGGCGGCGGCGCCGAGCAGGTACTGCAACAGGCTGAGGGTCGGCATCGCGGCTTCCTCAGGCGGACTGTCCGGCGCGGTGCCGGCCGGGCGCGCAGAGCCACTCGCGGCCCTTGAGCATGGCGTTCCAGTAGATGCCCGGCAGCGCCTCGGACTTCAGGTGCCAGGCCAGGCGCGACGGCTTGCGGCCATCGAGCAGCCAGCGCGGGAAGGTGGGCAGCAGCTTGCCGCCGTAGCCGAACTCGGCGAGCACGATCTTGCCGCGCTCCACGGTCAGCGGGCAGGAACCGTAGCCGTCGTAGGCCGCCGTCAGGGGCTGGCCGTCGAGGCAGGCGAGGGCGTTGTGCGCCACCACCGGCGCCTGCTTGCGCGCCGCCGCGGCGGTCTTGGCGTTGGGCGCGGCGCTGGCGTCGCCGAGGGCGAAGACGTTGGCGAAGCGCGCATGGCGCAGCGTCACCGGGTCGACGTCGATCCAGCCGCCGTCGCCGGCCAGCGGACTGCTGCGGATGAAGTCCGGGGCGGTCTGCGGCGGGCACACGTGGAGCATGTCGAACTCGCGCACTTCCTCGTGGCGCCGGCCGTCGGCATCGGTGCGGGCGAAGGTGGCGGTGCGCGCCGGGCCGTCGACGGCCGCCAGGGTCGAGCCGAAGTTGAGCTGGGCGCGGTAGCGCTCGACGTACTCCATCAGCGCCGGCACGTAGTCCGCCACGCCGAACAGCGCGGCGCCGGCGGTGTGGAACTGGATGTCGATGCCCTCCAGGCGACCGCCGCGCAGCCAGTGGTCGGCGGACAGGTACATGGCCTTCTGCGGCGCGCCGGCGCACTTGATCGGCATCGGCGGCTGGGTGAAGAGCGCGCGGCCGCGGTGCAGGCCGCGCACCAGTTGCCAGGTGTAGGGCGCCAGGTCGAAGCGGTAGTTGGAGGTCACGCCGTTGCGCCCCAGGGTGTCGGCCAGGCCGGGGATGGCGTTCCAGTCCAGCTTCAGGCCGGGCGCCAGGACCAGCACGCGGTACTTCAGGCTGGCGCCGTTGGCCAGGATCACGCGGTCGTCCTGGGGCGCGAAGGCCGCCGCGGCGGAGCGCTCCCAGGCCACGCAGTCGGGGATCAGCGCCGCCATCGGGCGCACCGTGCGGTCCTGGGTGAAGACGCCGGCGCCGACCATGGTCCAGCCCGGCTGGTAGTAGTGCTCCGTGGCCGGCTCGACCATGCAGATGCTCAGGTTCTGGCGGCGCTTGAGCAGGCTGGCGCAGGTGGCCAGGCCGGCGGCGCCGGCGCCGATCACCACCAGGTCATAGGTGGGCTCGCCGCGCCCCGGACGGGGGCTGGCGGCGGCCTGCAGGCGCGGGCGCAGCTGGCCGAGGTCGAAGCCGGCGCGGGCGGCGCGGGCGAGTATGTCGTCCAGGGGCCGTTGCCCTGCCTGGGACAGCGCCCAGAGGGTGGCCGAGCGGGTGCCGGTGCGGCAGTAGGCGAGCACCGGGCCGGGCAACTGCTCCAGGGCGGCGGCGAAGGCGTGGACGTCGGCGTCGCCGATGGCGCCGCTGGTCACCGGCAGGTAGGCGAACTCCAGGCCCTGGGCGGTGGCGGCCGCGGCCATGGCCTGGCTGCCCGGCTGGTCGTCGGCCTCGCCGTCGGGGCGGTTGCAGACCAGGCTGCGGATGCCGGCGGCGGCCAGGGCGGAAAGGTCTTCGGGGTTCAGTTGCGGGGCGACGCAAAAGCCATCGTCCAGGGGCAGACGTTGCATGGCGGATTCCTCTTCTTCTTTCGGCGGCGCAAGGCAAGGGGAGGGCGGCGGGACAGCGGCCGTCATGGCCCGCCGTCGGCGGCTCAGAGCAGGTTCAGCGGCAGCTTGAGGTAGCGCACGCCGTTGTCTTCCGGCTCCGGCAGGTGGCCGCCGCGCATGTTCACCTGCACCGAGGGCAGCATCAGGCGCGGCATCGGCAGGGTGGCGTCGCGGGCGTCGCGCATGGCGACGAACGCGGCCTCGCTCACGCCGTCGTGGACGTGGATGTTGCCGGCGCGCTGCGCGCCGATGCTGGTTTCCCAGGCGTAGTGGTTGCGGCCGGGGGCCTTGTAGTCGTGGCAGAGGAACACCCGCGCCGGCTGCGGCAGGCCGAGCAGCCGGCGGATGGAGCGGAACAGCGTGGCGCTGTCGCCGCCGGGGAAGTCGCAGCGCGCGGTGCCGTAGTCGGGCATGAACAGGGTGTCGCCGGGGAACACCGCATCGCCGATCACGTAGGCCATACAGGCCGGGGTATGCCCGGGCACGTGCAGGGCGATGGCCTGCAGGTTGCCGATGCGGAAACTTTCGCCATCCGCGAAAAGATGGTCGAACTGGCTGCCGTCGCGGGCGAAGGCGCTGCCGGCGTTGAAGATCTTGCCGAAGGTCTGCTGCACCCGGGTGATCCGCTCGCCGATCGCCAGGCGCCCGCCCAGGCGCTCCTGCAGCAGCGGCGCGGCGGACAGGTGGTCGGCATGGGCGTGGGTCTCCAGCAGCCAGGACACCCGCAGGTCGTTGGCCTGGACGAACTCCACCAGGGCCTGGGCCGACTCCTGGTGGGTGCGGCCGCTGGCCTGGTCGAAGTCGAGCACGCTGTCGATGATGGCGCAGGCGTTGCTGGTGGGATCGCGCACCACATGGCTGACGGTGAAGGTGGCTTCGTCGAAGAACGAGGTGACCTGCGGGGCGGGGGCGCGGCCGCTGGTGGCGTCGTCGACCAGTGCGCTGGCGGCGGCCAGGGCGGCATCGGCGTGGAGGGCGGACATGGGGGACGTCTCCTGCGACATTGACCTGAATCATGCTTACACTATTTCTTTAATAGTGCAATTATGAAAACGTCGAAGTGTCGCCGTCGACGCTACCGGGCCGGGGCGGTAGCATGACGGGCCTGTTCAGCCGAGGATCTGGATCACCGTGGAAGCCAATGCCTGTTCCGCTCCCTCCATGCCGCCGCTGCGCCAGAACGACCGTGCGCCGGAGTTCCGCGCCCGCACCACCCGCGGCGACGTCGCCCTGAGCGACTACCGCGGCCGCTGGCTGCTGCTGTTCTCCCACCCGGCGGACTTCACCCCGGTGTGCACCAGCGAGTTCATCGCCTTCGCCCGCGCCAAGCCGCGCTTCGACGCACTGGGCTGCGAGTTGCTGGCGCTGTCGGTGGACGGCCTCTACTCGCACCTGGCGTGGATACGCGACATCCACGAACGCTTCGGCGTGGCCATCGACTTCCCGATCATCGAAGACCCCTCCATGGCCATCGCCCGCGGCTACGGCATGGTCGGCCCCGACGCGGTGGACAGCTCCACCACCCGGGTCAGCTACGTGATCGACCCGGAGGGCATCATCCGCGCCCTGAGCTGGTACCCGATGAACGTCGGCCGTTCGGTGGAGGAGCTGTTGCGCCTGGTCGCCGCGCTGCAGGCCACCGACCAGTACGCCGCTTCCACGCCGGAGGGCTGGCAGCCCGGCGGCGCGCTGCTGGAGCCGGTGGCCCTGGATGCCCATGAGGCGCTGCAGGTCGAGCCCGGCCCGGACGAAACCTGGTACTACCGCTGGAAGAAACCATGAAAGCGCCGGCCGACGAGGGCCTGGAAGCCCTGAAGGAACGCGCCAACGACGCCGCCGAACTGCTGCGCCTGCTGGCCAACCCGACGCGCCTGCTGCTGCTCTGCCAGATCGCCCGTGGCGAATGCTCCGTGGCCGAGTTGGAACGCGACCTCGGCCTGCGCCAGCCCGGCCTGTCGCAGCAACTGGCGGAACTGCGGCAGAACCAACTGGTGAAGACCCGCCGCGAATCCCGCTCGATCTACTACAGCCTGGCCGATGCCCGCGTGCAGGTGCTGCTGGAAGCGTTGCACGAGGCGCTGTGCGGCGATCCGCAGCTGCAACAGGCGGCCCGGCTCCCCGCCAGGGCGACGCCGGCGCCCGGGGAGAGCGCGCGCTTCGCCCGTATCGAGCGTTAGGCCTGCCGCCATACCGCCGCGCGCAGCGGCGGTCACTTCTTCTGGCTACATCCCCGCCTGCCGGCTGATTTCCGTCTTGCACACCTCCAGCGCTTCGCGGAAGTAGGCCTCGCGAGCCTGGAAGCGCGTACTGGGCGCCACCACCGACACCGCGTGCGGCCCCATGAACGTGGGGATCAGGATGCTGAGGGCGCTGATGCCCGGCGTGTGTTCCTCGACGTCCCGGGCCATGCCGCTGCGGCGGATGGCCCGCATTTCCGCGAGCAGCGCCGGCAGGTCGCGGGTGTGAGGGGTCAGCCTGGCCGGGGAGGGGCCCAGCCACTGGGCGATGCTGTCGTCGTCCAGGGTGGACAGCAGCACCTTGCCGTCGGCCGTGGCATGCATGGGCAGGGAGTGCCCCATGGGGATCACCACGCGCAACTCGGTCTCGGCGATCACGCGGTCGATCACGTGGGTCTGGCGGGCGCGGATGCAGGATAGCGCCACGGTTTCCTGCAGGGCGTCGCAGAGTCGTTCCAGGGAGTGCCGGGCCACCGAGATGATGTCGCTGTGGGCCTGGTGGATCAGTTGCCCCAGCGCCGGGCCCAGGCGGTAGCCCGTGCCGGGGCGGATCGCCTCCACCAGCGCCTCGGCTTCCAGCGCGCCGATGATGCGCTGCACCGTCGAACGCGGCAGCCCGACGGCCTGGGCGATGGCCGCCAGGCTCAGGCCCTGGGGCTGCGCGCCCAGCGCGCGCATGATGGCGCTGGCCCGGGCGATCACCTGGATGCCGCCGCCGCGCGACTCTTCCGGCATGTCTTTCTCTTCGCTCATCTCGTTCCTCGAAGCTCTGCATCGCCGCATGCGCCGTGGCGACCGGCGGAGTGTACAGCCTTGCCGCGCGCTCGGCAGGAGCTGTGAATTCAGTTGTACCATATTGCGATACAGATAATCGTATTGTGGTACACTGCCGCCTCGCCCGATCCGGCCCCGCCGTTGGCGGAAGTCCTCCGCGCGGCCATTCGGGCATTGGCGGCATGTCCAAGGAGAAACCATGAAAGTCAGAGCTTTGCGGAGCCTCGGGGCCCTGTTGTCGACGGCGCTGGTGCTGGCGGCGTGCGAAAAGACCGAGCAGAAGGTGGAGGCTGCGGCCCCCGAGGTGGGCGTGGTCGAACTCAAGGCGCAGGACGTCCTGCTCAGCGGCGACCTGCCCGGGCGCACCGCGCCCTACCGCGTGGCCGAAGTGCGGCCGCAGGTCAGCGGGATCATCCAGAAGCGCCTGTTCGCCGAAGGCAGCGTGGTGAAGAAGGGCCAGCAGCTCTACCAGATCGACCCGGCGCTGTACCAGGCCGCGGTGGACAAGGCCCAGGCCACCCGCGACAGCGCGCGCAACCTGGCGCAGCGCTACCAGCGCCTGCTGGAGACCCGCGCCATCAGCCGCCAGCAGTTCGATGATGCGCAAGCGGCCTGGAAGCAGGCCGAGGCCGAGCTGAAGACCGCCCGCATCAACCTGGAGTACACCCGCGTGCTGGCGCCCATCGGCGGGCGCATCAGCCGTTCCAACGTCACCGAGGGCGCGCTGGTGAACGCCGGCCAGGCCCAGGAGCTGGCCTCGATCAACCAGCTCGACCCCATCTACGTCGACGTCAACCAGGCCGCCACCGACATGCTGCGGCTGCGCCGCGAGCTGGATTCCGGGCAACTGAGCATGGCCGGCCCGGGCCAGGTGCAGGTGCACCTGAGCCTGGAGGACGGCTCGCGCTACCCGCTGCCCGGGGTGCTGAAGTTCTCCGAGGTGACGGTGGAGCCGAGCACTGGCGCGGTGACCCTGCGCGCGGTGTTCCCCAATCCGGACGGCCTCCTGCTGCCGGGCATGTTCGTCCACGGCTCCCTGGCCGAAGGCATGCGCCGCCAGGCGCTGCTGGTGCCGCAGCAGGGCATCAGCCGCGACCTCAAGGGCGAGGCCACCGCCTGGGTAGTGGGCGAGGGCGACAAGGCCGAGCTGCGCCAGGTGCGGGTGTCGCGCACCCTGGGCAACCAGTGGCTGGTGGAGTCGGGCCTGGCCGCCGGCGAGCGCGTCGTCACCGAGGGCGTGCAGCGCGTGCGCCCCGGCGCCGTGCTCAAGCCGGTGGCGGCGAACAACGTCGCGCCCGTGCAGACCCTCGCCAGCTCCCACGAATAGAACTGCCCCGGCCTAGCCGCAATCTTCCGGTAATTCCCAATGGCATCCTTCTTCATCAACCGGCCGATCTTCGCCTGGGTGATCGCGATCGTGATCATGCTGGCGGGTGGGCTTTCCATCCTCAAGCTGCCGGTCAACCAGTACCCGAACATCGCCGCGCCGGCGATCATCACCACCGTCACCTATCCCGGCGCCTCGGCGCAGACGGTGCAGGACACCGTGGTGCAACCCATCGAGCAGCAGCTGAACAACCTCGACGGGCTGCGCTACATCTCCTCGGAGAGCAACGCCGACGGCAGCACCAACATCATCGTCACCTTCGACCAGGGCACCGACCCGGACATCGCCCAGGTACAGGTGCAGAACAAGCTGCAGCTGGCCACCCCGCTGCTGCCCGAAGAGGTGCAGAAGCAGGGGCTGCGGGTGGCCAAGTACCAGATCAACTTCATGCTCATCGTCGGCCTGTATTCCGAGGACGGCAGCATGGACGACTTCGACATCGGCAACTACATCGCCTCCAACCTCAAGGACCCGATCACCCGCACCAAGGGCGTCGGCGACTTCCTGCTGCTGGGCGCGCAGTACGCCATGCGCATCTGGGTCGACCCGCAGAAGCTGCTCAGCTACCAGCTGACGCCGCAGGACGTGATCGACGCGGTGCGCGCGGAGAACGTGCAGGTATCCTCCGGCGCCCTCGGCGGCCTGCCGACGCACCAGGGCGTGCAACTGAACGCCACCGTGCTGGGCATGTCGCGGATGACCACCGCGGCGCAGTTCCGCGAGATCCTCCTGAAGGTCAACCCGGACGGCTCCCAGGTGCGCCTGAAGGACGTGGCCGAGGTCGGCCTGGGCTCGGAGAACTTCTCCATCTCCGGCACCTACAACGGCAAGCCGGCGGCGGCCATCGCCCTGCGCCTGGCCACCGGGGCCAACCTGCTGGACACCGTCAAGCGCGTGCACGAGACCGTGGCCGAGCTGGAGCCCTATTTCCCCAAGGGCCTGAAGGTAGTCTACCCATACGACACCTCGCCCGTGGTCAGCGCCTCCATTCATGAGGTGGTCAAGACGCTGTTCGAAGGCATCCTCCTGGTGTTCCTGGTGATGTACCTGTTCATGCAGAACCTGCGCGCCACGCTGATCCCCACCCTGGCGGTGCCGGTGGTGCTGCTGGGGACCTTCGGCGTGCTGGCGGCCTGCGGCTTCACCATCAACACCCTGACCATGTTCGGCATGGTCCTGGCCATCGGCCTGCTGGTGGACGACGCCATCGTGGTGGTGGAAAACGTCGAGCGGGTGATGGTGGAGGAGGGGCTCTCGCCCCGGGAGGCCACGCGCAAGTCCATGGGACAGATCCAGGGCGCCCTGGTGGGCATCGCCATGGTGCTTTCGGCGGTGTTCGTGCCCATGGCCTTCTTCGGCGGCGCCACCGGCATCATCTACCGGCAGTTCTCGGTCACCATCGTCTCGGCCATGGCCCTGTCGGTGCTGGTGGCGATGATCTTCACCCCGGCGCTGTGCGCCACCCTGCTCAAACCGGTGCATGGCCACCACGAGAAGAAGGGCTTCTTCGGCTGGTTCAACCGCAGCTTCGACCGCGGCGCCGAGCGCTACAAGACCGGCGTGGACGCCATCGCCCGGCGCAAGGGGCTGTTCCTGGGCATCTATGGGCTGATCGTAGTTGCGCTGGTGTGGCTGTTCCCGCAGATTCCCAGCGCCTTCCTGCCCGACGAGGACCAGGGCAACATGGTGGTGCAGGTGCAGATGCCGAGCAACGCCAGCGCTGCCCGTACCCAGGTGGTGCTGGACGAGATCCGCGACTACCTGCTGCACGACGAGGCCGGGCTGATCGACTCCGCGTACACGGTGAGCGGCTTCAACTTCGCCGGCCGCGGGCAGAACTCCGGGATGCTCTTCATCGGCCTGAAGCCGTGGGGGGAGCGTAGCGGCCGCGACGACACCAGCATCTTCGCCCTGGCCCAGCGCCTGCAGGCGCGGATCGCGCAGATCAAGGACGGCACCGCCATCGCCATCGTGCCGCCGGCGATCCTGGAGATGGGCAACGCCACCGGCTTCGACCTGTTCCTCCAGGACCGCGTCGGCCTGGGCCACGAGAAGCTCATGCAGGCCCGCGACAGGTTCCTCGAACTGGCCGCCGCCGACCCGGTGCTGAAAAACGTGCGGCCCAACGGCATGAACGACGAGCCGCAGTACCAGGTGGTGATCGACAAGGAAAAGGCCCGCGCGCTGCAGGTCAGCATCAGCGACATCAACGCCACCATGAGCACCGCCTGGGGCTCGGCCTACGTCAACGACTTCGTCGACCGCGGACGGGTGAAGAAGGTCTACGTGCAGGGCGCCATCGACTCGCGCATCTCGCCCGAGGACTTCGCCAAGTGGTACGTGCGCAACGCCCGTGGCGAGATGGTCAAGTTCTCCGCCTTCGCCTCCGGCTACTGGACCTACGGCTCGCCCAAGCTGGAACGCTACAACGGCGTGCCGGCGGTGGAAATCCAGGGCGAGCCGGCCCCCGGCTACAGTTCCGGCGACGCCATGCAGGCGGTGGCGCGCATCGTCGCCCAACTGCCCGACGGCATCGGCCTGCAGTTCACCGGCATCTCCTACGAGGAACGCCTGTCCGGCTCCCAGGCGCCGGCGCTGTACGCCATCTCGGTGCTGATCGTGTTCCTCTGCCTGGCGGCTCTCTACGAAAGCTGGACGGTGCCCCTGGCGGTGATCATGGTGGTGCCGCTGGGCGTCATCGGCGCGGTGTTGGCCACCCTCGGCCGCGGCCTGGCCAACGACGTGTTCTTCCAGGTCGGCCTGCTGACCACCGTGGGCCTGTCGGCGAAGAACGCCATCCTCATCGTCGAGTTCGCCAAGGCGCTGCACGAGCAGGGCATGCCGTTGCTGAAGGCGGCTTCGGAGGCGGCGCGCCTGCGCCTGCGGCCGATCATCATGACCTCGCTGGCCTTCGTCCTCGGTGTGCTGCCGCTGGCCATCTCCCACGGGCCGGGCTCCGGCAGCCAGCACTCGATCGGCACCGGGGTGGTCGGCGGCATGCTCACCGCGACCTTCCTGGCGGTGTTCTTCGTGCCGATGTTCTACGTGCTGATCACCCGCCTGTTCAGCCGCAAGGCGAAACCACTCGACGCCCAGCAGGGAGAACACGCATGAATCAGCTGAAATGGCGGGCGATGCTCAGCGTCGCCCTGGCGGTGGGCGCGCTCGGCGGCTGCTCGCTGATCCCCGACTACCAGCGCCCGGAAAGCCCGGTCGCGCAGGACTGGGCCGCGCCCCGGGCCGGCGCGGCGCAGGCGCTGCTGCCCTGGCAGGGCTTCTTCAAGGACGAACAGCTCAAGGCCCTGGTCGCCGATGCCCTGGAGAACAACCGCGACCTGCGCGTGGCCGTGCTGAACATCGAGAAGGCGCGGGCGCAGTACCGCATCAGCCGCGCCGACCTGCTGCCCTCGATCGACGCCAGCGCCTCCGGCAACGGCCAGCGCACCCCGGCGGACCTGTCCAGCAGCGGCCGCACGGAGACCACCCACCGCTACGACGCCGGGGTGGGCATCGCCTCCTATGAACTGGACTTCTTCGGCCGGGTACGCAGCCTCAACGAACAGGCGCTGCAGACCTACCTGCAGACGGTGGAGGCGCAGCGCAGCGCGCGCATCGCCCTGGTCGCCGAGGTAGCCACGGCCTACTACCAGTTGCAGGCGGACCTGCAGTCCCTGGCCATCGCCCGGCAGACCCTGGAAAGCCAGCGGCAGAGCTACGCCACCATCCGCAGCAGCTACGCCGCGGAAGTCGCCACCGAGCTGGACCTGAGCCAGGCGGAAAGCACGGTGCGGGCCGCCGAGGCCAGCCAGGCGCAGTACCGGCGCCTGGTGGCGCAGGACCGCAACGCCCTGGTACTGCTGGTGGGCCGGCCGCTGGATGCGCAGCGGCTGCGCCAGGCGGCGCCGCAGGCGCTGGCGCTGGACGAGGCGCTGCCGGTGGGCCTGCCCTCGCAGGTGCTGACCCGGCGCCCGGACATCCTCGCCGCCGAGCACGCGCTCAAGGCCGCCAACGCCAACATAGGCGCGGCGCGCGCGGCCTTCTTCCCGCGCATCGGCCTGACCGCCTCGGCCGGTTCGGCCAGCGCCGAGCTCGGCCAGCTGTTCGCCGGCGGGCAGGGCGCCTGGAGCTTCGTGCCGTCGATCAGCCTGCCGATCTTCGACGGCGGCCGCAACCGGGCCAACCTCGACGTGGCCAAGGTCCAGGCCTCCATCGAAGTGGCCAACTACCAGAAGGCCATCCAGGTGGCCTTCCGCGAGGTGGCCGACGGCCTGGCCGCGCGCGGCACCCTGCAGGAGCAGGTGCGCGCCCAGGCGCTGCTGGTGAAGGCCAACGCCCACTCCTACGACCTGGCCCGGGCCCGCTACGAGCAGGGCGTGGACACCTACCTCAACTCCCTGGACGCGCAGCGCAGCCTGTTCGCCGCGCAGCAGGAACTGGTGGCCACCGAACTGGCCCGCCAGCAGAACCTGGTGGCGCTGTACAAGGCCCTCGGCGGGGGCGACAGATGAGGGCCGCGGCGCGCGCCGCCGGGGAGTAGGGCCATGGACCTCTTGCAAGGCATGCAGGCCTTCGTGCGGGTGGTGGAGAGCGGCAGCTTCAGCCAGGCCGCCCGCGCCCTCGACATGTCGCCGTCGAAGGTCTCGCGGCTGATCGCAGGCCTGGAGGAGCAGCTGCGCGCGCGCCTGCTGCAACGCACCACCCGCAGCGTGGCGGTGACCGAGGCCGGCCGGCGCTACTTCAAGCGCTGCAAGGGCATCCTCGGCGAGATCGACGACGCCGCCGCCGAGGCCGCCGGCTCGCTGTCGCGGGCCAGCGGGCGGCTGCGCCTGCACGCGGTGACCGAGTTCGGCCTGGAGCACCTGACACCGCTGATCGCCGCGTACCGCGAGCGCTACCCGGAGGTGTCCATCGACCTGTCGCTGACCCAGGACACCCCGGCGCTGCTGGAGGAGGGCCTGGACGTGCTGGTCACCCTGTCCCGCGGGCTGCCCGACTCGGCCTTCGTCGCCCAGCGCCTGGGGCGGGTGTTCAGCGTGCTCTGCGCCGCGCCCGGGTACCTGCACCGCCACGGGGTGCCGAGGTGCCCGGAAGACCTGCGCGAACACCGCTGCCTGATGCTGGCCGACCCGCTGTTTCCCGATGGCTGGTACTTCAGCGAGCAGGCCGAGGAGGCACCTTTCGCCTTCGAGGACGTGCTGCGCGTCAACCTCCCCGAGGCGGCCTGCCTGGCCGCCGCCTCGGACATGGGCGTGTGCCTGCTGCCGGGCTTCGTCGCCGCCCGCGCGTTGCGCGAAGGGCGGCTGCTGCGGGTCCTGCCACAGCTGCGCCTGCACGGCCGCGACGTCTTCGCCCTGTATTCCTCGCGACGCTTCCTCGACGCCAAGATCCGCACCTGGGTCGAGTTCCTCAAGGCGCAACTGCCACAGGCCTTCGCCAGCGACCTGGCGGTGCTCGACGACCCGCGCTACTGGGCCCGCCCGCGGCCGCGCCTGGCCGGGTGCGGCGGCGACGCTCGGGCCCCGTTGCGACGATAGGCGAGGAACTCGCGGCCCTCGCGCGAGTTGAGGTTCAGCGACCATACCGGGCGCGGCAGGTCCAGCGCGCCCGAGCCCCAGTCCTGCAGGTAGGTCAGCGAGAAGTCCACGCCGCGCCGGCAGGTGGCCGCGTCGTAGCCGAGGCTGGCCATGGCCATGTGCACGCAGGCGTCGACGTACTCGTTGACCTTCTCCACCCCCTGCAGGATGGTCTGGATGCACAGGGCCGAGGCGCCCATGAGGAAGTCGGTGGCGGCGTCGAGGCGCTCGAAGTGCAGTTCGCCGGCGGCGCGCCCGCTTTCCAGGTCGCGGCCCATGTACTCGGCCACCAGCGCGTGGTGCGGCCAGACGTCGACGCGGGTGACGAAGCCGGCCCACTTGCGGTCCAGCAGGGCGCGCACCAGGAACACCCGGAAACCCACCGAGATGCGCTTCCACGGCTCCTCGAGGATGTCGTAGAGCGGCAGGATGTCGGTGGTCATCTGGTTGCTCAGGTCCTGGCCGAGGGCGACCAGCACCTGGTCCAGGGAGTCGAAGTAGCGGTAGAAGGTGCCGCGCGAGACCTTGGCCTCGCGGATCACGTCGTCGATCACCGGCGTGGCCGAGCCGGGCTCGGCGAATACCCGCATCGCCGCGTCGAGCAGGCGCGTGCGCATCAGCAGGCGTTTCTTCTCCGCCATCTTCGGGCGGTGGTCGGGGTTGGCCCGTCCGCGGGGGGAGGGCTGTTGGTCGTCGGACACGGACTTCATCTCCGGGAGTGACAAAATGTCATTGTTAAAAACTATGCCGATAGTCGGGTGAATAAATTTATTTGATCGCACCCCTTGTACGAGCGGGGCGTCTGTCCTACATTGCTGACCAATGTCGGAATGACAAGTATGTTCAGTCTATAACGTATTCGTCGCTCTGGCGCTTTCGTCATAAAAACAACAGGAGACGAAAAATGATCCGTAACGCCTTGCCACCCCGCCTGTCCCGCCCGCTTCCTCCGCCGCCGCGCCGCAAGCGCCCGCGCGCCTGATATTTCCCGCATTCCTAGCCACTCCGGGTAACCGTATGCCTTCGGGGCCGCCAAGGTCCTGAGCGCCGACGCCTGCCCGCGAGGAATCCGTTGCCGTCCACTGCGCCCTGGCGCCACGGCCGGCGGATTCGTTCGCCCAGAACAAATGAATGACATTTTAGTCATTGTGACATACAAGGTCGAAGCCATGAAAGAAGCGATGAAAGTGTCCGACGTAAGCGTGCTGCCGCTGGCCGAGCAGCGTCCCTCCCTGCAGGAACTGGTCAAGCGCGCCGAAGCGCTGCAGCCGCTGCTGCGCAAGAACGCCGCGGAGTCGGAGAGGAATCGCCGCGCCGCCGAGGAGAACATCCAGGCCATGCGCGACGCCGGGCTGTTCCGGCTGATGGTGCCCAAGCGTTTCGGCGGCCACGAAGGCACCCTGCGCTCGCACCTGGAAGTGTCCGCGGCGCTCGCCGAAGGCTGCGGCGGCACTGCCTGGGTGGCCGCGCTGACCAACGTCTGCGCCTGGTTCACCAGCCTGTTCAGCGAGCGCGCGCAGAACGAAGTGTTCGGCGCCAACCCCGACGCCCGCGTGTCCGGCGTGTTCAACGCATCGCCCAACACCCGCCGCGTCGAGGGTGGCCTGATCGTCTCCGGCAAGTGGTACTTCTCCTCCGGCAGCCTGCACGCCGACTGGGCCGCCGTGGGCGCCGAGGAGCGCGACGCCAACGGCGCGCTGGTGGCCCAGTACCTGGCGCTGATCCCGCGCGAACAGTTCTGCATCGAAGACACCTGGTTCACCACCGGCATGCGCGCCTCGGGCAGCAACTGCATCGTCGCCGAGGAGGTGTTCGTGCCCGACCACCGCCTGCTGAACATGGGCGCGGCCATCGAGGGCGACTACCCCACCGAATTCAAGGACGAGGCCAGCTACCGCCCGCTGTTCGTGCCCTTCGCCGCGTTGATCCTCAACGGCCCGCAGCTGGGCCTGGGCCGCGCCGCGCTGAAGTACGTGATCGACAACGCGCCGCGCCGCGCCATCGCCTACACCTCGTTCGAGAAGCAGACCGACTCGGTGCTGTTCCAGGCCCAGGTCGCCGAGGCCGCGCTGAAGATCGACAGCGCCGAGCTGCGCGCCTTCCGCGCCGTCGACGAGATCGACGCCGCCGCGCGCGAGGGCCGCAAGCTCGACGCCACCACCCGCGCGCGCATCCGCGCCGACGTCGGCCTGGTCAACAGCCACATCACCGACGCCATCAACATCCTGCTCACCGCCCACGGCGCCGGCAGCTTCGCCGAGAGCAGCCCGATGCAGCGCTGGTGGCGCGACTCCAACACCGCCGCGCGGCACGCCGTGGCCCTGCCGAGCATCGGCCTGGAGCTGTACGGCAAGGCGCTGCTGGGCTTGGAAAACACCGTCACCCCGCTGATCTGACCGGGAGGGCAACCCCATGGATCCCAAACTCCTGCGTACGGTGATGGGCCAGTTCGCCACCGGCGTCACCGTGATCACCTACCTCGCCGACGGCGAGCCGGCCGGCATGACCGCCAACGCCTTCATGTCGGTGTCGCTGGAGCCGCCGCTGATCCTCGTCTCGGTGCGCAACGCCTCGCGCTTCAACCAGTGGGTGAAGGAGGGCGTGCGCTACGGCGTGAACTTCCTCGCCGAGACCCAGCGCCCGCTGAGCGCGCACTTCGGCGGGCGCCCGGAGGAGGGGCTGGAACTGCCGTTCTGCCAGCACCAGGACACCCCGCTGCTGGACGGCAGCCTGGTGCAGCTGGTGGCGCGCACGGTGGACGTGCACCCGGCCGGCGACCACCAGCTGTACATCGGCGAGGTGGAGCACCTGCGCATCGGCGAGCAGCGCAAGCCGCTGCTGTTCTACAGCGGCCGCTACCACCAGATGCACGCCCGCTCGCCGGGCGCCGAGTGGAACGGTTGCCGCGAAGGCTGGTAGGCCCGCGCACCGACGATTGACCGCGCGAACGCCACGGCGCCCCCGGCAGGGGGCGCCCGGGGGCGGCTCGCGCCTGCGAAACCCTGATCGAGCGAAGAACCATGACAGCCAGGATCACCGAATCACCCCGCGAGCGCGCCGAACAGGACAGCGACCGCCAGGAAACCCACGAATGGCTCGACGCCCTGGAGGCCGTGGCGCGCAGCGCCGGCGGCGAGCGCGTCGACTTCCTCCTGCAGCGCCTGGCCGAGCATGCCAGCCACCTGGGCGTGCGCCCCTCGGCGCACCCCTATTCGCTGTACCAGAACAGCATCCCCCTGGAGCAGCAGCCGGCCTTCCCCGGCGACCTGGCCATGGAGGAACGCATCACCTCGATCATCCGCTGGAATGCCCTGGCCATGGTGGCGCGGGCCAACAAGGCCTACGGCGAGCTGGGCGGCCACATCGCCAGCTACGCCTCGGCGGCGGAGATCTTCGAGGTCGGCTTCAACCACTTCTTCCGCGCCGACAGCGCCGCCGGCAAGGGCGACCTGGTGTACTTCCAGCCGCACTCGGCGCCCGGCGTCTACGCCCGCGCCTTCCTCGAAGGGCGCCTGGGCGAGGAACAGCTGCAGCGCTACCGCCAGGAAGTGGACGGCGGCGGCCTGTGTTCCTACCCGCACCCCTGGCTGATGCCGGACTTCTGGCAGTTCCCCACCGGCTCCATGGGCATCGGCCCGATCAGCGCCATCTACCAGGCGCGCTTCCTCCGCTACCTGGAACACCGCGGCATCGCCGACACCGCCCAGCGCCATGTCTGGGGCGTGTTCGGCGATGGCGAGATGGACGAGCCGGAATCCCTCGCCGCGCTGTCCCTGGCCGCCCGCGAGAAGCTCGACAACCTGACCTTCGTGATCAACTGCAACCTGCAGCGCCTGGACGGCCCGGTGCGCGGCAACGGGCAGATCATCCAGGAACTGGAAGCGCTGTTCAGCGGCGCCGGCTGGAACGTGATCAAGGTGATCTGGGGCTCGGACTGGGACGCGCTGTTCGCCCGCGACCGCAACCACGTGCTGCTGCGCCGCTTCGCCCACACCGTGGACGGCCAGTACCAGACCCTCGGCGCCAACGACGGCAACTACAACCGCGCGCACTTCTTCGACCTCGACCCGGAACTGCAGGCGCTGGTCTCGCACATGAGCCCCGAGGAGATCGACGGCCTGCGCCGCGGCGGCCACGACTTCCGCAAGCTGCACGCCGCCTTCGCCGCCGCCAAGGCGCACGACGGCCGGCCGACGGTGATCCTGGCCAAGACCAAGAAGGGCTTCGGCATGGGCCAGGCCGGCGAGTCGCGCAACACCTCGCACCAGCAGAAGAAACTCGACATCGACGCGCTCAAGGCCTTCCGCGACCGCTTCGCCCTGCCGCTGGACGACGCCGCCCTGGAAGAGATGCGCTTCTACAAGCCGGCCGAGGACAGCGCCGAGCTGCGCTACCTGCGCGAGCGCCGCGAGGCCCTGGGCGGCTACCTGCCGCGCCGCGTCGGCCAGGCCGAACCCCTGGCGCTGCCGGCGCTGGAGAGCTACGCGCAGTTCGCCCTGCAACCGGACGAGCGCGAAAGCTCGACCACCACCGCGGTGGTGCGGCTGTTCTCCAACCTGCTCAAGGACAAGCAGCTGGGCCCGCGCATCGTGCCGATCGTGGCCGACGAAGCGCGCACCTTCGGCATGGCCAACCTGTTCCGCCAGATCGGCATCTACTCGCCGGCCGGCCAGCTCTACGAGCCGGAAGACGCCGGGGCGATGCTCTACTACAAGGAAGCGCGCGACGGCCAGCTGCTGGAAGAAGGCATCACCGAGGCCGGGGCGATCTCCTCCTGGGTCGCGGCGGCCACCTCCTACAGCGTCAACGGCGTGGCCATGCTGCCGTTCTACATCTACTACTCGATGTTCGGCTTCCAGCGCATCGGCGACCTCATCTGGGCCGCCGCCGACCAGCGCGCCCGCGGCTTCCTGATCGGCGCCACGGCCGGGCGCACCACCCTGGCCGGCGAGGGCCTGCAGCACCAGGACGGCACCAGCCAGCTGATAGCTTCCACCGTGCCCAACTGCCGCGCCTACGACCCGGCCTTCGCCGCCGAGGCGGCGGTGATCATCGACCACGGCGGCCGGCGCATGCTCGAAGAGCAGCACGACGAGTTCTACTACCTGACGGTGACCAACGAGAACTACGTGCAGGCGCCGCTGGACGCCGCGCAGCACGCCGACGTGATCAAGGGCATGCGCCTGTTCGGTACCCGCGGGGAGGGCGCGCCTGCGGTACGCCTGCTCGGCTCCGGGGCCATCCTGCGCGAGGTCATCGGCGCCGCCGAGCTGCTCGCCGAAGAGTGGGGCGTGGCCAGCGAGATCTGGAGCGTCACCAGCTTCTCCGAACTGGCCCGCGAGGCCCGCGAGGTCGAACGCGAGCAACTGTTCGGCGAGCAGACCGAAGCGCGCAGCCACCTGCAAACCTGCCTGCCCGGCGCAGTGCCGGTGGTGGCCGCCAGCGACTACGTGCGCGGCTACGCGCAGCTGATCGCGCCCTACCTGCGGGCGCCGTACACCGCCCTGGGCACCGACGGCTTCGGCCGCAGCGACACCCGCCCGGCGCTGCGCCGCTTCTTCGAGCTGGACCGCCAGCACATCGCCCTGGCGGCGCTGGCCGGCATCGACCGCGACAAGCATGCCCAGGCCCGCGCGCGCTACGCCATCGACGGCGCCGCCGGCGCCCCCTGGAACCGTTGAGGAGTGAACGCCATGCAACAACTGATGGTTCCCGATATCGGCGACTTCAAGGACCTGCCGGTGGTGGAGGTGCTGATCAAGGCCGGCGATGTGGTCGCCGTGGAACAGCCGCTGATCGTGCTCGAATCCGACAAGGCGGTGATGGACGTGCCCAGCACCCTGTCCTGCACCATTCGCGAAGTGCTGATCAAGCCGGGCGACAAGGTCTCCCGGGGCAGCGTGATCGCCCATATCGAGCCGGCCGGGGAGGGCGCGGCTGCGCCCGCCGCCGCGCCTGTGGTCGCCGAAGCTGCGCCTGCGATTCCCGAGGCCGCGCCTGTCGTGACGAAAGCCGAACCGGTGGCCGCCGCTCCCGCGCCCAGCGTGCAAGCTGCGCCGGCGCCCGCCGCTGAAGAAGTCCGCAAACCGCAACTGGCCCTGGCCGGCCCGGCGGTGCGCAAGCTGGCCCGCGAACTGGCGGTGGACCTCGACCAGGTGCCGGCCAGCGGCCCCAACGGCCGGGTGCTGCGCGAGGACGTGCTGGCCTTCGTCAAGGCCCAGCGCGAGCAACCGATGGCCGCCGCCAAACTCGGCGGCGGGCTCGACCTGCTGCCCTGGCCGCAGGTGGACTTCGCCCAGTTCGGCCACGTCGAGCGCCGCACGCTGTCGCGCATCAAGCGCATCTCGGCGGCCAACCTGCACCGCAACTGGGTGAGCATCCCCCACGTCACCAACCACAGCCAGGCCGACGTCACCGAGCTGGAAGCGCTGCGCGTGCAGCTCAACGGCGAGGCACGCGAAGGGCAGGCCAAGGTCACCCTGCTGGCTTTCCTGATCAAGGCCTGCGTGGCGGCGCTGCAACGCTTCCCGCAGTTCAACGTGAGCCTGGAGGGCGACGAAGTGGTGCAGAAGCACTACTTCCACATCGGCTTCGCCGCCGACACCCCCAACGGCCTGGTGGTGCCGGTGATCCGCGATGCCGAGCGCAAGGGCATCGCCGCGCTGGCGCAGGAAATGGCCGAGCTCTCGCAACTGGCCCGCGCCGGCAAGCTGAGCCCGGCGCAGATGCAGGGCGGCTGTTTCTCCATCTCGTCCCTGGGCGGCATCGGCGGCGGCCACTTCACCCCGATCATCAACGCGCCGGAAGTGGCGATCCTCGGCGTCGGCCGCGCCGAGCTGCAACCGCGCTGGAACGGCAGCGCCTTCGAACCGCGCCTGCAACTGCCGCTGTCGCTGTCCTGGGACCACCGCGCGGTGGACGGCGCCGAGGCCGGGCGCTTCCTCGCCTACCTGGCGACCCTGCTCGGCGACTTCCGCCGGGTGCTGGTCTGAGTACGACAACAAGGAGAACCGAGATGACTGCTTCCCAAGCCACGCCCGCCGAACGCATCGTGCCGATGAAAATGGCCCACCTGGTGTTCCGCTGCGCCGACCGCAAGGCCATGGTCGACTGGTACCGCAAGCTGTTCCAGGCCGAACTGGTGTTCGAGGACGACATCCTCACCTTCATCACCTACGACGACGAGCACCACCGCCTGGCCTTCTTCAACATGCCGCACCTGCCGCCGAAGTCCGACGAGGTCACCGGCGTGCACCACATCGCCTACAGCTACGCCAGCATCGCCGACCTGCTCAACACCTACCTGCGCCTGAAGGAAGAGGGCATCCGCCCCTACTGGTGCATCAACCACGGGCCGACCACCTCGCTGTACTTCCGCGACCCGGAAGGCAACGACATCGAGCTGCAGGTGGACAACTTCGTCGAGGCCGCCGACGCCGCGGCCTTCTTCCACAGCGAAACCTTCGCCAACGACCCCATCGGCCTGGAGTTCGACCCGGACGCCATGGTCGAGCTGTGGCGCAGCGGCGCCAGCGACGCCGAGCTCTGCCGGCTGGGCACCGCCGCCACCGGCACCCGCACCGTACTGGGATAAGGAAACGACCATGAAACTCTGCACCTTCAAGACCCCCGGCGGCCTGGTGGGCGTCGGCATCGTCAGCGGCGAGGGCATCATCCGCGTCGCCGACCACCTGTCCGCCGCGCCGCGCGACATGGCCGGGCTGATCGGCGAATGGCAGCTCTGGCAGGAGCCGCTGCAGCGCCTGGCGCAGCTGCAGAAGGCGGACTTCGCCCTCGATGAGGTGACTCTCCTGGCCCCGGTGCCGCGCCCGGGCAAGATCCTCGGCATCGGCCTGAACTACGCCGACCACGTCGCCGAGTCGGGCATGGCCACGCCGGCCGACCAGCTGTGGTTCGCCATGATGAACACCGCGGCCAACGGCCCCTACGCGCCCATCGACCTGCCGCGGGTGTCGGAGCAGCTGGACTATGAGGCCGAGATGGTCTTCGTGATCGGCAAGCGCTGCCGCCACGTCAGCCGCGAGCAGGCGCGCGAAGCGATCTTCGGCTACTGCGTGGGCAACGACGTCAGCGTGCGCGACTGGCAACTGCGCACCTCGCAGTTCGTGCTCGGCAAGTCGTTCGACGGCCACGCGCCCTTCGGCCCCTGGCTGGTCACCCCGGACGAAGTGGGCAACCCGCACGAACTGGGCATCCGCTGCTTCGTCAACGACGAGAAGCGCCAGGACTCCAACACCCGCGAGCTGATCTTCGACTGCTACCAGCAGGTGGAGCACCTGTCCAAGGTGATGACCCTGGAGCCGGGCGACGTGATCTTCAGCGGCACCCCCGGCGGCGTCGGCGTGGGCTTCAAGCCGCCGCGCTGGCTGCGCGAGGGCGACCGGGTACGGGTGGAGATCGACGGCCTGGGTGCCATCGAGAACATCGTCCGCGCCGAGCGCGCGGCAGGAGACGGCCATGCACGCTGAAGCCATCCAGCAGGAAATCCTGCGTCTAGAAAGCGAGCGCTGCCGCGCCCTGGTGCAGCGCGACCTGCAAACCCTGGCGGCGCTGATGGACGACGCCCTGGTGCACGTCCACGCCACCGGCAAGGTGGACGACAAGGAGCAGTACCTGGAAATGGTCGCCAAACACATCGACTTCCTCAGCGTCGAGCGCAGCGACATGCGCGTGCGCGTGTTCGGCGACACCGCCATCGCCAGCGGCCGCCTGGAACAGGCCATCGTCCTGCGCGAGAGCGGCGAGGAGCGGCTGATGAAGGCCTACACCACCCAGGTGTGGCTGCGCGGGGAGGACGGCTGGCGCCAGTGCGCCTTCCAGGCCACCAACCTCTGACGGAGACCGATGCAAGTTCGCGGGCCGGCGACGGCCCGCGCCGGCAGGGACGCCGGAACCCACCCCACTGACAGAACAACAACAAGAGTCCACTTCCATGAACAACATCCGGGTGAAAGCGCTGGGTGCGGTGCTGGCCGCCTTCGCGATAATCGATTGCCACGCCGAGCCGGCCGGCGAGCCCGCCGAAGGCACGCTGTTCCGCAGCCTGTTCGGCGACGGCCTGCAACGCGACTACGGCATCACCACCTCCTTCCTGCTCGACATCGGCTACTCCCGCAACAACCGCTCCACCCACGATGAGCGCCGCGACGGCCTCAGCAACCTCCCCATCACCGGTTTTTCCGACGAAGGCTTCGAGCTGGGCAGCCTGCACCTGTTCGTCGACAAGCCGCTGAAGGCCAACTTCATCCCGCGCATCACCCCGCTGCCGGGCCCGGCTCCCGAGCAGGCGGATTTCGGTTTCACCTTCGAAGCCCTGTACGGGCGCAACGCCCAGTTCTCCCGGGCCTTCGGCTGGGACATGCACTGGGACGTCAATTCGCCCGGCGACGACGACACCGAGAAGGCCCGGCGCGACAGGCAGAACTTCGTCTCCATGCCCAACCTGGCCGCTACCGCCTACCTGCCCTATGGGCAGGGCTTCACCGTCATGGCGGGCATCTTCGGCCCGGCCTTCGGCTACGAGATTCCGCCGAACATCCGCCTGGCCCGCAACCCCTTCGCCAGCCGGACCTACGCCTTCGTCAGCAACCTGGTGACGGTCAGCGGCGTGATGCTGGGCACCCGCCTGCTCGACAGCCCGCATGGGCTGCTGGGGGTGGAACTCGGCGTGGCCCAGGGCTGGAGCAACCTGCGCGACAACAACGACGACAAGGCGTTGTTCGGTGCGCTGCGCTGGCGCACGCCCGACATGCAGACCTGGGTCGACTACGAGTTCATGCTGGGCAACCAGCAGAACGACAGCGTCAAGGACGTCCAGGCGCCGACCTCGCGGCTGATCTCCCCGGACGGCCAGCTCCGGCAGCAGCATTCGCTGAACGGCTGGCACCGCTTCGACGAGCGCTGGTCGATGGGCGCGGAGCTGGTCTATGGCCGCCAGGACGGCGACGGCAAGCCGTCGACCGTGGACATCATCACCGGGCCGGGCTTCGATGGCGCCCATTGGTGGGGCGTCAACGCGGTGGTCACCTACCAGGTCAGGCCCGATCTGTCGTTCTCGGTGCGCGGCGAGCATTTCAGCGACCCGGACGGCTTCACGCTGTTCCCCACCAGCACCGCCCGCGGGGACTTCAACGCCATCACCAGCGGCTTCCGCTACGAGGTCAGCAAGAACCTCTCGCTGCGCCCGGAGCTGCGCTATGACTGGTTCGACGCCCGCGAACACGATCGCCCGTTCGGCAACGGCCGGGACCGCGACCAGTTGACGGCGATGGTGGAAGCGCTCCTGTACTTCTGACGATCAATGAAAAAAGCCCTGGCAGCCCAAGCTGCCAGGGCTTTTCTGCCGGCCCGGGACCTATGCGCGGGCGGCACAGCGTTTGGCGAACGCCAGTTGCTGCAACTGGAAGGCCTCGCCCGAGCGATGGAAATCGATGCAGTGGCCGGCGTCCCTGAACAGCGCCGCATCCATCTCCGGGCAGTTGACGAAGGCATCGGCGAAACGCTGGATGGTCGCCTCGTCGACCGGCCACAGCTGTTCGAACTCGGGCTGCCGGTAGTGCACCGGCACCTTGACCTGCGCAGCCAGCCGGCCGACCTGCTTCGGCCAGTGCATGCCGATGTCGATCAGTTCGCTGCGCGGGGCAGGGGCGCTCGCCCCGTAGCTGGCCTGCGGCATGACGCCTTGCTCGTAGGTGCCCGGCGGGCCGAAGAAGAACCCGTCCATCGCCTCCGGCGGCACGCTGACCAGGGCCTGTTCCGCGGGCACCTGGTTCCACTTGTCCTTGGAGGCCGGCACCGGGTCGAGCCCGACGCCGGAGATGGCGATGCCCAGCAGCGGCCAGGACGGCTGGCGCGCGGCGATGGCGATGGTGATGGCCCCGCCGATCGAGTGGCCGACCAGGACGATGCCGCAGGCCTTGTGCGAATAGCTGTGCCACAGGCCATGGATGGCCGAGTCGAGAATCTCCGCGTTGTCCATGATGCTGGGCGCGTTGGCGGCGTATTCCACGCTCAGGCCGTAGCCCGGGCGGTCGATGGCGAAGATCGGCAGCTGTTGCGCCTGCGCCCGGTCCAGCAGCGAATAGCCCGCCACGTCGAAGTAGCGGGAGGAATAGGTGCCGCTGTGGATGGCGATGATCAGCGGATGCCGGTCCGGGCTTTCGGCCTCCGGTATCCGCCCGCGGCCGGACAGCGTGACGCCCAGCCCGCGGAAGACATAGTCCTGCTTGCACATGGTTTTTCGCTCCTCTTCTTGTTGTTGTGGTTTTCCGATCCTTTGGCGCCGGGCGAAGGCTAGGCGGCGAGCCAGGCCTGGGCCGCCTGCCGCATGGAGCGTTCCAGCTCGCTGCCGCGGGTGGCGAAGGTCCGGCCCAACGGGAAGCCGCTTTTCTCCAGCAGGTAGGCCAGGGGCGCATACTCGCGCGGATAGCGCTCCAGCACCTGCGCCTCGACCGCCACCGGCCCGCGCGGGAAGCTGAAGCCGCCCATGTCGTAGATGCTCTGGCGCTTGAGCAGCTTCCACTGGCCGTCGCGTTTTTCCGCCAGGTCGTAGAAGCGGTTGTGCACGCTGCAGCCCAGGCCCAGGCGCACGTTCTCGGCGACTATCACCGCGTTGGTCTCGACGATGGCGCGCTCGCCGTTCATCTCCACCACCGGGGTGCCGATCAGGTGCTTGGTGCGCAGGTCGGAGGCGCCCATGCGCCGCGAGCCTTCGATGAAGTCGGAGAAGGGGCCTTCGAACCAGGTGACCTCGATCACCCCGTCCGGGTGGAACAGCCCGGCCAGGCGCTCCCATTGGCCGAGGTCGCGGTGGATCCAGCCGGTGATCAGGTCGGTGATCTGCAGACGGTCTTCCAGGTAACTGTGCATGGTGTGTTCTCTTGCTTGTGGGAAATCGCCTCAGCATCTTCCCGCGCGGTAGCGAACTCAAATAGATTGATCTGAACAATCAATCACTAATTCTGAAGGATATGCCCATGGACCTGCGTCACCTGCGCTACTTCCTCGCCGTCGCCGAGGAAGGCCATTTCGGCCGCGCCGCCCAGCGCCTGCACATCGTGCAGTCGGCGCTGAGCATGCAGATACGCGCCCTGGAAGAGGAACTCGGCGGCCCGCTGTTCGTGCGCACCAGCCGCCGGGTGGAACTGACCGAGGCCGGCCGGATGCTGCGTGGCGAGGCCGAACGCACCCTGGCCCAGGCTGAACACGCCCAGCGCACGGTGCAGCGGGCGCTGCGCGGGGAGATGGGCACGGTGCGCATCGGCTTCGCCGGCAACGCCGTGTTCAGCGGCCGGCTGATGGCGGACGTGCGGGCCTTCCACGCCGTCTACCCGGAGGCCGAGGTGGTGCTGCGCGAACTGGCGCCGCACCTGCAGGTCGAGGCGATCCAGGCCGGCCAGCTGGATATCGGCTACGCCCCCAGCCACGGCGGGCAGATCGTCGACGACTCGCTGTGCTTCGAGCGCATCGGCACCTGGCCGCTGCTGGTGGCCATGCCCGACAGCCATCCGCTGGTCGATGCCCAGCCGCTGCAGGTGTCGATGCTCGGCGCGGAACCGCTGATCGTCTATGCCGCCCACGGCGCCGACGAGAACATGCTCGGCGGCCTGCGCCGGGCGCTGGGGCGCGAGCCCAAGGTGCACCGCACCAGCAGCACCCTCAGCGTGCTGGCGCTGGTGGCCGCCGGCATGGGCGTGGCGCTGGTGCCCGAGCCGCTGCTGCAGGTGCACATCCCGGGGGTGGCCTACCGCCGGCTCGGCGGCATGGAACCGCAGGCCGACCTGCTGCTGGTCAGCCGCAACGAGGAAACCGGCGGCGCCGTGCGCGCCTTCCTGGGCATCGCCCGCCAGGGGCTGGCCGGCGAGTGAGTCCGGGGCCGGTTAGCCCTTCAACGCCTCATGGGCCAGCACGCTGCGGGTGGTGGTCTCGTAGTGCTGCGCCAGCAGCGCGCAGGCCTTGTCCACGTCGCGCGCCAGGGCGGCGTCGAGCAGTTCGCGGTGTTCGCCGGGGACGTCGCGGCTGGCGCTGTCGTTGTAGTGCACCGAGAGCATGCGGTAGCGCGCGGTCTGGTCGCGCAGCATGTGCGACAGGCGCCGCAGCCAGGGCGAGCGGCAGTTGGCGATCAGCGCCTCGTGGAAGGCCTCGTGGGCGTTCTCCCATTCCGGCTTCATCAGCCGTTCCGGGCCTTCGACGATGGGCAGGCGGTCCAGGCGGTGGTGGGCGGCGATCAGCCGGCTTTCCCACTCCAGGTCGCCGTTGCGGATGGACTCGGCCAGGGCCTGGCATTCGATGAGCAGGCGGGTGTGGGTGATGTCGCGGATTTCCTCCGCGGAGATGCGCCCGACGCTGAAACCCTTCTGGTCCTCGGCGCTGACGAAACCACTGGCGGCCAGGCGCGACAGCGCCTCGCGCAGGGGGATGACGCCGGCGTCGTAGTGCTCGGCCAGCTCCTTCAGGCGCAGGCGGCTGCCCGGCGCCAGGCGGCCGTTGATGATGTCTTCGCGGACTCTGGCCTCCAGTTGCGAGGCCATGGTGCGCTTTTCCGAGACTTCGGGCTGCTGCGCCCAGCGTTCGGCTCGGTTCATGGGCTTTACCACGGGTGATGACGGATGAGGCAGATGATACACATGGCGGCCTTTTATCGATAATTCTGAAAAAATATATTTTATCGTTGACGGCATATTTTCCTCGGATTAGCTTAGGGCCCATACCGCACTGCCTGGCGGTCGTCACGAACCACAACAAGAGGTCAGCTCCATGCGCTACGTTCGCTTCACTCACCAAGGCCGCCCGGTACTGGGCGTGCGTACTGCCGAAGGCGTCCGGGTCCTCGGCGAGGAAACCCTGGAGTCGCTGCTGGAGCGCGGCGTGGACCTGGCCACCTACGGCGCCGAGGCGCAGGGGCCGCTGGTGCAGATCGGCGAGCAGGACTACCTGCCGCTGATGAAGAAGCCCGGCAAGATCGTCTGCGTCGGCCTGAACTACGCCGACCACACCAAGGAATCGCCCTACGCCCAGCCGGACTACCCGACGCTGTTCCCGCGCTTCAACAGCAGCCTGATCGCCCACAACCAGCCGCTGGTGCGCCCGCGCATCTCCGACACCCTGGACTACGAGGGCGAGATGGCCGTGGTGCTCAAGAGCGGCGGCCGGCACATTGCCAAGGAGCAGGCGCTGCAGCACGTGGCCGGCTACGCGCTGTTCAACGAGGGCTCGGTGCGCGAGTACCAGTTCAAGTCGCCGCAGTGGACCGTGGGCAAGAACTTCGACGACACCGGCGCCTTCGGCCCGGACCTTGTGACCGCCGACGAACTGCCGGCCGGCGGCAAGGGCCTGCTGCTGCAGACCCGCGTCAACGGCAAGGTGGTGCAATCGGCCAACACCGAGGACATGCTGTTCGACGTGGCCACCATCATCTCCACCCTCAGCGAGGCGGTGACCCTCGAAGCGGGCGACGTGATCGTCAGCGGCACCCCGGCCGGCGTCGGCTTCGGCATGGACCCGAAGGTCTACCTGAAGGCCGGCGACGTGGTGGAAGTGTCCATCGAAGGCATCGGCACCCTGGTCAACCCGGTGGTGGACGAAGCCTGACCCCGGGCATTCCCGGCCAGATCGAAGCCTCCCGCTCCGAGGCTTCGACGACAAGAACAACAAACGGAGGCGATCATGACTGTCACTCCCCGCAGTGTGCATTCGATCGATCATTACGCGCTGTTCGTGCCCTCGCTGGCCGAGGCGCGGACCTTCTTCGCCAGCTTCGGCCTGGAAGTCGGCGAAACCGCGGATGCCCTGGAACTGCGCGCCGCCGACGGCCACCGCTGGGCGCGGATGCTGCAGGGCCCGCGCAAGAGCCTGGCCTACCTGAGCTTCAACTGCTTCGCCGAGGACTACGACGCCCTGCGCCAGCAGGCCGAGGTCGCCGGCGCGCGCTTCGAGGCCGGCGACGGCGAGGGCTTCTGGTTCCGCGACCCCGACGGCAACCTGCTGCAGGTCAGGGTCGGCGCCAAGCACATGCCCGACAGCAAGCACGCCGCGGCGCCGGTGCGGCCCGCCGTGCGCGGCGTCGGCACCCGCGACGAAGTGGCCCGGGTGCGCCCGCGGCGGCTGTCCCACGTGCTGCTGTTCAGCCCCGACGTGCCCCAGGCCGTCACCTTCTACGAGCGGGCCCTGGGCCTGCGGCTGTCCGACCATTCCCAGGACATCATCGCCTTCACCCACGCCCCGCACGGCTGCGACCACCACCTGGTGGCCTTCTGCAAGAGCGGCGCCAAGGGCTTCCACCATGCCGCCTGGGAGGTCGACGGCGTCGACGAGGTCGGCAACGGCGCCGAGCAGATGGCCAACGCCGGCTACCGCGAGGGCTGGGGCACCGGGCGGCACTGCCTGGGCTCCAACTACTTCCACTACGTCCGCGACCCCTGGGGCTCGTTCTGCGAGTACTCGGCGGACATGGACTTCATCGACGCCGGCAGCCAGTGGCCGGCCGGCGACTTCCCGCCCGAGAACTCGCTGTACCTCTGGGGCCCCAGCGTCCCCGAGTACTTCGTCCTCAACACCGAGACGGACAGCGCGCCGGCCAAAAGCTAGCGCCCCCAGCGACGCAGGCCGCGCCCTCGTCCCGAACACTTTCCTGCCGCGCAGGGAGGCGGGGAGCGGCTTGCCCAAAACCCACCCGGTTTCAGGTCAGCACAGATGAACGAAAACAAGATCCATGACGTAGCCATCGTCGGCTACGGCCCGGTCGGCCAGACCCTCGCCATCCTCCTCGGCAAGATGGGCTACAGCGTCGCCGTGTACGAGCGCTGGCAGTCCCTCTACCCGCTGCCGCGCGCGGTGTTCCACGACCACGAGATCCGCCGCGTATTCCTCATGATGGGCCTGGAAGAGGAGCTGCAGGAGATTTCCCAGCCCTCGGCCTGCTACCAGTGGTTCAACGCCGACTGGAAGGTGCTGGTGGAAATCGACTGGTCGGCCGAGTCGATCAGCGACGGCCCCTTCGGCTACCTGTTCAACCAGCCGGGCCTGGAGGCCATCCTCGACCGTCGGGCCAAGGCCATCGCCAACGTCGAGGTCCACCAGGGCTGGGAAGTGCTGGGGCTGAGCCAGGACGCGCAGGGCTGCGAACTGCGCATGCAACGCACCCAGCGCGGCGACGCGGCGCAGGCCACCGAGCAGCGCAGCGTGCGCGCCCGCTACGTGATCGGCGCCGACGGCGCCAACAGCGCGGTGCGCCGCGAGTGCGGCATCGACTGGCAGGACCTGGGCTTCCAGGAAGACTGGCTGGTGGTCGACCTGCAGCCCAAGCCCGGCGTCGAGCTGGACGTGCCGGACATCGGCCAGTGGTGCAACCCGGCGCGGCCGACCACCATGGTCCCCGGCGGCCCCGGCTACCGCCGCTGGGAATTCATGCGCCTGCCCCACGAGAGCATCGAGGACCTGCAGAGCACCGAGAAGGTCTGGGAACTGCTGGCGCCCTGGGTCACCCCGGACACCGCCAGCCTGGTGCGCCACGCCGTCTACCAGTTCCGCTCGCGCATCGCCCAGACCTGGCGCCACGGCCGCGTGCTGCTGGCCGGCGACGCCGCGCACCTGATGCCGCCGTTCATGGGCCAGGGCATGTGCTCGGGCATCCGCGATGCCTGGAACCTGTCCTGGCGCCTGGACCTGATCTTCCGCGGCATCTGCTCGGAGCAGCTGCTGGACAGCTACACCCTGGAGCGCAAGCCGCAGATCCGCGCGGTGATCGACGCCTCGGTGGAAATGGGCAAGGTGGTCTGCGTGGCCGACCCGCAGAAGGCCGCCGAGCGCGATGCCGCCTTCCTGTCCGGCCAGGTGCCGCCGCTGCCGCCGTTCCCCGGCCTGGTCGACGGCGTGGTGCACAAGGACGAACGCAACGGCCGCGCCCTGGGCCCGGCCGGCTGCCTGGGCGTACACGGCGAGATCGAGTGCGACGAGCGCCGCCAGCGCTACGACGACGCCTTCGGCCGCGGCTTCCACCTGGTGAGCATCGGCGACGACCCGCTGGCCGGGCTGGACGAGGCGCACAAGGCGCTGCTCGAACAGCTGGAAGTGAAGGCCGTGCGCCTGAGCGAGGACGGCGCGCCAGGCACCTGCCGCGACCTGTCCGGCAAGTACCACCAGTTCCTCCGCGCCGCCGGGCTGCAGGCGGTGCTGGTGCGCCCGGACTTCTACATCTACGGCGGCATCGGCCACGCCAGCGAACTGCCGCAACTGCTCGACGCGCTGCGCCGCGACCTGGCGCTGCAGCAGGGCCAGGGCGGCGCACTGCGCGAGGAGCGCCGGCCGCTCGCCGCCCAGGTCTAAGTCCCTTCTGCCGCGGGGCACTCCCCGCGGCCCCCCTCTGAAAACAACAACAAGAGACAGAAGCATGCTCAACATCAAGGTGAAAACGCTTGGTGCGGTCCTGGCCGCCCTGGCGATCGTCGAATGCCATGCCGCCGAAGCGCCGGCGCCGGGGGAGGGCAGCCTGTTCAAGGGCCTCTTCGGCGACAGCCTGGAGCGCGACTACGGCATCACGGTTTCCGGCCTGCTGGACATCGCCTACGCGCGCAACAACCGCTCCACCCACGACGAACGCGAGGACGGCCTGAGCAACCTGCCGCTCACCGGCATGTCCGACGAGGGCCTGGAGTGGGGCAGCCTGCACCTGTTCGTCGACAAGGCGCTCAAGGGCACCTTCGTGCCGCGCATCACCCCGTTGCCGGGGCCCAAGCCGGAGGACTTCGCCTTCGGTTTCACCTTCGAGGCCAACTACGGGCGCAACGCCCAGTTCGCCCGGACCTTCGGCTGGGACATGCACTGGAACATGAACGAGGACGACGCCGCCAAGGCGCAGAAGGACAAGGACCGCTTCCTCGCCATCCCCAACATCGCCGCCACCGCCTACGTGCCCTACGGCCCGGGCTTCAACTTCATGGCCGGGGTGTTCGGCCCGGCAATGGGCTACGAGATCCCGCCGAACATCCGCCAGGCGCGCAACCCCTTCGCCAGCAAGACCTACGCCTTCGTCAGCGAGCCGGGCACCGTCTCCGGGGTGCTGGTCGGCACCCGCCTGCTCAACGACGACAGCGGCATCCTCGGCCTGGAGCTGGGCGTGGTGCAGGGCTGGAACAACCTGCGCGACAACAACGACGGCAAGTCGCTGATGGGCGCCCTGCGCTGGCGCGCGCCGGACATGAACACCTGGCTCGACTACGAGTTCATCGTCGGCGACGAGCAGAACGACAGCTTCTCCGACGTGCAGGCGCCGACCGCGCGGCTGGTCGCCGACAGCGGCCAGCTCAAGCAGCAGCACTCGCTCAACGGCTGGCACAGGTTCGACGAGCGCTGGTCCATGGGCGCCGAGCTGGTCTACGGCCACCAGGCCGGCGACGGCAAGGCCTCCACCGTGGACGTGGTGAACGGCCCCGGCTTCGACGGCGCCCGCTGGTGGGGCGCCAATGCGGTAGTCACCTACCAGTACCGCCCGGACCTGTCCTTCTCCCTGCGCGGCGAGCATTTCAGCGACCCGGACGGCTTCATCCTGTTCCCCACCAGCACCGCCCGCGGCGACTACAACGCCCTCACCACCGGCCTGCGCTGGGACGTGACCGGCAACCTCTCGCTGCGCCCGGAAGTCCGCTACGACTGGTTCGACCCCCGCGACCACGACCGCCCCTACGGCAACGGCCGCGACCGCTCGCAACTCTCCACCATGGTCGAAGCGCTGTTCTACTTCTGACCGCCCGCCAACGTCCCGAGTACCCATGCCATGCACAACAACGACAACAAATGGAATGCGCGCTACGAATACACGGCCGTGGCCATGCTCGCCCTGGGCTTCGGCCTGGTCGGCCTGGACCGCTTCATCATCCTGCCGCTGTTCCCGGTGATGATGAGCGAGCTGCACCTGGACTATCAGGACCTGGGCAACATCTCGGCGGTCCTCGCCATCGCCTGGGGGATTTCCTCGATCTTCATGGGCCGGCTGTCCGACCGTATCGGCCGGCGCAAGGTGCTGATCCCCGCGGTGCTGCTGTTCTCCCTGCTGGCCGGGCTGTCCGGGCTGGCCAACGGCGTCGCCGCGCTGCTGCTGATCCGCGCGGTGATGGGCGTCTCCGAGGGCGCCTTCACGCCCACCGCCATCGCCGCCACCGCGGAGTCCTCGCACCCGTCGCGGCGCGGGCTGAACATCGGCATCCAGCAGGCCTTCTTCCCGATCCTCGGCCTGGGCCTGGCGCCGATCCTCGCCACCCAGCTGCTGCTGGTGCTGCCGTCCTGGCGCTGGGTGTTCGTGGTGGTGTCGCTGCCCGGCTTCCTGCTCGCCTGGTTCATGTACCGCCGCCTGCGCGAGACCCGCGCGCCGGCGGCCGCCGAGGCGCCCCAGGAGCAGGGCCGCTGGCTGGACGCGCTGCGCTACCGCAACGTGCCGCTGAACATCCTCGGCATGTTCTGCATGCTCACCAGCCTGTTCGTGCTCAGCGTGATGATGCCCAACTACCTCACCGACTACCTGCACCTGGGCGTGCAGCAGATGGGCTTCGTCATGTCCGCCATCGGCCTGGGCGGCTTCATCGGCCAATTGCTGCTGCCGGGGCTGTCCGACCGCCTGGGGCGCAAGCCGGTGGTGCTGGGCAGCTTCGTCGCCACCGGCGCCTGCATCTGGCTGCTGATGCACACCGGGGCCGAGCCGCTGACGCTGTTCGCGCTGCTGTTCCTCACCACCTTCTTCAACTTCAGCATGATCTGCATGACCGTCGGCCCGCTCACCGGCGAATCGGTGCCGCTGCCCCTGGTGTCCACCGCCACCGGGCTGGTGGTGGGCATCGGCGAAGTGTTCGGCGGCGGCGTGGCGCCGGCCCTGGCCGGCTACATCGCCCAGCACCACGGCATCCAGTACACCCTCTACCTGGCCCTGGGCGGCGTGGCGCTCGGCCTTGCCGCCGCCAGCTTGCTGCGCGAGACCGCGCCGCTGCGGCGCAAGGCGCCGGTCGGGCAGGCCGGAGACGTGGCCTGAAGCCGCTGGCCGTTACCGCCGACAGGATGTCGGCAGGGCGGAGCCGGGCCCACCGTCCCGGCTTCGTCCGCGTCATGCGCGGGATGCGCATGCCATCGCCGGCGCCATCCGCGCCGGCCGATGTTCCTTCCCTCGCGCAGGGCCTGGGCGGCGCCGGTCACGAGCCGGCGCCGCCCGGTGCCACCTGATGTAGTATCGGCATTCCCACGCCCGCGACGACGAACCCTTCATGATCGACATCCACAACGTCACCGCCTTCCAGCAGCAGACCCGCGTGCTCGACGGCTTTTCCCTGCACATCGGCGATGGCGAGAAGGTCGCCATCCTCGGCCCCAACGGCGCCGGCAAGAGCACCCTGCTCAAGCTGATCAGCCGCGAGCTGTACCCGGTGGAGCGCGAGGGCAGCCACCTGCGGCTGTTCGGCAGCGACACCGTCAACCTCTGGGACCTGCGCAGCCGCATCGGCTTCATCTCCCAGGACCTGCAGGACGACTACACGCCCTACACCCAGGCCCTGGACGTAGTGGTCTCCGGCTTCTTCGGCTCGATCGGCGCCCACGGCCACCTGCAGCCCAGCGACGAGCAACTGGAGCAGGCCCGCGCGCTGCTGGCGGTGGTGGAGATGGCCGGCCACGAGCGGACCATGTTCCAGCGCCTGTCCACCGGGCAGAAGCGCCGCCTGCTGCTGGCCCGCGCGCTGGTCCACCGGCCGCGCGCGCTGATCCTCGACGAGCCGGCCAACGGCCTGGACATGGGCGCCAGCCTGGGCATGCTCAAGCTGCTGCGGCGCTTCTGCGGCGAGGCGCACGCCATGATCATCACCACCCACCACATCGACGAGGTCATCCCCGAGATCGAGCGCGTGGTGCTGCTGGACAAGGGCCGCATCGTCGCCGACGGGCCCAAGGCCGAGGTGCTGACCAGCGCCCGGCTGTCCGACCTCTACCAGACCGAGCTGCGCATCGACGAGCAGGACGGCTGGTACCGCTGCTGGCACGCCTGAAGCCGGCATCCCGATTCCCCTGAACCTTCGGAGTAGAAAGCCAATGAAAGCCGCCATCGTCCATGCCTTCGACCAAGCGCCGCGCTACGGCGAGTTCGAGGCGCCGCAAGCCGCCGCCGGCGAGGTGCTGGTGCGCGTGCGCGCCGCCGCGCTCAGCCAACTGGTGCGCGCCCAGGCCAGCGGCAAGCACTACAGCAGCCCCAAGAGCCTGCCGGCGGTGCCCGGCGTCGACGGCGTGGGCCTGCTGGAGGACGGCACCCGGGTGTACTTCGCCTTCCCCCGCGCGCCCCACGGCGCCATGGCCGAGACCGTGGCGGTGGACGCGCGCTACTGCGTGGCGGTGCCCGACGGCATCGACGACATCACCGCCGCGGCCATCGCCAACCCCGGCATGTCGTCCTGGGCGGCCTTGCAGGAACGCGCGCACTTCAAGCCCGGCGAAAGCGTGCTGGTCAACGGCGCCGCCGGCACCTCCGGGCGCCTGGCCATCCAGGTGGCCAGGCACCTGGGCGCCTCGCGGGTGATCGCCACCGCGCGCAACCCGGCGGTGGAGGCGGAGCTGCGCGCCCTGGGCGCGGACCAGTTCATCCGCCTGGACCAGCCGGCCGAGCAGCTGACCGCCGAGCTGCGCGAGGAAATCCAGGGCCGCGGCATCGACGTGGTGCTGGACTACCTGTGGGGCCCGCCGGCGGCCTGCATCCTCGACGCCGCGGCCAGCCACGGCAGCGGCGAGGCCTCGCCGCGCCTGCGCTTCGTCAACATCGGCTCGCTCGCCGGGGCGAGCCTGCCGCTGAACGCCGGCGCGCTGCGCAGCTCCGGCCTGGAACTGCTCGGCAGCGGCCTGGGCAGCGTCTCCAACGAAGGCCTGGTGCAGGTGATCGGCCAGTTGCTGCGGGCCATCGAGCCGGCTGGGCTGAAGGTGGACGCCGAGGCGGTGCCGCTGAGCGAGGTCGAGTCGGCCTGGCAGCGCAGCGCCGCCGAGCGCATCGTCTTCACCCTGTGATCGGGTAGCCGCGGGGGAAGAATACCCTGCCTCCCGGTAACCTGTAGGAGCGGGCCCTGCCCGCGATTTAGCGCGCAGGGCGCGCTCCTACATTGGAATGGCGAGGGTGGGCAGTGTAGGAGCGGATCTCATCCGCGAATCGCGCCGGGACGACCGGCTATCGCGGACAAGGTCCGCTACGCCCGTGCTTCCTGGAACCGTAGGGGCGGACTCCGCCCGCGATTCGGGCTTCCAGTAGCGTAGGGCGAATAACCGTTCGCGGTTATCCGCCGCCTCACCTTTCTCATCGACCCTGCCTCGGTCGATCCGGGGGAATGCGTGACCAGCGCCAAGCTCGACACCGAGCGGGCCGGTAACCAAGGTCAAACGGCGGATAACGCCGTAGGCGTTATGCGCCCTACGGATTGGAATGGCGTAGGTGGGGCAGGGTAGGAGCGGATCTTATCCGCGAACCGCGCCGGGACGTCCGGCTATCGCGGACAGCGTCTCCTACGTGGCAGGAGTCGCCCCGTAGGATGGCGTTGAGCGAAGCGATACCCATCACCACGACCGCATGGGTTTCGCAAGCTCAACCCATCCTACGAAGAACGCCTCGGCGCAAGACAGTTGCTCCTACGTCGCAGGCGAGCATGTCTTCTCGTAGGAGCGAGCTTGCTCGCGAACCAGCCCTGCTGCGGACTCCGTCCGCGATGCGCAGGTGCCGGGCGTCGTTCGCCGGCCCGGCGCCAGGCACGTCTACGCCAAGCGGCACTCCTTCACGACAACCGCTGCGAGCTGCGACGGGTTTGACCTCTTGCACTTTTTAAGGTAATCACCTTAGGCGTGGGGCCCGCTGCGCCGTCCGCCGTGCCTTTGCGCATGGCCCGGGTGCGCAGCGGCGCCGTATGGCGAACGATCCTGAGGAGGATGCCGCGTTGTCGAAACTGGCCAGCTATTACAACAACAAGATCGCCGTGGTCACCGGCGCCGGCTCGGGTATCGGCCGGGCCATTGCCCAGCATCTGGGCGCGCTGGGCGCCCGGGTGTACTGCACCGACGTCGATGGCGCGGCGGCGCAGCGCGTCGCCGAGGGGTTGCCCAATGCCGCCGGCGAGGCGCTGGACGTCACCGACGCCGCGGCGCTGGCGGCCTTCGCCGAGCGCGTGTATGCCCGCGAGGGCAGGGTGGACCTGCTGTTCAACAATGCCGGCGTCGGCCATGCCGGGCGGGTGGAGGACACCGAGCTGGCCGACTGGCGCTGGGTCTTCGAGGTCAACCTGATGGGCGTGGTGCACGGCATCCACGCCTTTCTGCCGCGCATGCTGGCGCAGCCCGGGCGCGGGCACATCGTCAACACCGCCTCCGGCGCCGGGCTGATCCCGATGCCGCGCACCGCGCCCTACTGCGCCTCCAAGCACGCGGTGGTCGGGCTGTCGCAGTCGCTGGCGGCGGAACTGGCCGGGCGCAACGTCGACGTCACCATCCTCTGCCCGGGCACCATCGACACCGCCATCATCCGCAACACCCGCATGCGCGGGGCCGGCGCCGAGCAGCGGCAGTCGCGGGCCGTCGAGTACTACGCGCGGCGCGGCGTGTCGCCCGACCGGGTGGCGGCGGACGTGCTCACGGACATCAGCAAGGGGCGGCTGTTCTGCGTCACCCCGCGCAGCGAGGTGGGCGTCGGCTGGCTGCTGCAGCGCCTGTCGCCGCGGCTGATGCAGCGGATCATGCGGGCGCGCATGGACAAGGTCGAGGCGGCGGACTGAGACGCCGGGCGCGGGGCCGGCGAGCGGCCCCGCGCGTCACTCGGCCTGCTCGCCGGCGGCCGCGCGGACGTCGCGCGAGCGCACCAGGTAGGGCTCGAACAGCGCCGCCATCTGGTTGTAGCCCCAGTTCAGGTGCTTGCGGGTGACGCGCACGATGCCGTGCCGCGAGTGCAGGTATTCGATCCAGTAGGTGGAGACGATCCAGGCGTTCTCCAGCAGCGCCTCCACCTGTTCCTCGCGCAGGTTCATGCGCCCGCTGCCGATCATCGCCAGCAGCTTGGCGCGGCCGTGGGCCTGGACCTCGTCGGAGAGCGTCTGCAGGCGCGGGCGCAGGCTGGGGTCGAGGGCGAACAGGGTCATGCTGTCGCGGTAGAAGAAGCGCCATTCCCACATCAGCTGGAACCACAGGTGCAGGTCGTCCTGCTGCGAGGCCACGCGCAGCTGCTCGGCGGCGAACTGCTCGAACAGCTCGCTGACGATGTCGGCCTTCTTCTTGAAGTAGTAGTACAGGTTGCCCTCGTTGATGCCCACCGCCTCGGCGATGGCCGCGGTGGTCACGGCGGCCACGCCGCTGGTGTTGAACAGCTTGCGGCACGTGACCAGGATGCGCTCCCGGGTGTTCTGGCGCTTCATGGGCTTCACCTGTTCGGCGGTTGACATTGTAAGGTGTTCACCTTAGATTCGGTTTTAAGGTGCCTACCTTAAAGCAGGCGCCTGAGTTTTTGCATCTTAGCGACGCTTCACCGCATAAAAAAGCATCCCCCGGCGGCGCCGGGGGTACGACAACAGCGTGGAGATCCAGATGTCGGTCGAGCATTTCGATGTACTGGTGGTGGGCGCCGGGCTGTCCGGCATAGGCGCCGGCTACCACCTGAAGACGCGTTGCCCGGAGCGCAGCCTGGCGATCCTGGAGGCGCGCGAATCCATCGGCGGCACCTGGGACCTGTTCCGCTACCCCGGCGTGCGCTCGGACTCGGACATGTTCACCCTGGGCTATGCCTTCCGCCCCTGGAAGGCCGGCAAGGCCATCGCCGACGGCGCCAGCATCCTCGAATACATCCGCGACACCGCGCGGGAGTTCGGCATCGACCGGCACATCCGCTTCGGCCACCGCATCGTCTCGGCGGCCTGGTCGTCGCAGCATGCGCTGTGGCAGCTGCAGGTCGAGGTGGGCGGCCAGCTGCGCGGCTTCACCTGCAACTTCCTCTACCTGTGCAGCGGCTACTACCGCTACGACGCCGGCCACCTGCCGGCGTTCCCCGGCATCGAGCGCTTCAAGGGGCGTCTGGTGCACCCCCAGCAATGGCCGCAGGACCTCGACTACCAGGGCAAGCGCATCGTCGTGGTGGGCAGCGGCGCCACCGCCGTGACCCTGGTGCCGAGCCTGGCCGGCGAGGCGGTTCACGTCACCATGCTGCAGCGCTCGCCGTCCTACGTACTGTCGCTGCCGGACACCGATGCCCTGGCCGACGGCCTGCGCAAGGTGCTGCCGGAGAAACTGGCGCACAAGCTGGTGCGCGCCAAGAACGTGCTGCTGAGCATGTTCCTCTACCGCCTCTGCCGGCACCGTCCGGAACTGGCCAAGCGCCTGATCCGCGGCGGCATGCGTCGCTACCTGGGCGCGGACTTCCCGCTCGACCCGCACTTCGCGCCCAGCTACCAGCCCTGGGACCAGCGCCTGTGCCTGGTGCCCAACGGCGACCTGTTCCGCGCCCTGCGCAAGGGCAGCGCCTCCATCGTCACCGACCGCATCGAGGGTTTCAGCGAGCACGGCGTGCGCCTGGCTTCGGGCCAGGAGCTGGCGGCGGACATCCTGGTCGCCGCCACCGGCCTGGAGCTGGTGCCTTGCGGCGGCATCCGCTTCGAGGTCGACGGGCGCCCGGTCGCGGTGGGCGACACCTACAGCTACAAGGGCCTGATGATGTCCGGGCTGCCCAACGCGGCGGTCTGCGTCGGCTACACCCACCTGTCCTGGACGCTGCGCGCGGACCTCGCCTCCCTCTACGTCTGCCGCCTGCTGCGCTACATGGCGCGCAAGGGCTACAGCCACTGCGTAGCCCAGGCGGACGACCCGCGGATGCCCGCCGCGCCGCTGCTGGACCTGCAGTCCGGCTACATCCTGCGCGCCGCGCCGCTGTTCCCCAAGCAGGGCCCGGGCGCGCCCTGGCGGCAGAAGCAGAGCTACCTGGGCGACCTGCTGGACATGCGTTTCGGTCGCCTGGCCCAGCGCAACCTGAAGTTCCACCGCGCCACGCCGGCCGGGGAGGCCCTGCAACCCGGCACCTGAGCCGCGCCGCTGCAGCTTCCCGTGACGATGACCAGGGCCGGCGCCACAGCCGGGCCCGCTACCAGACTGCGAAGGAACGACCATGGCCTTTATCGAACGTGAAACTCCCGGCGCCGGCGACGCGGCGCAGATCGCCGAACTGCAGCGGCTGCTCGCCGCCCAGCGCCGCGCCTTCCTCGCCGAGCCGATGCCCAGCCTGGCCCAGCGCCTGGCGCTGCTCGGCACCCTGGCGAACATGTTGCTGGCCAACCGCACGCGCATCCAGGAGGCCATCGCCAGCGACTTCGGCAGCCACCCGAAGCAGTTCGCCGACCTGGTGGAATGCCTGGGCGTGGCGGGGCGCGCGCAGTACGCCGCCGAGCACCTGGTGAGCTGGATGAAGCCCCAGGCGCGGGCCCTGGACCCTGCCCTGTACGGCAGCGCCAACGCCTATGTGCAGCCGCAGCCCAAGGGTGTGATCGGCAACATGGCGCCGTGGAACTTCCCCTTCGACATCGGCCTGGGGCCGGTGGTGGAGATGCTCGCCGCCGGCAACCGGGTGATCGTCAAGCCTTCCGACCTGGCCCCGGCCTGCAGCGAGCTGCTGCTGGAGATGCTCGCCAGCCACTTCGACGCCGAGCAGCTCACCGCCGTGGCCGGCGGCCTCGACCTGGCCCGGGCCTTCGCCGAACAGCCCTGGGACCACCTGATGTACACCGGCAGCACCGAGGTCGGCCGCCAGGTGGCGGTGGCCGCGGCGCACAACCTGGTGCCGGTGACCCTGGAGCTGGGCGGCAAGTGCCCGGCGATCATCGCCCCCGGCGGCCTGGACGAAGCCGCGGTGGAGCAGATCGTCGGCTGCAAGACCATCAAGAACGGGCAGATGTGCGTGACCGTGGACTACGTGCTGGTCCACGAGGACGACCGCGAGCGTTTCGTCCAGATGGTCGGCGCCTTGCTGGACAGCCGCCTGCCGGGCTATGCCAGCCGCGCCGACACCACCGGCATCATCAACGCGCGGCACCTGCAGCGTCTGCTTGGCTACCTCGACGACGCCCGCGCCAGGGGCGCCAGCCTGGTGCAGTTCGGCGGCGAGGCACAGCCGCAGGCGCGGCGCCTGCCCTTCACCCTGGCCCTGGACGTGGACGACGGCATGCAGCTGATGCAGCAGGAGATCTTCGGCCCGATCCTGCCGGTGCTGACCTACCGCGAGCTGGACCAGGCCATCGCCTACGTCAACGCCCACGAGCGGCCGCTGGGCATCTACGTGTTCTCGGCCCACCCGGCCAGCGCCCACCGGGTGCTCGGCCGCACCGTTTCCGGCGGCGCCTGCATCAACTGCGCGGCGCTGCAGGCCGCGGTGCCCAGCCTGCCGTTCGGCGGCATCGGCAAGAGCGGCAGCGGGCGCCACCACGGCCATGAAGGCTTCCTCGAATTCTCCAACCTGCGCTCGGTGGTCGAGCGCGGCCAAGACGACCTGGTACGCGCCATGTTCGCCCCCTACGGCGAACTGGCCGACGCCCTGATCGCCGCTGCCACCGGCGGTTGAGGGGGGGGGGTCGCGCCGGCCCGGCGGGCCGCGCGGGA
>NZ_JWMC01000014.1:0-197301 GCF_000812405.1 Pseudomonas sp. PI1
CCCGCCGTCCCCGCCGTCACCGCCGTTGGGGCCGCCCTTCTCGATGAACTTCTCGCGGCGAAAGCTCATGAGGCCATTGCCGCCGTCACCGGCTTTCACGTGGATGGATACTTCGTCGACGAATTTCATGGGAACGCCTCCCGCCAGCGTGGCGGGTTGAATAAGAAAAGGAGCATAGGATACAGCCAAGCCCGCGCAAACGCAGGAGCCCGGGATCCGTTGCCGGGAAACGCCAGAAACAAAAAAGCCCCGTCGCGAGACAGGGCTTTTTCAGTGAAGGCTCGCTTAGGCAGCGACGACGCTTACGTAGCGACGGCCGAAGGCGCCTTTCACTTCGAACTTGATCACGCCGTCGATTTTCGCGAACAGGGTGTGATCCTTGCCCATGCCAACGCCGTAGCCGGCGTGGAACTGGGTGCCGCGCTGACGCACGATGATGTTGCCTGCTTTGACAGCCTGGCTACCGAACAGCTTCACGCCAAGGCGTTTACTTTCGGAGTCGCGGCCGTTGCGGGTACTACCGCCAGCTTTCTTGTGTGCCATGAGTCATATCCTCCAAAAAAGGAATTAGGCCTGGATGCCGGTGATCTTGATTTCAGTGAACCACTGGCGGTGGCCCTGACGCTTCATGTGGTGCTTGCGGCGGCGGAACTTGATGATGCGCACTTTGTCGTGACGACCGTGGGAAACCACTTCAGCGGTCACTTTCGCGCCTTCTACCACCGGCAGGCCGATCTTGACGTCATCGCCATTGGCGACCAGCAGAACGCGATCCAGGTTGATCGCTTCGCCGGTGGCGACGTCGAGTTTCTCGACCTTGAGGAATTCGCCTTCGGCGACTTTGTATTGCTTGCCGCCGGTAACAATAACTGCGTACATCTGGATGTCTCCGTTAGACCTGCTCACCCGACGCTTTATAGGAAGAGGTATCGGTCGGCATGGCTGCATGGGGCCGGAAGAGCGCCCGTGCAATTGCGTAAGGCAGGGTATGCCAGGGAAGTTCGGGGCCGCGATTGTACGCAAAGCCCTACGCGGACACAAGCCTTGCGGCGCTTTCCTTGACAGCCCCCACCCCGGCACCTAGCATGCCGCGCATTCTTCGAGGAGCGCCTTCGTAATATGCAACCCCAGGCTTTCTATCGGGTGGTGGCGGACGACTTCACCGCCGTCGACGGCATCATCCGTCGCCAGCTCAGCTCCCGCGTTCCCCTGGTCGAGAAGATCGGCGACTATATCATCTCCGCCGGCGGCAAGCGTCTTCGCCCGCTGCTGGTGCTGCTCAGCGGCAAGGCCCTGGGCTACTCCGGGGACGACCTGCGCCTGCTGGCCGCCACCATCGAGTTCCTGCACACCTCCACCCTGCTGCACGACGACGTGGTCGACGCCTCCGGCCTGCGCCGCGGCCGCGCCACCGCCAATGCGCAATGGGGCAATGCGCCCAGCGTGCTGGTCGGCGACTTCCTCTATGCCCGCTCCTTCGAAATGATGGTCGAACTCGGCTCCATGCCGGTGATGCGCATCATCTCCCAGGCCACCCGGGTGATCGCCGAGGGCGAGGTGCTGCAGCTGACCAAGGTGCGCGACGCCAGCACCACCGAAGAAACCTACATGGAAGTCATCCGCGGCAAGACCGCGATGCTCTTCGAGGCCTCCACCCACAGCGCCGCCGCCATCGCCGGCGCCACGCCGGAACAGGCCGAGGCCCTGCGTCAGTTCGGCGACGCCCTGGGCATCGCCTTCCAGCTGGTGGACGACCTGTTGGACTACCGCGGCGACGCCAGCACCCTGGGCAAGAACGTCGGCGACGACCTCGCCGAGGGCAAGCCCACCCTGCCGCTGATCGCCACCATGCGCGACGGCACCCCGGAGCAGGCGCAGTTGGTGCGCAAGGCCATCCAGCAGGGCGGCAGCCAGGACCTGGAAGGCATCCGCGCCGCCGTGGAAGCCGCCGGCGCCCTGGACTACACCGCGAAGCTGGCGCGCGAATACGCCGCCCGCGCCATCGACTGCCTCAAGGCGCTGCCGGACAACGAGTACCGTGACGCGCTGATCGAGCTGAGCGAGTTCGCCGTCGCCCGCACCCACTGATCCGCACGCGATCCGACGAACGCCCGCCCGGCCCTGCCGCGCGGGCGTTCTGCGTTATGCGCGGTTGATCCAGGCCATGGCATTGGTCGGTTGGTGGAAAAAAATTCTGCATAGGGGCTTGCTATCGAGATAATAAGAATTATTCTCATTAACTCGGCTACCAAGGAGATGCAGAGATGACCTACATGATCGATGCCTGGCTGGACCGCCCCCATCCCTATTTGCGCATCCTCAATCGCGATACCGGGGAAGTCTGCGCCCTGCTGCAGGAAGACGCCCTGGACGAGCTGCGCGAACAGGGCGGCCTGGACCTGCACGAACTGGGCACCAGCGAGCCGCAGGTGCTCAAGGAGCTGGTGCGCAACCTGTTCCTGTTCTGCTACGCCCGCGCGCTGCGTTGAACGCTGTGGCTGTTCGCGGGAGCGACGGGGGTTTTCGTAGGAGCGACTGTTTGCGCCGAGGCGCTTTTCGTAGGATGGGTTGAGCTTGCGAAACCCATGCGGTTGCGCTGATGGGTATCGCTTCGCTCAACACCATCCTACGAAAAAGCCACGCTCGCTCCTACGCTCATTCCCCTGTAGGAGCGCGCCCTGCGCGCGAATCGCGGGCAGGGCCCGCTCCTACAGTTCCGGGGAAGCACGGGCGTAGGAGCGGACCTTGTCCGCGCTGGCGGGATGAGCGCCGGCACTGCCGGCAGAATCGCGGATAAATCCACTCCTGCATCTCATCTGGCAAACATAACGACCCCTAGGATGGGTCGGATGCGGGCCGTTCGCGAGCAAGCTCGCTCCTACGAAGAGCAAGAGCGGGATGTACAGGGCTTTTTGCGATGGCGCAGGACGCGCCATCCGTGCGGTCGCCGCCCGGGAGGCGGCTGCACAGCGGGGGCAACGTGGAGCCCCCGGCACGCCGCGGCGGCCAGGGACGGCCGCCGCGGGCTGCATCCATCAGAGGATGTCGAGCAGCTCGACGTCGAACACCAGGGTGCTGTGCGGCGGGATGCTGCCCACCGCCTGGCCGCCGTAGGCCAGCTCGGCCGGCACGTGCAGGCGCCACTTGCTGCCGGTGTTCATCAGTTGCAGGGCCTCGACCCAGCCGGCGATCACGCCGCCCACCGGGAACTCGGCCGGCTGGCCGCGCTGATAGGAGCTGTCGAACACGCTGCCGTCGATCAGGGTACCGTGGTAGTGGGTGCGCACGGTGTCGTCGCGGGACGGCTTGGCGCCCTCGCCGGCGACCAGCACCTCGTATTGCAGGCCGGACGGCAGCACGGTGACGCCCTCGCGCTTGGCGTTCTCCACCAGGTAGGCCTTGCCTTCGGCGGCGGCCGCATCGGCCTTGGCCTGGGCTTCGGCCTGCATGCGCTGGCGGATCACCTGGAAACTGGCGGACAGCTGCTCGGCGGGCACCCGGCTATCGGCACCGGCGAAGGCGTCGGCGAGGCCGGCCAGCACCGCGTCCAGGCTCATGCCCGGGACCGGGTTGGCACGCAGCTGGTCGCCCAACTGGCGGCCGACGCCGTAGCTGACGCGGGCTTCGTCGGTGGAAAGGTTGAGTTCGCTCATGGCGGGGGCTCCGCTGGGTAAAAAAGGGCGGCCAGCCTAGCACAGTCGGCCGCCCCGCCCCACCGCGACCTCAATGCAGCGGCATGGGCACGCCCTCGTCGTTCTGCGCGCTGCCGCTCTGCGAGCCGCACATCTCGTCCTGCACCGCGGCATGCACCAGTTGGAAAGGGATCGGTGGCAACGCCGTCAGCAGCTGGCGGGCGTGCTCCAGCGAACGCACCCCGAGCACGTGCCCCTTGGCGTCCTGGATCGGGAAGAAACGCTGGCCCACGCGCGCCTCCAGCACGTAGATGCCGCCCTCCAGGGATACCAGGTTGAGTTCGTCGATATCCCCGGCGAGGGAACGGTTGGTCAGCTCTTGCAGGTTCATCGCGCACCTCCAGGGTAGGCTCCAACGCAGCCAGTCTGGTACAGCGCGCCGGCCGCGCCCAGCGCAAACGACACCGCCCGTCAGTTGCGGCTGACGGGCGGTGCGCCGGAGGCGGGAAAAGCGATCAGTGGTCGTGACGCGTGGCCTTGTCCAGGTAGCCCATGGCGAACGCGGAGAGGACGAAGGTGAGGTGGATGATCACGTACCACATCAGCTTGTTGTCCGGGACGTTCTTGGCGTCCATGAAGATGCGCAGCAGGTGGATCGAGGAGATCGCCACGATGGAGGCGGCCACCTTGTTCTTCAGCGAACTGGCGTCCATCTTGCCGAGCCAGCTGAGCTTTTCCTTGCCTTCGGAAATGTCCAGCTGCGAGACGAAGTTCTCGTAGCCGGAGAACATCACCATCACCAGCAGCCCGCCGACCAGGGCCATGTCGATCAGCGACAGCAGCACCAGGATCAGGTCGGCCTCGGCGATCGAGAAGATGTCCGGCAGGATGTGGAAGATTTCCTGGAAGAACTTGATGGTCAGCGCCAGCAATGCCAGCGACAGGCCGATATAGACCGGCGCCAGCAGCCAGCGGGCGGCGTACATGCTGTTTTCGATGAAACGTTCCATGGCCTTCGCAAAGGGAGTTCGGAAATGGCGCAGGATTATAGCTGAAGGCCCGCGGCGAGTTATCCAGTTATTCTGTGGATAAATATGTGCAGGAGCGCCGGAAGAAACGCGCCAGCCCCCGCCCGCCGTGGGTTGGCGGCGGTCGCTCAGAGACTGCGCAATGCGCCTTCAGGACTCGGGGTGAGACTGGTAGTCCCCGAAATTTCGCACGCGCTCGCCATTGATGCGGCGCAGCTCGGCCTGCAGGTGCAACTGCCAGATGGGCAGGTCGTCGGCGGGCACGTAGCCCTGCTGGGCCAGGCAGTCGGCGATGGCGTCGAGCACGCCCTCGGCCACGAAAGGCCCGTAGAACGGGCCCTGGGCCTTGATGGCGGTGGGCTGGGCCCCCGCCATGCCCGCGGCGCAGAGCAGTGTCCAGAGTCCATTCTCTCCGGCCAGCGGCCTGATCACGCACTCGATGCGCGTGGTCAGCCCCAGACAGGGGCGGATAAGGCAGAGGTTACGCGGCATGGCGGCACCCTCGCGGTTGTCCTGTTTTCGAGCCTACACCCGGGGTTGACCTCGGGAAAGCCCGTTTTATCCACCATAGCTGTGGATATCGTTGTGGACACCACGGGGGCAACGGCGCCCGACGAGCGCCATTGCTGGGAACCCCGCCGCTGGTCAAGGACTGGCCAGCGGCAGCGGGCTCAGTCGCTGTCCTTCTTCTTGCGCGCCCGCTCCTTCTCCACCTGGGGCGCCTTGGCGGCCTTGGCGGCGGCCGGCGCGGCTTCCTTGGCGAGCTTTTCCTTGTCCTCCTCGTCCATGCCCATGGCGTCGATCTCCTTGAGGCGCTCGACCACCCGCGCGTTGACGCTGCCGGCCGGGAACTGGCCCTTGGCATCCGGCGCGCCGGCCGGCTCGCCGACCAGCAGGCCCAGCGCCTCGTCGACGTGGCGCACCGCGTAGACGTTGAACAGGCCGTTGCGCACCGCCTGCAGCACGCGCTCGTCGAGCATCAGGGTGGTGACGTTGGAACGCGGGATGATCACCCCCTGCTCGCCGGTCAGGCCGCGGGCCTCGCAGAGGCGGAAGAAGCCTTCGATCTTCTCGTTGACGCCGCCCACCGCCTGCACTTCGCCGAACTGGTTGATCGAGCCGGTAATGGCGAAGCACTGCCGCAGCGGCGTGCGCGACAGCGCCGAGATCAGCGTGCAGACCTCGCCGAGCGAGGCGCTGTCGCCGTCGACGTAGCCGTAGGACTGCTCCAGGGCGATGCTCGCGGAGATTTCCAGCGGGAACTCCTGGGCGTAGCGGCTGCCCAGGTAGCCGGTGAGGATCATCACGCCCTTGGAGTGGATCGGCTGGCCCAGGCTGACCTCGCGCTCGATGTCGACGATGCCGCTGCCGCCCGGGTAGACGGTGGCGGAGATGCGCGCCGGCACGCCGAACACCGAGTCGCCCACCTCCAGCACGGTGAGACCGTTGCACTTGCCCACGGCGGCGCCTTCGGTGTCGATCAGCACGATGCCGGCCAGCATGTCGTCGAGGATCCGCGCCGAGACGCGGCCGGTGCGGGTTTCCTTGGCCTTGAGGGCGCGCTCGATGTGGCCCAGGTCGGTGACCGGCTCGTTGGCCAGCTGGCGGATGAAGTCCGCCTCGCTGACCAGCTGGAACAGGTCGCCGATGCGCGCCGACAGCCGCCCCTGGTGCTCGGCCAGGCGCGCGCTGTAGGTGGCCAGGCGCGCCACCGCGGTGGCGCTCAGCGGCGCCATGCCCTCTTCCGAGGTGCGCGTCTTGAGCAACTGGGCGAACTGTTCGAGGCTGTCCTCGGCCAGCGGGATGTCCTCGTCGAAGTCGACCAGCACGCGGAACATCTCCTGGAAGTCCGGGTCCAGGTCCTGCAGGGTGTAGTAGATCTGCCGCGAGCCGATGATGATGACCTTCAGGTGCAGCGGGATCACCTGCGGCGTCAGGCTCATGGCGGCCAGGCGGCCGAGTTCGGCCAGCGGCGACTCCATCTTCAGCTGGCGCGACTGCAGGGCGCGCTTGAGCGCGTCCCAGACGAAGGGCTCGCCCAGCAGCTTCTCCGCCTCCAGCACCAGGAAGCCGCCGTTGGCGCGGTGCAGCGCGCCCGGGCGCAGCTGCCGGTAGCTGGTGTAGAGGGCGCCCTGGTCGGAGGCGTACTCGATGCGGCCGAACAGGTTGTCGTAGGTCGGGTGCGACTCGAACACCACCGGCGCGCCGCTGGTGGTGTGGTGGCCGATCACCTGGTTGGGCGCGTACAGCTCCTGCAGCATCAGCTTGCGCTGGGCATCGCTGCGCTCGGTGTCCACCAGTTGGTCGACCACGGTCTTCAGCAGGTTCAGCTGCATGGCCTGCAGGTAGGTGCAGACGCCGGTGTTGTTGTTGTACTTCTCCACCAGCGGCGCCAGCAGCGGCTGCAGCGCGAGGGTGATGGTCTCCTCGTTGAGCTGGCGCAGCTGGTTGCTGGACTCGCGCTTCCACTGCGGCAGGCTGGCCAGTTCCTCGTTGAGCTGTTCCTCGAGGTCGGCGATGTCGGCGTGGAAACGCTCGCGCTCGGCCTCCGGCAGTTGGGCGAACTCGGCCTCGTCGAGGGCCTTGCCGTCCTTCATCGGGGTGAAGGCGATGTTCGCGCTGTCGCGGTACAGCGCCACGTCCTTCTCCAGGGCCAGGCGCTCGACGGTGTCCAGGGCCTTGTCGTAGCGCTGGTTGAAGGCGCGGTCGATGGCGCTCTTCTTCTGCTGGTAGGCCGGGTTCTCGAACACCGAGGGGAAGGTCGACAGCAGGTTGTCGATCAGTTGGTCGATGTCCGCGCCGAAGTCGGCGGCGCTGCCCGGCGGCAGTTCGATGGCGCGCGGCTCGCGGCCCTCCTCGAAATGGTTGACGTAGACCCAGTCGGCCGGCGTCGGCAGGCGCTTGGCCTCGGCCTTCAGATAGCGCTGCACGAAGGAGAAACGCCCGGTCCCCGGCTCGCCCATGACGAACACGTTGTAGCCCGGCCGCGGCATCGCCACACCGAACTGCAGGGCCTCCACCGCACGCTCCTGTCCTAGGACGCCGAGGAAGGGCTCCAGATCGTCGGTGGTGGCGAAGGCAAACTGCTCGGGCGAAAAGGGACGGGTCAGTTCATCGGGCGCCAGGCGCAGGCCGGCGGCAACGGATTGGGGCATCGGAAATCCTTGCATCGGGCGGCACGGAGCCGCGGAGAGTTGCCCGCATTCTCGCGCTGCCCGCGCGCCACTGGCAAGGCGCGCGCAAGCCCTGGCCGATCAGTGCTGCAGATCGGCGCAGCGCAGGCAGTATTCCGTGGCCGGCAGGGCGCGCAGGCGGCGGGGCTCGATGGCCTCGCCGCAGCGTACGCACTGTCCGTAGGTTCCGTCCGCCAGACGCAGGCGCGCCAGGCCCACCAGGCGCATGCCCGCCTCGGCTTCGGCCAGCAGGGCCCGCAGCACATCGTCGTTCTCCCGCTGCTGGGCCTGCTCGGCGAAGTCCGGCGAGTGGGTCCGCGCCAGGTCGCTGCGGATCGCGGCGGCACGCTGGGAATATTCGCTGGCCAGCGCATCCAGGGCAGAACGGGGGTCGAAATCATCTACGGCCATGACGCCTCTCCGACGGACAAGGAACTGTTTCAAGTGTGGCCGGTTCCAAGGGAATCGCCGCTGATACCGATCAATAGCCTGTTGCAGGGAGCATGACGCGGTTCTCCCCGCCGAGGATTCAGGGACATCGCGCCTTGACACCCTCAGGATATTCCTACAAAGCTCTGCCTGGCGCTGTTTGCTGTCAGCGGCTACGTACAGCCATGCATTCGAACAAAGAGAGATACGCAGATGAAAAGGATTCTACTCGGTACCCTCCTCGCCACCGTTTCCATCGGCGCCTTCGCCGACGCCCCCGGCAGCGACGGCTGCGGCTGGGGCCAGATGCTCTTCAAGGGCCAGCGCGGCACCGCCACCCACGTGCTGGCGGCCACCACCAACGGCTCCTCGGGCAACAACACCTTCGGCATGACCACCGGCACCAACGGTTGCCACACCAATGGCGCGCTGACCTACGGCGGCAAGCCGATGATCGTGCTCAGCAGCATGATGGACGAGCTGTCCGAAGATATGGCCAAGGGTGACGGCGAAGCGCTGACCACCTACGCCGTGGTCCTGGGCGTGAAACCCGAAGACCGCGCGCACTTCGCCGAAGTGACCCACGAGCACTTCGCGCAAATCTTCAACAAGTCCGACGTCACCGCCGAGGACGTCTACGCCAACACCCAGGCCGTGCTGAAACAGGACACCCGCCTGGCCAAGTACGCCGAACAGGCCTGAGCCTGATGGCCCGCCCCACCGGGGCGGGCTCCCCTACCCCGACCCGCTAAGGTCCCCATGCCCAAACGCCTGTTGCCATGGCTGGCGCTGTGCGCCTGCGCATCCCTGCACGCGAGCCCCCAGTTTCCCGCATCCCGCCTCCAGGCCCTGGCCGCGCAGCCCTACTGGCTGGCCCTGGGGCACTACACGCCGAGCAAGCTGGGCGGCTGGCGCAGCTTCGTCGACGACGACAGGTTCTTCCTCGCCGAGGACGGCGACCGCTCGCCGGAGCATGAGCTCAAGGCCACCGTCGACGCGCTCTACGCCGCCCCCGGCCTCGGCGACAAGCATGCCCAGTGCGTCTACCCGGCGCGCACCCGCTGGCTGAAGCAGCAATTGCAGCTGACCGGCCTGCCGCGGCCGGCGTGCAAGGAGTACGACACCTGGTACGGCGACATCAACCCGCACAGCGCCGTGCTGGTGTTCCCCGCCGCCTACCTGAACAGCCCCTCGTCGATGTTCGGCCACACCCTGCTGCGCATCGACCAGGCCGACGTCGACAGCAACAACACCGCCCTGCTCAGCTACGCGCTGAACTTCGGCGCCTACATCGAGGGCATGGACAACAGCATCCTCTACGCCTGGAAGGGCCTGATGGGCGGCTACCCCGGCCTGTTCGCCCTGGTGCCCTACCGCGAGAAGCTCTCCGAATACAGCCGCCTGGAGAACCGCGACCTCTGGGAGTACCGCCTGAACCTCACGCCCGAGGAGACCGGGCGCATGGTCGAGCACGTGTGGGAGCTCAAGCAGGTCCGCTTCAAGTACTTCTTCTTCGACGAGAACTGCTCCTTCCGCCTGCTCGAACTGCTGGAGATCGCCCGCCCCGGGGTGAAGCTGACCGACGAATTCCCGCTCTACGCCATCCCCACCGACACGGTGCGCGCGGTGAAGCAGGCCGGGATGATCGACAAGGTCGACTACCGCCCCTCGCGAGAGAAGGAACTGCTGGCCCGCGCCGAGCCGCTGGACGCCGGCGAGAAGCAGCTGGCCCGGCGCCTGGCCGACGACGACCGCCTGCTCGATTCCCCCGAATTCAAGGCCCTGCCCGCGCCGCGCCAGGCCCTGGTGCAGGACACCGCCTTCCGCCTGCTGCGCTACCGCGCCACCGGCAAGGAGCGCGACGAGGCCGACGCCGCGCGCAGCTACCAGTTGCTGCGGGCGATCAACCAGAACCCGCCGCCGCCGGCCCAGGTGGAACGCCCGGGGCAGCCGGAGGAAGGCCACCAGTCGCTGACCTGGCAGCTCGGCGCCGGCAGCCGCGACGGCCAGGCCTTCGCCGACTACGGCCTGCGCATGGCCTACCACGACCTGCTGGACAACAGCTACGGCTTCCCCCAGGGCGCGCAGCTGGAACTGGGCGACCTGCGCCTGCGCCAGTACGAAGGCAACCGCTGGCAGCTGCAGCGCTTCGACGTGGTCAGCATCCGCTCCATGACGCCGCGCAACGCCCTGCTGCAGCCGCTGTCCTGGCAGGTCACCGGCGGCTGGGAGCGGGTGCCCGGCAAGCACAGCGACGACGACCACGACACCCTGGCCGGCCACGTCAACGGCGGCGCCGGCGGCAGCTGGAAGCTCGCCGACGACCTGCAGGCCTACGCCCTGGGCACCGCGCGCATCGAGAACAACCCCGACTTCGCCGCCACCATAGCGCCGGCAGTGGGCTTCGACACCGGCGTGCTCTGGCGCAACCCGCTGGGCAACCTGGCCCTGGAGGGCAAGGGCGACTACTTCCACAACGGCGAGGTGCGCCGCAGCCTGAGCCTCGGCCAGCAGGTGGAACTGGGCCGCAACCTGGGCCTGCGGCTGTCCGCCGAACGCCAGTTCAGCCACCAGGCCGGGCCGGTCAGCGAGGTCATGCTGGAGCTGCGCTGGTACCATTACTGAATCACCGGATTCAGCGCCCGCCGCGATGGCGGGCGGGTAGCGCGCCATGAAAACCCCAGCCCCCACCCTGCTCGAAGTCGCCGGCGGCAAGCCGATCAAGCTCTGGACCCAGGGCGTGCCCGTGGAAGACGAGGCGCGCCAGCAACTGATGAACACCGCGCGCCTGCCGTTCATCTTCAGGCACCTGGCGGTGATGCCCGACGTGCACCTGGGCAAGGGCTCGACCATCGGCAGCGTGATCCCTACCGTCGGCGCCATCATCCCGGCCGCGGTCGGCGTGGACATCGGCTGCGGCATGATCGCCGCACGCACCTCGCTGCTCGCCGCCGACCTGCCGGACAACCTGCACGGCCTGCGCAGCGCCATCGAGAAGGCGGTGCCCCACGGCAAGACCTTCGGCCGCCACGACCAGGGCGCCTGGAACGAGGTACCGGCCCACGCCGACCAGGCCTGGAAGGGCCTGGCCCGGCGCTTCCGCGCCATCACCGACAAGTACCCGCGCCTGGAGAAGACCAACAACCGCAACCACCTGGGCACCCTGGGCACCGGCAACCACTTCATCGAGGTCTGCCTGGACGAGGCCGGGCGCGTCTGGTTCATGCTGCACAGCGGCTCGCGCGGGGTGGGCAACGCCATCGGCTGCCTGTTCATCGAACTGGCCCAGGCCGACATGCGCCAGCACCTGGCCAATCTGCCGGACAAGGACCTGGCCTACTTCGAGGAAGGCAGCCGGCACTTCGACGACTACGTGGAAGCGGTGGGCTGGGCCCAGGACTTCGCCCGGCAGAACCGCGAGCTGATGATGCAGGCGGTGATCGCCGCGGCGCGCAAGGTGATCCGCAAACCCTTCGAGGCCAGCCTGGAAGCGGTGAACTGCCACCACAACTACGTGCAGCGCGAGCAGCATTTCGGCCGCGAGGTGCTGGTCACGCGCAAGGGCGCGGTGTCGGCGCAGAAGGGCCAGCTAGGCATCATTCCCGGCTCCATGGGGGCGAAGAGCTTCATCGTCCGCGGCCTGGGCAACGAAGAAGCGTTCTGCTCCTGCAGCCACGGCGCCGGACGCAGCATGAGCCGCACCCAGGCGAAGAAGCGCTTCAGCGTCGAGGACCAGGTGCGCGCCACCGCCCACGTCGAGTGCCGCAAGGACAAGGACGTGATCGACGAGATCCCCATGGCCTACAAGGACATAGACGCGGTGATGGCCGCCCAGCGCGACCTGGTGGAAGTGGTGCACACCCTGCGCCAGGTGGTCTGCGTGAAGGGTTGAAGCTGCGGCATATTCCCGCACCCATTGCCCCGGGAGGGGCGGCTTGATCCCGGTCAATTCTCGCCCTCGCCGCCTGGCCTCTCCTTGAAACAGGAAAAAACCAATAGCCTGATAACGAGGAGAACACTCCATGCAGCCCCTGAAACTGGCCCTGGGCGGCCTGTTGTTGGCCGCCAGCAGCACCGCCGCCCACGCCGACGCCTTGCGCGACCAGGCCAACGCCATCTTCAAGCCCATTCCCGAGCAGACCACCGGGCTGGATGCGGCCCAGGTGGAGCTGGGCCGCCAGTTGTTCTTCGAGCCACGCCTGTCGGCCAGCCACGTGATCAGCTGCAACACCTGCCACAACATCGGCACCGGCGGCGCCGACAACGTGCCGGCCTCCAGCGGCCATGCCTGGCAGAAAGGCGCGCGCAACTCGCCGACGGTGTTCAACGCGGTGTTCAACGTGGCGCAGTTCTGGGACGGCCGCGCCAAGGACCTGGAGGAACAGGCCAAGGGTCCGGTGCAGAACCCGGTGGAGATGCACAACACACCGAAGAACGTCGAGGCCACGCTCAAGAGCATGCCCGAGTACGTGGCGGCCTTCGAAAAGGCCTTCCCCGGCGACAAGCAGGCGGTGAGCTTCGACAACATGGCCCGCGCGCTGCAGGCCTTCGAATCGACGCTGATCACCCCCGACTCGCGTTTCGACCAGTACCTCAAGGGTGACGACAAGGCCCTGGACGCCAAGGAGAAGAAAGGGCTGCAGGCCTTCATGAGCGCCGGCTGCATCAGCTGCCACAACGGCGTGAACCTGGGCGGCCAGGCCTACTTCCCGTTCGGCCTGGTGAAGAAGCCCGACGCCAGCATCCTGCCCAGCGGCGACAAGGGCCGCTTCGCGGTGACCAAGACGCAGAACGACGAATACGTGTTCCGCGCCGCGCCGCTGCGCAACGTGGCCCTCACCGCGCCCTACTTCCACAGCGGGCAGGTGTGGGACCTGGAGGAAGCGGTGACGATCATGGGCACCGCGCAGCTGGGCAAACAGCTGGATGCCGGTGAAGTGGGCGACATAGTCGCCTTCCTCAAGACCGTCACCGGCAAGCAGCCGCAGGTGGAATACCCGCTGCTGCCGCCAAGCACCGCCAGCACGCCGCGGCCGGTGGATTGAGAACGGGCATTCACCTGTAGGAGCAGGCCCTGCCTGCGATTCGCGCGCAGGGCGCGCTCCTACAGGGGAAAGGCGTAGGTGGCGCAGTGTAGGAGCGGATCTTATCCGCGAATCGCGCCGGAACCTCCGGCTATCGCGGACAAGGTCCGCTCCTACGAAAAGCACCTCGGTGCGCTCGCGTAGGATGGGTGGAGCGAAGCGATACCCATCGCCGTGGCCGACCGGGACGTAGGGCGAATAACCGTTCGCGGTTATCCGCCGCTACACCCATCTCATGCCCGGCTTATTGGTCGGGATCGAAGCGCCTCCGAGACCAAATCCGGGCGCGCCTGGGGCCAAAGCCAGGCGGCGCATAACGCGGAGCGTTATACGCCCTACGCATCAGCAGGTCAGACCACCCCTTGCGCCAGCATGGCGTCGGCGACCTTGACGAAGCCGGCGATGTTGGCGCCCTTCACGTAGTTGATCCGGCCGTTCTCCTCGCCGTGGGCGACGCAGGCGTGGTGGATGTTCTGCATGATGCCGTGCAGGCGCTGGTCCACCTCGCCGGCGCTCCAGTGCAGGCGCATGGCGTTCTGGCTCATCTCCAGGCCGCTGGTGGCGACGCCGCCGGCGTTGGAGGCCTTGCCCGGCGCGTAGAGGATGCCGGCTTCGAGGAAGATATCCACAGCCTCGAGGGTCGACGGCATGTTGGCGCCCTCGGCCACGCAGATGCAGCCGTTGCCCAGCAGGGTGCGGGCGTCCTCGGCATCCAGTTCGTTCTGCGTCGCGCAGGGCAGCGCGATGTCGCAGGGCAGCGCCCAGGGGCGCTGGCCGGCCAGGAAGCGCAGGCCGGGGCCGGTCATTTCGCTGAGACGGCCGCGGCGGACGTTCTTCAGCTCCATCACTTCTTCCCACTGTTCCAGGCTCAGGCCGCCCTCGGCGAACAGGGTGCCTTCGGAGTCGGACAGCGAGATCACCTTGCCGCCCAGCTCCATCACCTTCTGCGCCGCGTACTGGGCCACGTTGCCGGAGCCGGAGATGGCCACGCGCTGGCCGTCGAAACCGCTTTCGCGGGCCTTGAGCATCTCCTGGGCGAAGTACACGCAGCCGTAGCCGGTGGCTTCCGGGCGGATCAGGCTGCCGCCGTAGGCCAGGCCCTTGCCGGTGAGCACCGAGCTGAACTCGTTGGCCAGGCGCTTGTACTGGCCGAACAGATAGCCGATCTCGCGGGCGCCCACGCCGATGTCACCGGCCGGCACGTCCAGGTCGGCGCCGACATGGCGGTACAGCTCGCTCATGAACGACTGGCAGAAGCGCATCACCTCGGCGTCGCTCTTGCCCTTGGGGTCGAAGTCCGAGCCGCCCTTGCCGCCGCCCATGGGCAGCGAGGTCAGGGAGTTCTTGAACACCTGCTCGAAGGCCAGGAACTTGAGCACGCCCAGGTTCACCGAGGGGTGGAAGCGCAGGCCGCCCTTGTACGGGCCGATGGCGCTGCTCATCTGTACGCGGAAGCCGCGGTTGACCCGCACCCGGCCCTGGTCGTCGACCCAGGGCACGCGGAACAGGATGGCGCGTTCGGGCTCGACGATGCGCTCGAGGATGCCGGCCTGCTGGTAGCGCGGGTTGGCTTCGAGGAACGGCCAGAGGGAACGCAGCACCTCTTCCACCGCCTGGTGGAATTCGGGCTGATCGGGGTCGCGCCGCTTGAGGCGCTCGAGGAACGAGTCAACGGATTGCGTCATGTCTACACCGGTCTTTCTGATTATGGGCGGGGCCCTTTTGCGGCGAGACTCTAACAACCGATATCGCACCGAGACAGTGCGACATGACGCCTTTATGAATCTTTTTGGTGCAAATCTGTAAGAAAGCCCTTTCAGCTACTGGGCTGCAGCAAGTATTTCTAAATGTTTCAAACAACCTCGTACACCTACGAAAACGGGGCCCGAAGGCCCCGTCTGTCGTGAGAAGCGGCTTACGCCAGCTTCTTGTAGCGCACGCGGTGCGGCTGCGCTGCAGCCTCGCCCAGGCGCTTCTTGCGGTCGGCTTCGAACTCGGTGTAGTTGCCTTCGAAGAAGGTCACCTTGCCGTCGTCCTCGTAGGACAGGATGTGGGTGGCGATACGGTCCAGGAACCAGCGATCGTGGGAAATCACGATGGCGGCGCCGGGGAAGTCCAGCAGCGCCTCTTCCAGGGCGCGCAGGGTTTCCACGTCGAGGTCGTTGGACGGTTCGTCGAGCAGCAGCACGTTGCCGCCCTGCTTCAGGGTCAGGGCCAGGTGCAGGCGGCCACGCTCACCACCGGAGAGGTCCTTGACGAACTTCTGCTGGTCGGCGCCCTTGAAGTTGAAGCGGCCGACGTAGCTGCGCGAGGGGACTTCGTAGTTGCCGATCCTGATCTGCTCGAAACCGTCGGAAACCTGCTCCCACACGGTCTTGGTGCCGTCCAGGCTGTCGCGGCTCTGGTCGACGCTGGCGATCTGCACGGTTTCGCCGATCTCGATGGTGCCCGAGTCCGGTTGTTCCTTGCCGGTCAGCATGCGGAACAGGGTGGACTTGCCCGCGCCGTTGCCGCCGATCACGCCGACGATGGCGCCCTTGGGAATGCTCAGCGACAGGTCGTCGATCAGCACGCGGTCGCCGTAGCCCTTGCAGACGTTGCGCAGCTCGATGACCTTGTCGCCCAGGCGCGGGCCGGCCGGGATGTAGATTTCGTTGGTCTCGCTGCGCTTCTGGAATTCCTGCGACTGCATTTCCTCGAAGCGCTGCAGGCGGGCCTTGGACTTGGCCTGGCGGCCCTTGGCGCCCTGACGCACCCACTCAAGTTCAGCCTTCATGGCCTTGGCGTGGGAGGCCTCCTGCTTGGCTTCCTGGGCCAAGCGGTTGGCCTTGGATTCCAGCCAGCCGGAGTAGTTGCCTTCGAAGGGGATGCCGTGGCCACGGTCCAGCTCGAGGATCCAGCCGGCGACGTTGTCGAGGAAGTAGCGGTCGTGGGTGATCGCCACCACGGTGCCGGGGAAGTCGTGGAGGAAGTGTTCCAGCCAGGCGACGGAGTCGGCGTCCAGGTGGTTGGTCGGTTCGTCCAGCAGCAGCATGTCGGGGGCCGACAGCAGCAGGCGGCACAGCGCCACGCGGCGCTTCTCGCCACCGGAGAGGTGTTCGATCTTCGCGTCCCACGGCGGCAGACGCAGGGCGTCGGCGGCGACTTCCAGCTGGCGCTCCAGGTTGTGGCCGTCGGAGGAATGGATGATGGCTTCCAGCTTGGCCTGCTCGGCGGCCAGGGCGTCGAAGTCGGCGTCCGGCTCGGCGTAGGCGGCGTAGACCTCGTCCAGACGGGCCTGGGCCTGCTTGACCTCGTCCACCGCTTCCTCGACCACGTCGCGCACGGTCTTCTGCGGGTCGAGCTGCGGCTCCTGCGGCAGGTAGCCGACCTTGATGCCCGGCATCGGGCGGGCTTCGCCCTCGATCTCGGTGTCGACGCCGGCCATGATGCGCAGCAGGGTGGATTTACCCGCGCCGTTCAGGCCCAGCACGCCGATCTTGGCGCCGGGGAAGAACGACAGGGAGATGTCCTTGAGGATTTCACGCTTGGGCGGCACGACCTTGCCGACCCGGTGCATGGTATAGACGTATTGAGCCATGGATACCTAGCTTCTGGGATGAAAGTGTGAATGGCCGTTATGGCTGTCGCGGCCTGCGGGCCGGTGTTGCCCGGGGCTCCGGGCGCGACCATTGGCCGCGGGCGACCGGCGAGAACGGCGACGGCAGGGCCGGACTCGCGGAAACAGGGCGCAGCGTTCAACGCGCGCGTGCGGCAAAGCTACCGGAATGGACCGTGAAGGGCAAACGACGCTCGTCGGCGATACTGGCACTTGGCCCTGCTTCCGGGCATGCTACTGCGCGCCGAACCCCGTCGCCCCGTTCCAGGTAGCCGCTCCTTGTCCAGACCTCCCCGCCCTCCGGCCAGCCTGGCCCGGCCTGAACGGCTGGCCATCAGGAGCGCCCTGCTGCTGGTGCCGCTGATGCTCGGCCTGCTGCTCTGGCAGCTGGGCCAGGAATACTTCGGCCAGGCGCGGCTGGAGCGCGAGCGCGTGGTGCACCAGAGCCAGGAACTGGCGCACCAGCTGTCCCTGGCCCTGGAGCTCAAGGCCCTGGCCGCGCGCAGCCTGGCGCTGCAACGCCTGGGCCGCGGCGAGGAGCCGGCGCTGCTGCTCGACGACCTGCGCCAGGTCTACCCCGCCCTGCGCAGCCTGGCCTGGTATGCGGCCAGCGGCGCCAAGCAACTGGACACCGCGCCGGACAGCGGCGACGACGCCTTCATCGCCGGCCTGCGTCAGCGCGCCGGCGCCAGCTCCTTCCACTACGCCTACAGCGACGCCGATGGCGGCCACTTCTACCTGCTGCTGCGCCTCCAGGATGCCGGTGGCCCCTTCGCCGTGCTCCGCCTGGACGCCGCCGAGGCGCGCCGGCAATGGACCGGACGCATCCTGGACGGCGGCCACGCCTGGGTGCTGGAAGATGAGGTCGGCCACCCGATCCTGGCCGCGCCCGACGAGCCGACCGACGCCGCGCCGGAAAGCGTCGAAGCGCCGGCGCTGAAGGTCGCCAACAGCGACTGGCAGGTCCGCCCGCTGGTCGATGCGCCCGTCCTGCAGCCCAGGCTGCCGCCGCGCCTGCTCGGCGAGCTGGGCCTGCTGCTGTTGCTGGCCGGCATCAGTTGCGCCGCCCTGCTGCGCCTGCAACGCGAACAACAGAGCCTGCGCGCGCAGACCGCCGATTCGCAGTCGCGCCTGCGCCAGGCCGCCCAGGCCCTGGCGGCGGTGGACGAGCGGGTGCTGGTGACCAGCGCCGACGGCCGCCTGGTCTATCTCAACCCGCCGGCGGAGCGGCTGCTGGGCGTGAGCACCGAAGACGCCCCGCAGCACCATCTCGCCCGCCTGCTGCCGGAACTGGAACGGCAGAGCGGCGAAGGCCAGCCATCGGGTACCCAGCACGTCACCCTGGAACGCAACGGCCGCCGCCGGCGCTATGCCGTCAGCCGCCATCCGCTGGAGGAGTCCCCGCCGGGCGAGGCGCCCGGCTGGGTGCTGCGCGGCCAGCAGGCGCCGGGCGGGCATGTCTGGGTGCTGCGCGACGTCACCGAGGAACAGCGCTCGCTGCAGGTGCTGGAAGAAACCCGGCGACGCTACCAGGACATCTTCGACGGCGTCGGCGTGGCGCTCTGCGTGCTCGACCTCTCGGACCTGCAGCGCTTCTTCACCGACAACGGCCTGCGCGAGCCGGGCCGCCTGGAGGCCTGGCTGGATCGCCGCGAGGAACACTGGCCGCAGCTGCTGCGGCTGATCCGCATCAGCGAGGTCAACGAGGTGGCGCGCCGGCTGCTCGGCGTGGAGAGCGGCGAGCAGGCCTGGCGGCGCCTGATCAGCGACAGCCCGCGGCGCCCCGGCAGCGCCCGCGCACGGATCATCGAGGCGATCCTCTGCGGCACCGGCCCCATCGAGCAGGAAGTCGCCATCCGCACCGGCCAGGGCGAGCTGCGCCACTTCTGGCTGCAGCTGCGCATCCCCGAGCACCTGCCGGACTACCGCGCGGTCACCCTGAGCCTGTCCGACATCAGCAGCCGCAAGCAGGTCGAGCTGTCGCTGATCGAGCGCGAGAAGTTCTGGTCCGACGCCGTGCGCGCGGTGCCCGACACCCTCTACATCCACGACATCACCGCGCGCCGGGTGATCTTCAGCAACCACCACCTGGGCAGCCAGCTGGGCTACGGCAAGGACGAGCTGCAGCAGATGGGCGAGCGCTTCTGGGAATGCCTGCTGCACCCGGACGACGTCGAGTACTACTGGCGCGTGCGCAACCTGCAACAGGTGATCGGCGACAACCTGCTGCTCGACAGCCTGCTGCGCTGGCGCCACCGCGACGGCAGCTGGCACTGGTTCGACATCCGCGAGCAGGCCTTCAGCCGCGACGCCGACGGCCGCGTGGCGCGCCTGATCGGCGTGGCCAAGGACATCACCGACACGGTGGAGGCGAACAACTCGCTGCGCGAGAGCAGCCGCCGCTACCAGATGCTGGCGGAAAGCATCAGCGACGTGATCCTCACCACCGATGCCCAGCTGAACATCGACTACATCAGCCCGTCGATCGAGCAGACCTTCGGCTACAGCCCGGCCTGGCTGCTGCACAACGACCTGCAGCAGATCGCCGCCAACCCGGCCCAGCTGGGGCGCCTGCACGACCTGCTGGAGCGCGTGCGCGACGCCATAGGCGCGCCGCGCCGGCTGGCCGCCCTGCGCGAATCCAGCGCGGTGCACCTGTTCACCTTCGACTGCCTGCGCGCCGACGGCCGCAAGGTCCCGGTGGAGCTGCGCATCGCCCTGATGTGGGACGACAACGGGCGCTTCGTCGGCCTGCTCGGCGTGGCCCGCGACATCAGCCAGCAGCGCCGCGCCGAGCGCGAGATGCGCATGGCCGCCACCGTGTTCGAGCATTCCACCGCGGCCATCATGGTCACCGACCCGGCCGGCTACATCGTCCAGGTCAACGACTCCTTCTCGCGCCTGACCGGCTACAGCGCCGCCGAGGTGCTCGACCAGCAGCCGCGCCTGCTCACCGCCGACCAGCAGGAAGCCAACCAGCTCAAGCACGTGCTCGACAGCCTGCAGCGCAGCGGCAGCTGGGAGGGCGAGATCCTACAGAAACGCAAGAGCGGCGAGCTGTACCCGTCCTGGGTGGGCATCACCGCGGTGCAGGACGAGGAAGGCGACCTGGTCAGCTTCGTCTGCTTCTTCAGCGACATCAGCGAGCGCAAGGCCAGCGAGCGGCGCATCCACCGCCTGGCCTACTACGACGCCCTCACCCACCTGCCCAACCGCACGCTGTTCCAGGACCGCCTGCACACCGCGCTGATGCAGGCCGAGCGGCACCGCCAGTGGGTGGTGCTGATGTTCCTCGACCTCGACCGCTTCAAGCCGATCAACGACTCCCTGGGCCACGCCGCAGGCGACCGCATGCTCAAGGAAGTGGCCGAGCGCCTGAACCAGTGCGTCAGCGACAACGACACCGTGGCGCGCATGGGCGGCGACGAGTTCACCCTGCTGCTGCCGGGCCTGGAGGACCGCGACAAGGCGCTCAAGCGCGCCATCCAAGTGGCCGAGCGCATCCTCGCCAGCCTCGCCCGGCCCTTCACCCTGGAAGGCCGCGAGTTCTTCGTCACCGCCAGCATCGGCGTGGCCCTGTCGCCGCAGGACGGCGCCGAGCTGAGCCAGTTGATGAAGAACGCCGACACCGCCATGTACCACGCCAAGGAAGTGGGCAAGAACAACTTCCAGTTCTACCAGGCCGAGATGAACGCCCGCGCCCTGGAGCGCCTGGAGCTGGAAAGCGACCTGCGCCGCGCCATCGAGCAGGACGAATTCATCCTGCACTACCAGCCGCAGTTCACCGGCGACGGCCGCCGCCTCACCGGCGCCGAGGCCCTGCTGCGCTGGCAGCACCCCACGCGCGGGCTGATCGCGCCGGCCGAGTTCATCCCGGTGCTGGAGGAACTGGGGCTGATCGCCCAGGTCGGCGACTGGCTGCTGGCCGAGGCCTGCCGGCAGATCCGCATCTGGCACCGCGACAAGGTGCGGGTGCCGAAGGTCTCGGTGAACCTCTCGGCGCGGCAGTTCGCCGATGGCCAGCTGGGCACGCGCATCGCCGGCATCCTCATGGAAACCGGCATCCCGCCGGCCTGCCTGGAACTGGAGCTGACCGAAAGCATCCTGATGAGCGACGTGTCCGAGGCCATGCACATCCTCTCCGGCCTCAAGCGCCTGGGCCTGGCCATCGCGGTGGACGACTTCGGCACCGGCTACTCGTCGCTGAACTACCTCAAGCAGTTCCCCATCGATGTGCTGAAGATCGACCGCAGCTTCGTCGACGGCCTGCCCCACGGCGAGCAGGACGCACAGATCGCCCGCGCCATCATCGCCATGGCCCACAGCCTGAACCTGATGGTGATCGCCGAAGGCGTGGAGAGCCAGGCGCAGCTGGACTTCCTGCGCGAGCACGGCTGCGACGAGGTGCAGGGCTTCCTGTTCGGCCGGCCGATGACCGCCGAGCAGTTCGCCGCGCTGTTCTCCAGCAATGCGTTGTTCCTGCTCGGCTAGCGTCAGGATCCCCCTGTAGGAGCGCGCCCTGCGCGCGAATCGCGGGCAGGGCCCGCTCCTACAGCGCTCCCCCCGCGTGAGCCCCGCTTATCCGCCACATGACCGCCTTTCATATGCCAGCGCGCGCGCCCTGGGTTAGAATGCGCCCCTTTCCCAGCACCGATCCTTATGAGGACCGCCATGTTCAGCCGTGATTTGACCCTCGCCCGCTACGATGCCGAACTCTTCGCCGCGATGGAGCAGGAAGCCCAGCGCCAGGAAGAGCACATCGAGCTCATCGCCTCCGAGAACTACACCAGCCCGGCGGTGATGGAAGCCCAGGGTAGCGTGCTGACCAACAAATACGCCGAAGGCTACCCGGGCAAGCGCTACTACGGCGGTTGCGAGTACGTCGACGTGGTCGAGCAGCTTGCGATTGACAGAGCCAAGCAGCTGTTCGGCGCCGACTACGCCAACGTCCAGCCGCACTCCGGCTCCCAGGCCAACGCCGCGGTCTACATGGCCCTGCTGAACGCCGGCGACACCGTGCTGGGCATGAGCCTGGCCCACGGCGGCCACCTGACCCACGGCGCCAGCGTCAGCTTCTCCGGCAAGATCTACAACGCCGTGCAGTACGGCATCGACGGCAACGGCCTGATCGACTACGACGAGGTCGAGCGCCTGGCCGTGGAGCACAAGCCGAAGATGATCATCGCCGGCTTCTCCGCCTACTCGCAGATCCTCGACTTCCCGCGCTTCCGCGCCATCGCCGACAAGGTAGGCGCCTACCTGTTCGTCGACATGGCCCACGTGGCCGGCCTGGTCGCCGCCGGCATCTACCCGAACCCGGTGCCCTTCGCCGACGTCGTCACCACCACCACCCACAAGACCCTGCGCGGCCCGCGCGGCGGCCTGATCCTGGCGCGCAAGAACGAAGAGCTGGAGAAGAAGCTGAACTCCGCAGTCTTCCCGGGCGGCCAGGGCGGCCCGCTGGAGCACGTCATCGCCGCCAAGGCCGTGTGCTTCAAGGAAGCCCTGCAGCCCGAGTTCAAGGCCTACCAGGAACAAGTGGTGAAGAACGCCCAGACCATGGCCCAGGTGTTCATCGAGAACGGCTACGACGTGGTTTCCGGCGGCACCCAGAACCACCTGTTCCTGCTCAGCCTGATCAAGCAGGACATCACCGGCAAGGACGCCGACGCCGCCCTGGGCCGCGCCTTCATCACCGTGAACAAGAACAGCGTGCCGAACGACCCGCGCTCGCCCTTCGTCACCTCGGGCCTGCGCATCGGCACCCCGGCCGTGACCACCCGCGGCTTCAAGGAAGGCGAGTGCCGCCAACTGGCCGGCTGGATCTGCGAGATCCTCGCCAACCTGGGCGACGAAGCCGTGGAAGGCCGCGTGCGCGAGCAGGTCAAGGCCCTGTGCGCCCAGTTCCCGGTGTATGGCAAGTAAGCCGAACCGCGAACACGAACACGAACAAGCCCGGCGAATGCCGGGCTTTTTCATTGCTGTCTAATCACCTGAGAGCGGCGGCGTGCGCTCAATTTGCCAGCGCAGGCAGACCAGATCGCGCCGATAGCGCAGATCGCTACAGAAACGCTCCAGTTCCGCCGGCGCAATGTTCGGGACTTGGCGCCGAACCTGATTTGCGTTCTTCGACACACTGCCAGCGATGGCCGCCAAGCCGGCAAGCAACAAGACGCCGATGAAGAAGGCGTTGCGCCGATAGGCCCAACCACGCTCCAGCAGTAATTGCGCACGTCCGAGCAAGCTGGTACGGCGAAGCAACTGCATGGCCCCTAGAACCGGCACGGCGAGGATCAGCCCTCCCCACCACACTTCGTGTCCCCGCCACCCTGCCAGCATCGCGGCGCCCAGCCCGAGCAGGTAGCCAATGGCACCGTCGCGCAACGGTCGTAGCCCCGCGCCATGCTCGTGCAAGGCCGCCGGTAGAAGGCTGCTCAAGTAGTAGTCAAGGCGCTTGAGCGGTGCCCCGAGGAATCGCTGGGAAATCCGGAGCAGCTTATCGAGCGACGCAGCCAGCAGCACCGAGGTGACCGGGACGCTGATGAACAGCTGCGTCAGGTTGGGCGAAGGCTTCGCCAACTCGGCCGGCATGAGGGCAATGGCATACATCAGCATGAACCCCAGCCAGAGCATCAACACCCGTGGCCAGCGGGTCTCGCTGCGGGCCAGGTCGTGCCAGAAGCCGGCATCCAGGCTATTGGCCAATGGCAGGCGTCGAGTCAGTTGCGGATAGCGATGCCTGAGCGTTTCCGCGACGCGCCGCGAACAGTCCCAGTCGGCCTCCGTGAAGTCTGCGCTGAAGCGTCGCCGCTGGAAGCGATCGAACGGACCGAGCACCAGCCTTGCCGCACGGCATTCACTGGTCAACTCCCAGCGCCGTGCGTCATTTTGCAAGCGGTCATAGAAGCGCTCAGCATCCCAGCGATCTAGAAGGGCATGCCAGAGGTGCGCGGGGCAACTGGCGTCACGCTGCCCTTCATTCCAGCGGAAGAGCGCCGCAATTTCATCGAGGGTCCTCCCGGAACAGTACGGCAAGTCCAACAGCAGCCGCACCACCGCCGTCTCCAACAGTTCACGGGCATCGAAACTCTGCAACCAGGGCTCCCCGGCCAGCGCCGCCAGCCCCCTGACGAACGCCTCTCCGCCATCCTGCTCATGCAATTCGCGCAGAGCGTCCAGACGCTCGCCAAGCAATTGCACCCACAACGGCCGTAGCGTCTGTGCGCTCAGGCCCGAACGTTCGTTGGTGCGCAACCAGCCGAACGTCTCGCAGGCGGCATCACGCAACCCGGTGCCTCGCGCATCCGCCAGGCACAACTGCAGTACGCCATCCTCAAAGGACAGCGCCAGCCCTTCCGCCTCGGCCGTGCGCAGACGTTCGGACAACTCGTCCGGGCGCAGATCCTCCAGCAGCGACGCCAAGGAACGAAATGGAACCTCGACGGCAACAGAATGCAACGGGCTAGCCGCCAGAGGGGGGGCCGCAACGGCGATGTCGTCATCCCCATCCTCGGCGCCACCTCGCTCGCGCCACTGGGCGAAGCTCATAGCCTGTTCATAGGCTTCACGCAGGGCCTGGAAAGCCTGCGCATCCTCGTCCGGCCGGGTGACCTTGAGCAACCGCGCGTACTGACGCTTGATGCTCCGCTCATCGGCCTCGGCCTCCAGGCCGAGAATCTCCCAACAGCTCATCGCAGCCTCCTCAGCGCCAGGACGAACGTTCGAGCTCGTCGAGCTGCGCTTCGATCGACGCGCGCAGATTGTCGATGCGCTGCGGGTCCTGCTCGCCCAGCACCTGCTGGAAACGCCCGGCCATCTGCGCCAGCGCTTCCCGCGTGTCGCCCAGGTGTTCCTGGTAAAGGCGTTCCAGGCGCGCCAGCAAGGTCGTGTTGAGCAACTGGTCGCGCGGATGCACCTTCAGCTGCGCCAGGGCCGCCAGGCGTTCGCGGATTTCCTCGGGAGTCAGTACGCCGGGGTTCTTCTCGATGACTAGGCTGTGCCGCGCGCCGCTCTCCGGCAGCGTCACTTCCGCTTCGAGAATACCGTTGTTGTCGTAGGTGAAACGCACGTCCAGCTTGACCTCGCCCGCCTTGCGCGGCGGTACCGGGATATCCAGCTCGCCGAGGGGGATATTGTCCTTCACCAGGCGACTCTCGCCCTGGTAGATCTGCAGCAGCACCCGGGTCTGGCTGTCCTGCAGAGTCTGCACCGTCTTCACCCGGCTCACCGGCACCACGCTGTTGCGCTCGATGATCGGCAGGTAGTGGCCACCTTCGTATACCCGGCCGAACTGCGCGGTGGTCTCGATGCCCAGGGTGTAGGGGCAGACGTCGGTCAGCACCACTTCCTCCAGCGCCGCCTCACGCTGCTTCAACGCCGCCTGTACCGCGGCGCCCAAGGCAACCGCTTCGTCGGGGTTGACGTGCATGGCCGGGAAACGGCCGAACAGGGTCGCGGCCAGCTTGCGGATCAACGGCATGCGGGTAGTGCCGCCCACCAGCAGGATCTCGTCGAGGTCGGCGACGCGGATGCGCGCATCGCGCAAAGCCCGCTCGATAGGCCCGCGCAGGCGCTCCAGTAGCGGGGCGCAGACGCGCTGCAAGTCGTCCAGGGTGACTTCCAGCGCCCATTGCCGGCCACCCTGAGCCAGGGAGAAGCTGGCGCTGGGTTGCAGGCCAAGTGCATGGCGCACCCGTTCTGCTTCCCGGCGCAGACGGTTGTACATGCCGGGGGCCTCGACATCGGGAAACTGCTTGTCCTGGCGCTGGCTGGCGACGAAATGCTGGACCAGCGCGGTATCGAAATCTTCACCGCCAAGGAAGTTGTCGCCCGCACTGGCGCGCACCTCCATGACGCCTTCGAAGAGTTCGAGGATGGAAACGTCGAAGGTGCCGCCGCCCAGGTCGAAAACCAAGAAGGAGGTCTCCTGGCCCTTCTGGTGCACGCCATAGGCCAACGCCGCGGCAGTGGGCTCGTTGACCAGCTTGTCCACCTTCAGCCCGGCCAGCTCGCCGGCGATACGCGTGGCCTTGCGCTGGGCATCGCTGAAATAGGCCGGCACGCTGATCACCGCCTCCTCTACCGGCTCACCGAAGACGCGCTCGACATCTTCCTTGAGGCTACGCAGGACCAGCGCCGAGAGCTCCTCGGGGCGGAACCTGCGCTTGCCCAGGATAATTTCCTGGGCACTGCCCATATGGCGCTTGAACAAGGCTGCAGTGAGCTGGGGGTGGGTCTGCAGGCGCTCGCGGGCAGCCTGGCCGACCAGAACCAGGCCCTGGTCGTCGAGGCCAACTACGCTTGGGGTGATCACGCTACCCAGCGCATTGGGCACCAGTTGCGGAGCATCGTCGCGCCATACGGCGACGAGGCTGTTGGTGGTGCCCAGATCAATGCCGACTATCATACTGGCGCTCTCCTTGCGGGCTTGGTGGGCTCTGCAAGCCAGGCCCATCCATGGAAGGGAAAGAGCACTATTACAGCGAGATGCCAGTATCCGGTAAAGCCCCCCGAAGCAGTATCAGAGTGAGCCGGTTGGCCTCGGAAGAATTCGGGGATTCGGACTTTCCCTCCTGCTTGCCGCTGCTCAAGGCTGCGCCGGCACATCCCGCAGCGCATTGAGCTGCCGCGCCAGCGTCTCCGCCTCGGCCTGGCTGTCGAAGCCCTCCAGCATCACCCGGCCGTCGCGCACCGGCTCGGATACCTGCGGCAGCATGCGCAGGCGGCCGTCGATGACCACCGCCAGGGCCTTGCCCTGCTGCTTTTCGGTCAGCCGGGCCAGGCGCTTGCTGGCGTCGGGGGCGAAGGTCACCAGCACGCCGGGGCGGCCGCCGTTGCCCAGCACCACCTCGGCGCGCTGCACGTCGCGCTGGGTGAGTTCGGCGCGGGCGATGACCAGCACCGCCTGGCCCTGCGGGTCGGCCAGGGTGCGGGTGCTGGCGCTGGGCTTGTCGGCGGTGGCGTGGATGTCGAAGCTGTGCTGCGGCAGGACTGGCGGCGCGCCGGCGCAGGCGCCCAGCAGGGCGAGGAGGCAGAGCGGAATCAGGCGTTTCATGGGTCGACGATGGGGTCAGGCAACAAGGGAATCGGGCCGAATGCCGGTTGGACAACGGCGCGCGCCGGTCATTGCGTACCGGCCGGCGCATGATAACGCCAATGACCTCCCGGCAGGCGTGGCCGAAGTCAACGAAGGCGCTGGCGCGGGCCCTGCGCTGGCAGTGACGGCCCCGGCCAACTAGGCTCGTCGTGGGGCCGGTAGACGGGCTCGATACCCGCGTTTCCGGCGAGCTGCTATGATGCCCGCCTTTTTTGCCCAGGCCGCGCAAGACGGCCAATCCTGACCGACCGGTCGAGCCGACAAGACGCCCAAACACGGGAGCACGACATGCTGGAAAAGCTGTTCCAACTCAAGGCGCACAATACCAACGTACGCACCGAGATCCTGGCGGGGATCACCACCTTCCTGACCATGGCCTACATCCTCTTCGTCAACCCGAGCATCCTCGGCGAGACCGGCATGGACAAGGGCGCGGTGTTCGTCGCCACCTGCCTGGCCGCGGCCATCGGCTCGGCGATCATGGGCCTGATCGCCAACTACCCCATCGCCCTCGCCCCGGGCATGGGCCTGAACGCCTTCTTCACCTATACCGTGGTGCTGCACATGGGCCACACCTGGCAGGTGGCGCTCGGCGCGGTGTTCCTCTCGGCGTGCATGTTCTTCGTCATTTCGATCTTCCGCATCCGCGAATGGATCATCAACAGCATCCCGCTGGCCCTGCGCTCGGCCATTGCCGCCGGCATCGGCCTGTTCCTGGCGCTGATCGCGCTCAAGGAGTCGGGCATCGTCATCGCCAACCCGGCCACCCTGGTGGGCATGGGCGACCTGGCCAGGCCCGAGCCGCTGCTGGCCATCCTCGGCTTCATCCTCATCGTCGCCCTGGAAGCCCGCCGCGTGACCGGCGCGGTGATGATCGGCATCCTGGTGGTGACCTTCGTCGCCATCGCCCTGGGCGTGACCCAGTTCGGCGGCGTGGTGTCGATGCCGCCGTCGCTGGCGCCGACCTTCCTCCAGCTGGACATCAAGGGCGCCCTGGACATCGGCCTGACCAGCGTGATCTTCGCCTTCCTCTTCGTCGACCTGTTCGACAACTCCGGCACCCTGATCGGCGTGGCCAAGCGCGCCGGGCTGATGGGCAAGGACGGGCACATGCCGAAGATGGGCCGCGCGCTGATCGCCGACAGCACCGCGGCCATGTTCGGCTCGCTGCTGGGCACCTCCACCACCACCAGCTACATCGAGTCGGCCGCGGGCGTTTCCGCCGGCGGGCGCACCGGCCTGACCGCCATCGTGGTCGCCATCCTGTTCCTCCTGGCGCTGTTCTTCGCCCCGCTGGCGGGCAACGTGCCGGCCTTCGCCACCGCGCCGGCGCTGTTCTTCGTCGCCGTGCTGATGGCCTCGGGCCTGGCCGAGATCGACTGGGACGACCTGACCGTGGCCGCGCCGGTGGTGGTCACCGCCCTGGCCATGCCGCTGACCTTCTCCATCGCCAACGGCATCGCCTTCGGCTTCATCACCTGGACCGCCTGCAAGCTGCTGTCCGGCCGCTTCCGCGAACTGAACTGGGCGCTGGTGATCCTCTCGGTGCTGTTCGTCATCAAGCTGGGCTGGTACAACGCCTGACCGATAGCGATACCCGTGCAGCATGGGTATCGCTTCGCTCAACCCATCCCGCGAGTCGCCTGCAGGATGGGTCGGGCGCAACGAAACCCATCGCCCGCCACCGCGCGCAGCAAGAGTTCCCCATGAGCAGTCCCCGTTTCGACCCCGCCACCTACGACACCCAACTGGCCGACAAGGCCGCGCGCCTGCGCGAGCTGCTGGCGCCCTTCGCCGCGCCCGAGCCGCAGGTGTTCGATTCGCCCCGCGAGCATTACCGCCTGCGCGCCGAGTTCCGCCTGTGGCGCGATGCCGGGACCGAAAGCCGGCACTACGCGATGTTCGAGCAGGGCGACAAGCACACGCCCATCTACATCGAGCAGTTCCCCATCGCCAGCCAGCGTATCAACGAACTGATGCCGCGCCTGAAGGCCGCCTGGGCCGAGCGCGCCCTGGGCCACAAGCTGTTCCAGGTGGAATTCCTCACCACCCTGGCGGGCGACGCGCTCATCACCCTCTGCTACCACCGCCCGATCGACGACGCCTGGCAGGCCGCCGCGCAGAAGCTGGCCGCCGAGCTGGGCGTGAGCATCGTCGGGCGCTCGCGCGGCAAGCGCCTGGTGGTCGGCCGCGACTATGTCGAGGAAGCACTGCAGGTGGCCGGGCGGACCTTCCGCTACCGCCAGCCGGAAGGCGCCTTCACCCAGCCCAACGGCGCGGTCTGCCAGAAGATGCTGAACTGGGCCTACGAGTCCCTCGGCCAGCGCGACGACGACCTGCTGGAGCTGTACTGCGGCAACGGCAACTTCACCCTGCCGCTGGCCACCCGGGTGCGCAAAGTGCTGGCCACCGAGATCAGCAAGACTTCGGTGAACGCCGCCCTGGCCAACCTGGCCGACAACGCCGTGGATAACGTCACCCTGGTGCGCCTGTCCGCCGAGGAGCTGACCCAGGCGCTGAACGAGGTGCGCCCCTTCCGCCGCCTGGCCGACGTCGACCTGAAGGGCTACGACTTCGGCAGCGTGTTCGTCGACCCGCCGCGCGCCGGCATGGACCCGGACACCTGCGAGCTGACCCGTCGCTTCGAGCGCATCCTCTATATCTCCTGCAACCCGGAGACGCTGGCGCAGAACATCGCCCAACTGCACGACACCCACCAGGTGACGCGCTGCGCGCTGTTCGACCAGTTCCCCTATACCCATCACATGGAAGCGGGCGTGCTACTGGAGCGCCGCGGCTAACCCAACCTGGGTTGGGCGGCGCGCACCGCGTCGCCGGCTAGGCTGCTGTGGATAACCACAAGAGAGCCTCGCCATGCACCGCTTCCTGCTTCCCCTGCTCGCCCTGTTGCTGGCCGCCTGCGCCGGCAGCGACCCGGCCAAAGTCACGGTCTCCCCGGCCGCCGATGGCCACCAGGGCAGCTTCTCCATCCAGGCGGTACGCGCCCCCGGCCATCGCCTGGACCTGGAGGAGCGCTTCGACGCCGCCCTGCGCCGCGCCCTGGAAGCCAAGGGCTACCGCTTCCAGGCAAAGAATGGCGAATTGCGGGTGCTCTATGCATTGGGCCTGGAGCGCCAGACCGGGGTGATCCAGCGCCCGGTGGCGACCCAGGAAGGCGTGGTGAACCAGACGCAGATCGCCGATTCCGACCTGGCGCGGCTGGTCATGCGCATCGTCGACGAGAGGAGTCGCGAGGTGCTCTACGAGGCGCAGCTGAGCAGCCAGCTACAGGACCCGAACCTGAGCCAGGAGGCTTTCGACAAGGCATTGGCGAAGCTGCTGGAGGATTTCCCGGCGCACCGCCCCTGAAGCGGCTCAGCTCTCAGCTATAGCTGGAAGGAGTCTTGCGCACGAACTTGATGCTGTAGCTGAAGTCCGGCTTGCGGGTGACGCTGATGGCGCGGCGGGTGACGGTGTCCAGGGTGACGTTCCAGAACCCGGTGCTGGGCACCCGGATGCGCGCCGGGAAGCGCTCGAAGGCACCGCCGTGGTAGGCGTGGCGCGCGCCGTTCTTGAAGCTGCGGAAGTTGGCGTCGGTCATCAGGCGGATGTTGCAGGTGCGCGAGCATTCGATGACCACGAGGTCGCCCTCGTTGAGGTGTTCGCGCTTGTGGATGAATTTCATGTTGCGGGGCCTGCGGCTGACGGTCGAACGGGGCGCAACGATAGCACGGAAGCCGGCGCCGCCCCAGCGGCGCCGGGCGGATGCGCGTCAGTTCGCGGCGCGCAGGCGGATACCGTCGGCCTCCACGCGCTGTCCCACCTGGAACTCGGCGTTGGGCGAACGCACGCTGCGCTGGCTGCCGTCCTCCGCCTGCACCACGTAGGCCTTCTGGCTGGCGCCGCTGGCCTGCTGCACGCCGCTGCCGGCCAGCCAGCCGATGCCGGCCCCCGCCAGCGCGCCGAAGGGCCCGCCCAGGGCGCCGCCGATCAGCACCCCGCTGCCCGCGCCGAAACCGCCGCCGACCGTGTTGTCCGGCCGTTCAGCCACCACCTGGTCCGCCTGCGCCACCGCGCAGGACAACAGCACCACACCCATTGCACACAGGCTCGCTACTTTCATGATCGCTCCATTGGCGTTTGAAGGTAGCCAAGCCATTACAGCAAGCGTGCCAGCCCCCGAGGGCCCATGGATCAAGGGCTGGCGCGATGACAGAGTCTAAATGACATCATCCGACGGAGTCATCCTGACTCGCCGCAGAGTCATTCGGACCTTGTTTTCAGAGCCCTTCGAAGTCGGCGTCGCGCACCTTCTCCACCGGCGCCTCCGGCAGCGGTTCGGCCGGCTCCGGCTCGCGCCGGCCGCGCTCCAGCCAGTACAGGGCGAAGATCGCCAGCAGCGACACGCTGCCGCGGTAGACCAGGCCGTAGAGGGTGGCGTCGGTGTCGATGCCCAGGCCCGAGGACCAGGCGATGAGCAGCCGCGACAGGGTCAGGGTGAGCTGCACCAGCACCACCAGGATCAGCCCGGCGCGCAGCAGCTCGCGGCGGCGCAGGGCGAACAGCAGGAACAGCGCCAGGGCGAACTGGTGGCCGCCGTAGAACACCTGGGCGTCGCTGACCGACTCCGGCTCCATCAGCAGCATGCCGCTGAGGTTGGCCATCTCGTAGGGGCGCACCCAGTACAGCAGGCCCAGGCCGGCCCACACCAGGGCCTGTAGCAGCAAGACGAAGCGGGCGAAGAGCATCCTGTTCCTCCTGGGGCCCGTCAGCCCTCGGCAAAATGAAGATGGATAAAGGACACAGACCTTGCTCGGCACGCCGAGTTCGGCGGCGGCGTCATAAGCTGATACAGAGCAGGGACGGGCGCCGCCGTCCCTGAGAGTATGCTCCACGGATTTCGTTCTGACAGGAGCTTCCCATGCGCCGCATCCTCCTTCTCGCCGCCCTCCTCGCCGGCACCGCCCAGGCCGCCGAGCCGCTGACCATCGACGTGCACCGCGACGTCAACTGCGGCTGCTGCAAGGACTGGATCAAGCATCTGCAGGCCAACGGCTTCACGGTCAACGACCACGTCGAGGTGGACATGAGCGCGGTGAAGACGCGCCTGGGCGTGCCCTACGCCATGGGCTCGTGCCACACCGGGGTGATCGACGGCAAGTTCGTCGAAGGCCACGTGCCGGCCAGCGAAGTGCTCAAGCTGCGCGAGCGCGCCGACCTGGTGGGCGCGGCGGTGCCGGGGATGCCCATGGGCTCGCCGGGGATGGAGATGGGCGGGCGCCAGGATGCCTACCAGGTGCTGGGGTTGGGCAAGGATGGGAAGGCGGTGGTGCTGGCGGATTATCCGGGGCGTTGAGGGTTGGTTTTTTGTCAGGGCGTGGAGCATTCCTGCTGTTATGGAGTCAGGGATCAGCTCCGCTCCCTCTCCCTAACCCTCTCCCTGAAGGGAGAGGGGACCGTTGGGCAGAGCTTGATGTTGTGGCGTTAGCCGGCAGCCTCGTGGCTTCCGGCTGGAGCCAATTCCCTCTCGGCACGGACTAACCCCCTCTCCCTTCAGGGAGAGGGCTGGGGAGAGGGCGCTCTTAGGCCCCCCACCAAGCCCTTCCGACCCTCCCCCACAAACAAAAAGGGGCGACCAACCGGCCGCCCCTTCTTCATTCATTCCCGCCTTATTCAGCCACCTTGGCCTTCGGCAACACCCCATCCGCCCGGAACATCGCCTTGATCCCCCGCACCGCCTGACGCAAGCGATCACGGTTCTCGATCAACGCAAAACGCACATGGTCGTCGCCATAGTCACCAAAGCCGATACCCGGCGACACCGACACCTTGGCATCCTTCAACAGCTTCTTGGCGAACTCCAGCGAGCCTAGGTGCGCATAGGGCTCGGGAATCTTCGCCCAGACGTACATCGACGCCTTGGGGTTCTCGACCATCCAGCCGGCCTCGTGCAGGCCCTTCACCAGCACGTCGCGGCGCGCCTGGTACTGGCTGGCGATGTCGCGCACGCACTGCTGGTCGCCTTCCAGGGCGGCGATGGCGGCCACCTGCAGCGGGGTGAAGGTGCCGTAGTCGTGGTAGCTCTTGATCCGCGCCAGGGCCGAGACCAGTTCCGGGTTGCCGACCATGAAGCCGATGCGCCAGCCGGCCATGTTGTAGCTCTTGGACAGGGTGAAGAACTCCACCGCGATGTCCTTGGCCCCCGGCACCTGCATGATCGACGGCGCCTTCCAGCCGTCGAAGACGATGTCGGCGTAGGCCAGGTCGTGCACCACCAGCACGTCGTACTGCTTGGCCAGGGCCACCACGCGCTCGAAGAAGTCCAGCTCCACGCACTGAGCGGTCGGGTTGGAGGGGAAGCCGAGGATCATCATCTTCGGCTTGGGGATCGACTCGCGGATCGCCCGCTCCAGCTCGTTGAAGAAGTCGATGCCCGGCACCAGCGGCACCGAGCGCACCTGGGCGCCGGCGATCACCGCGCCGTAGATGTGGATGGGGTAGCTGGGGTTGGGCACCAGGATGTTGTCGCCGTGGTCCAGGGTGGCCAGCATCAGGTGCGCCAGGCCTTCCTTGGAGCCGATGGTGACGATAGCCTCGGTTTCCGGGTCGATGTCCACCGCGTAGCGCTCCCTGTACCAGTGCGAGATCGCCCGGCGCAGGCGCGGAATGCCGCGGGAGGTGGAGTAGCCGTGGGTGTCTTCGCGCTGGGCGACCTGCACCAGCTTCTCGACGATGTGCGGCGGAGTGGCGCCGTCGGGGTTGCCCATGGACAGATCGATGATGTCCTCGCCGCGGCGGCGGGCGGCCATCTTCAGTTCGGCGGTGATGTTGAAGACGTAGGGCGGGAGACGGTCGATACGCGCGAAACGGCGTGCTGAACGGGGTTCAGTCATGATTTCCTCGGTGAACGTAAGCGCCCGGAACCGTCCGAGCGACGCCGGCCACTGCGGTGGCCTGAAAAGCTGGGCTTTTCTTGTCGGCGAACATATCCGCCGCTAGGCTCGCTGTCGAGCCCTACTTTCCACGGGAACACCATGTCCTTTCTGCATTACTGGCAACTCGACGTGTTCGCCGACCGCCCGCTGGCCGGCAACGGCCTGGCGGTGTTCGCCGACGCGCGCGGCCTGGCCGACGCCACGCTGCAGGCGCTGACCCAGGAGTTGCGCCAGTTCGAGAGCATCTTCCTGTTCCCCAGCGCCGAGCTGGACACCTACGCCGCGCGCATCTTCACTCCCGAGGAAGAACTGCCCTTCGCCGGCCACCCGCTGCTGGGCGCCGCCGCGCTGCTGCACCACATCCACCAGCGCGGCGAACAGGAGCACTGGACGCTGCAGCTGGCGACCAGGGACGTGAACCTCACCACCCGCCGCCACGGCAACGGTTTCATCGCGCAGATGAACCAGGGCCAGGCGCAGTTCGGCGCCGTGCTCGACGCGGAGGAACGTCGCTGGTTCGCCGAAGCCTTCTCGCTGAACGCGGGCGACCTCGCCGACTACCCGGCGCAGGTGATCAGCACCGGCCTGCCCTACGTGCTGCTGCCGGTGCGCAGCGAGGCCCTCGGGCACATCCGTCAGCGCGCCGAGTTCACCGCACAACTGGCCGAGCGCCTGGCCGCCCTGGGCGCGGCCTTCGTCTTCCTGCTGGATGTGGATAACCGCGAGGGCCGCACCTGGGACAACGCCGGGCTGGTCGAGGATGTCGCCACCGGCAGCGCCGCCGGCCCGGTCGCCGCCTACCTGGTGGAGTTGGGCAAGGCCCGTCGCGGCGAGACCTTCGAGCTGCACCAGGGCCGCTTCGCCGGTCGCCCCAGCCTGCTGGAAGTGCGCGTCGGCGACGACGACCAGGTGCAGGTGGGCGGCAAGGTGCAGCTGCTGGCCCACGCCCAGTTGCTCTGCGCGCTGGCCTGACGGCCGGCCTGGCGGGTCGGCCGGGCGCCGACGACACTCAATCCACGAACATTCAGGAGAAGACGCCATGCTCTGGCGCAAAGGACGACGCAGCGACAACGTGGTGGATGCCCGCGACGACAGCGGCGGTGGCATGGGCGGTGGCGGCATGCGCATCGGCGGCCGCGGCCTGAGCCTGGGCGGGGTGGCCATCGTGGTGGTGGTCGGCCTGTTGATGGGCCAGGACCCGATGCAGATCCTCGGCAGCCTGCTCGGCCAGATGGACGCCGGCCAGGCCCCGGCGCGCCCGCAGGTGCAGGGCCGCCCGGCGACCGGCGCCGACCCGCAGGTGGACTTCGTGCGCGCCGTGCTCGGCGACACCGAGGACACCTGGGGGCAGATCTTCGCCCACAGCAACGCCCAGTACGAGCAGCCCAAGCTGATCCTGTTCAACGGCGGGGTGAACTCCGCCTGCGGCTTCGCCTCCTCGGCGGTGGGCCCGTTCTACTGCCCCGGCGACCACCGGGTGTACCTGGACCTGGGCTTCTTCCGCGAGATGGAGCAGCGCTTCTCCGCCGCCGGCGACTTCGCCCGCGCCTACGTGATCGCCCACGAAGTCGGCCACCACGTGCAGAACCTGCTGGGCATCTCGGCCAAGGTCGAGGCCGCGCGCCGCCGCGGCGCGCCCATGGAGGGCGCCAACGGCCTGTCGGTGCGCCTGGAGCTGCAAGCCGACTGCTTCGCCGGCGTATGGGCCAACAAAGCCCAGCAGCGCCTGCAATGGCTGGAGCCGGGCGACATCGAAAGCGCGCTGAACGCCGCCAACGCCATCGGCGACGACCGCCTGCAGAAGCAGTCGCGCGGCACCGTGGTGCCGGACTCCTTCACCCACGGCACCTCGGCGCAGCGCATGCGCTGGTTCAAGCTCGGCTTCGACTCGGGCTCGCCGGGCAAGTGCGATACCTTCAAGGCGCAGGCGCTGTAACCAGTACGAAGGGATTACGCCGCCCCACCCACGCCATTCCCATGTAGGAGCGCGCCCTGCGCGCGAATCGCGGGCAGGGCCCGCTCCTACAGGTAGCCGGGAAGCACGGTCCTCCCCCCGTAGGAGCGGACCTTGTCCGCGATAACCGGCCATCCCGACGCGATTCGCGGATGAGATCCGCTCCTACGCCGCCCCACCCGCGCCATTCCCATGTAGGAGCGCGCCCTGCGCGCGAATCGCGGGCAGGGCCCGCTCTACAGGTAGCCGGGAAGCACGGTCCTCCTCCCCGTAGGAGCGGACCTTGTCCGCGATAGCCGGACGTATCGGCGCGGTTCGCGGATGAGATCCGCCTACGCCGCCCCACCCGCGCCATTCCCATGTAGGAGCGCGCCCTGCGCGCGAATCGCGGGCAGGGCCCGCTCCTACAGGTAGCCGGGAAAGCGCGGTGTTCCTCCCCCCGTAGCGGAGATGGCCAGGGCTATCGGAACGCCTCACAGGCAACGCTTGAGCGTCCGCAGGAACTCCTCCGGCTCCACCGGCTTGAGCAGGAAGTCCAGTACGTTCAGGCGCATCGCCTCGACCACGTCGCGGGCGCGGGTGGTGCCGGAGAGCACGATGATCGGCAGGAAGGTGCCCTGGGCGTGGAGCTGGCGGATCAGTTCCAGGCCGGCGCCCTCGCCTTCCATGCACAGGTCGGTGACCAGCAGGTCGATGGCCGATTCGTCGCGGCCGATACGGCGCAGGGCCTGGGCGCTGTTGCTCGCGGTCAGGCATTGCAGGTCGGCGCTTTCGATCAGCTCGCGCATCTCGGCGAGCACCTGCGGGTCGTCGTCCACCAGCAGCACCGTCGGCGGACGCTCGGGACGGACGGTGATTTCCAGCAGCGCCTCGATCTCTTCGTCGTCGAGCAGGTTGCGGTACGCGTGAGGCAAGGGCTCACCTATGGCGGCGTTTTGCAGTCAGTATAGCGGCATTCTGCCACGCCACCGTAGCCACCCCGGGCCCATAAAAAAGCCGGCCCGAAGGCCGGCTCTCAGCAAGGCAACTCGACTTAGCGCACGCCTTCCTGACGCAGCGCTGCGGGGGTGAAGTCGCTTTCAGAGGCGCTGTAGTTGAAGTCGTAGGCGGATTTCTCCTCGTTCTTCAGGCCCAGCACCAGGTAGCGGCTGGAGAGCAGGTCGTACAGGGTTTCCGCGGTGTACCACGGTACCTGGTTGTTGTAGTAGTACTGCGAGAAGGCCTCGGCCACGCGCCACAGGGTGCCGCGGCCGTCGTAATGGTCGATCTCGGCGGCTTGCCAGGTGTCTTCGTCGATGTAGAAGTCACGCTTGGCGTAGATGTGGCGCTCGCCGGCCTTCAGGGTCGCGACCACGTGCCAGACGCGGTGCAGCTCGTAGCGGGTCAGGTCCTGGTTGAGGTGGCCGGGCTTGATGATGTCCGCATACTTCAGCTTGGGATCGTCGAGCTTGTAGTTGTTGTACGGGATGTACAGCTCCTGCTTGCCCACCAGCTTCCAGTCGTAGCGGTCCGGCGCGCCGTTGTACATGTCCAGGTTGTCCGAGGTGCGCAGGCCGTCGGCGGCGGTGCCGGGGCCGTCGTAGGACACCTGCGGGGCGCGGCGCACGCGGCGCTGGCCGGCGTTGTAGAGCCACGCCAGGCGCGGTTCCTTAACCTGGTCGAGGGTCTCGTGCACCAGCAGCACGTTACCGGCCAGGCGCGCCGGGGCGGTGACCTGCTGCTTGAAGTAGAACAGCACGTTGCTCGGCTTGCTCGGGTCGTAGTCCTTCAGGTCGGTGCGGAACACGAACTCGTCCTGGAAGTACACCAGCGAGTAGCTGCCGTTGACCTGCGGGGTGGCCTGGGTCACCAGACGGCGCACGTGGCCGCCGCGGTAGCGGGTGATGTGGTTCCAGATGACTTCCAGGCCGTTCTGCGGGATCGGGAAGGGGTTGGCGGTCTGGAAGTTCTGCAGGCCGTTGCCGCCCTGCACCAGGTTGGTGGCGGTGGCGTTCTTCCTGGTCGCTTCCAGCACCGAGTCAGGCAGGGTGGCGGTGCGGTGCGACGGGTACACCGGCATCTTGTAGGTGTCGGGGTAGCGCTTGAACATGGCCAGCTGGCCGGGGGTCAGCTTGTCCTTGTACTGCTCGACGTTCTGCGCGGTGATGGTGAACAGCGGCTTCTCGCTGGCGAAGGGGTCGGCGAGGAAGCCCTTGCTGTCCACGGCGCCGGCGTTCTTCGGCAGGCCGCCGGTCCAGGCGGGAATGCTGCCGTCGGCGTTGCCGGCCTTCTCGGCGCCGACCGGGGTCAGGGTGGTGCCCAGCTTGGCGGCGTCGGCGGCGGACACCGCAGCCATCACCTGGGTGGCCAGCAGGCTCAGGCCCAGGGCCAGTGCGCCGGTTTGCAGCAGTCTCTTTGTTGTTCTCATTATCGCGTCGTCCTCGATGAGTCGTTACTGCTCGCGCGGCGGCCACGCCGCCGCGCTCGCGATCTCTGTCTGCTGGCGCCCCGCCCGGGCCCGGGCGGGGCGCGGGTGCCGCTTAGAAGTTCACGCCGAAGCTGAGCGCGACGAAGTCGCGGTCGACCAGGGTGGAGTACTTGCCGTCGAAGTAGTTGGTGTAGGAAAGGCTCGCGGTGTAGGTGTTCATGTAGTCGGCGTCGACGCCCAGGCTGATCGCCTTGCGGCCTTCCTCGAAGTTGCCGCCCGGGCCGGGCGAGTAGCCGTCTACGTCGTGGGACCAGGCCACGTTGGGCTTGAGGTTCACCCCGGCGAACACGTCGTTGTAGTCCCAGATGGCGCGCATGCGGTAGCCCCAGGAGTCGGCGGTGGTGAAGCCGTCGTTCTCGCAGTTGCGCGACAGGTTGTTCTTCGGCGCGCTGCCCAGGGTCGAGTTGTTCAGCACCTGGCAGGTGTTCAGGTTGCCGGTCGCCGGGAGCGGGCCGGGGCCGAATACCGGGTCGCGGCCGTAGCGTGCCTTGGAGGTGCTTTCCAGGCCGCCGACGTGGGTCCAGCCCACCTCGCCCACCAGGGTCAGACGCTCGGCGCCCATGACCTGGTCGAAGAAGTGGGTGAAGGTGGTCTGCAGCTGGGTGATTTCCTTGCGGCGGTAGCCGTGCAGGTCGGTGTCCGGAACCCCCTCGAGCACCGAAGCGTTGCCGTACACGCCGCCCAGCGGCACCACGCCGGAGAACAGGATGTCGGTGGTGTTCAGCTGCACCGGGGCGTTGGGCCGGTAGCTGATCTCGCCCTGCCAGGCCGTGCCGGTGGGCAGGGTGGTGGAGAAGCTCAGGCCATACAGGTGGATGTCCTCCGGGTACTCGACGAAGTACGAGGAGTTGCCCGCCACCAGCAGCGGGGCGAAGGCTTGCAGCGGGGTGCCGCTGAGGGAGTTGGCCAGGTTGTAGATGGACTGGGAAGCGCCACGGCCGCTGAAGATCGGCAGGCGGCTGTGATAGTTCATGTAGTAGCCGCCGAACTCGGTGTTCAGGGCGTCGGCGTAGTACTTCAGCGACAGGCCATACTGGCCGCTGTCGCGGGCATCGCGGTCCGGCCCGCGGCGCACCAGGGCGCCCTCGTTGTTGACGTCCACGCCGAACTGCTTGGCCAGCGCCACGTTCCCCGCCCCCAGCGCCTGGGCGTTGGTCAGCACGCGCAGGTTGTCGGTGCAGCCGTCGGCGATCACATCCGGCTGGGAGAAGAAGGTGCCGCAGTTGTCCACCACCGTCTGGTCCCACTCCAGTTGGTAGAAGCCTTCGGCGGAGAGGTTGTCGGTGAGGTTCTGCGACAGGTAGAACATGTTCACCGGCACCAGGGCTTCCTTGATCTCGGAGCCCGGGCGGCGCAGCGCGGTGACGTCGAACGGGTTGATCGAGTTGATGCCGCCCTGGATGAAGGTGCTCTCGCCCCAGTTCACCACCTGCTTGCCCAGGCGCACGTTGCCCGGCAGGTCGGCGATGCTGTACTTGTGGTAGATGAAGGCGTCCAGCAGCTCGGCGCCGGAAGCCTTGGCGGCGGTCTTGCGGCCACTGTCGCTGAGCGGCTTGAACTCGGTGCTCTCGTCCTTCTGCTCGAAGTCGTACCAGTACTTGCCGCGCAGGAACACGCCGGTGTCGCCGTACTTCAGCTCCAGGTCGTGGATGCCCTTGAAGATCTTCGAGAAGGTCTTGCCGGCCTTGTAGTTCAGGTGGCCGTCGTCGGAGGTCTGCGACAGGCCGTGACCGCCGTTGTTGGAACCGATCAGGTTCTTGTCCGGATTCTGCGTCGACCAGCTGGCGCCGACCGACAGGCTGGAGTCGAAGGAGCCCTCGATCTCGCCGATGTTGAAGGTGACCGCCGAAGCGGGGGTGGCAAGCGTGGAAGCCAGGCTGACGGCCAGTGGCAAACGAGCCAGGCGCCAGATCTTCTTCATTTGTGTCATCGACGCTACTCCATGTGTGTTTTTTGTTATGAGTGGCAGCGACTATAGCCAGCCCCCCGGCGGGCTTGATCCCTCGAAAGTGTGATTTAGCGCGTCGCTGCGGCAACGAGCCGCAAGCTAGACGGCTCGCAGGAAGGATTAGCAGAGGCTGCGCCCCGTGCCAAGCGCTTGCTCGGGGGACGCAGCCTGTAGGGAAGGGCTTACAGGGCGGAGAGGAATTCGCTGCCGGACTCCTGCCAACGAGCGATATCCACACGGATGCGCTTCTTGTCCAGCTTGCCCACGCTGGTCTTGGGAACTTCAGTAACAACGGCAATCTGCGAAGGAATCGCCCACTTGTTGATGTGGCCCTGTTCGACGAAAGGCTTGAGGTGCTCCTTCAGCCCCTTGGCGTCCAGCTGCTGGCCCTCGAAGAGCACCAGCAGGGCGAACGGGCGCTCGCCCCATTGCGGGTCCGGCACCCCCACCACCGCCACTTCGCGCACCGCCGGGTGACGGCTGATGAGGTCTTCCAGCTCCAGCGAGGACAGCCATTCGCCGCCGGTCTTGATCACGTCCTTGATGCGGTCGCGGATGTCGATGAAGCCCATGCCGTCGAGGGTGGCCACGTCGCCGGTGTGCATCCAGCCGCCGGCCCAGAGTTCCTCGCCCTTCTGCGGCTCGCGGAAGTAGCCCTGGGTCAGCCAGGGCGAACGCAGCACCAGCTCGCCCTGGGACTCGCCGTCGGCCGGCAGCAGTTGGCCGTGCTCGTCCATGATCGCCGCGTCCACCAGCGGCACCGGCACGCCGGCCTTGATCCGGTAGGTGGTGCGTTCGTCCTCGCTGCCGGCCAGGAGCTCGTCGTTGAGGTAGGCGCAGGAGATCAGCGGGCAGGTCTCGGACATGCCGTAGGCTGCGGTCAGCTGGATGCCGCGGGCCTGGGCCGCCTCGTACAGCGAGCGGGTCAGCGCGCTGCCGCCGATGATGATCTTCCAGCCCTTGAAGTCCACGCCCTGGGCGGCCTTGGCGTTCATCACCATCTGCAGGATGGTCGGCACGCAGTGGGAGAAGGTGACGTTCTCGCGTTTCCACAGCTCGACCAACAGTTCCGGGTCGTAACGCCCCGGGTACACCTGCTTGATACCGAGCATGGTCGCCACGTAGGGAGTACCCCAGGCGTGCACGTGGAACATCGGCGTGATCGGCATGTACACGTCGCTGTTGCCCATCAGGCGGATGCTGTCCAGGCTGGCGATGGTCGAGGCCATGGCCAGGGTGTGCAGCACCAGCTGGCGGTGGGTGAAGTACACGCCCTTGGGGTTACCTGTGGTGCCGGTGGTGTAGAAGGTGGTGGCCACCGAATTCTCGTCGAAGTCGGGGAAGGCGTAGCGCGGGCTGGCCGCGGCCATCAGCGTCTCGTACTCGCCGATGCAGTCGGCCAGTGCGCAGCTCTTGTCGGCGCCATCGGTCAGCAGCAGGGTCTTCTGCACCGTGGTCAGTTGCCCGGCGATGCCCTGGTAGAGCGGCACGAACTCGGCGTTGACCAGCACGAAGCGGTCCTCGGCATGGTTCATGGTGTAGAGGATCTGCTCCGGCGAAAGGCGGATGTTGATGGTGTGCAGCACCGCGCCGATCATCGGGATGGCGAACATCGCCTCCAGGTAGCGATGGCTGTCCCAGTCCATCACCGCCACGGTGTCGCCGGCCTGCACGCCGGCCTCGGTGAGCACGTTGGCCAGGCGCGCGACGCGCTCGTTGAAGGTGGCGTAGTTGTAGCGCACCAGGTCGCGGTAGACGATCTCGTGGCTTTTTTCGTAGCGCGCGCCGGACAGCAGCAGGCTCTTGATCAGCAACGGGTACTGGTAGGCATTGCTCGCAGCGGGGAGGAGACGGGTCTTGAGCATGTTCGGCTTACCTGTGGGACCTTCATGGGAGTCGATGCCGGTGACTGTAGAGGCGCAACCATGACCAATCATCCATCCAAAGAGTGATTTGCGGGTGACTCTTTGGCCTGATCGGGTCACGCGCTAGAATCGCCGCCACCCGGTCGTTCACGGCCGAGCCTCCAGAACACCCCGAGAACAAAAGCCAAGAGGTAGTTTCCATGTCCGAAATCGTCATCGTCAGCGGCGCCCGCACTCCCATGGGCGGCTTCCAGGGCAGCCTGGCCGGCGTTTCCGCCGTCGACCTGGGCGCCATCGCCATCCGCGAAGCAGTCGCCCGCGCCGGCATCGAGGCCGGCGATGTCGAGGAAGTGATCATGGGCTGCGTGCTGCCCGCCGGTCTGAAGCAGGGCCCGGCCCGACAGGCGGCGCTCAATGCCGGCCTGCCCGCCGCCACCGGCTGCACCACCATCAACAAGCTGTGCGGTTCGGGCATGAAGGCGGTGATGCTGGCCCACGACCTGCTCAAGGCCGGAACCAACAAGGTGATGGTCGCCGGCGGCATGGAAAGCATGTCCAACGCCCCCTACGTGCTGGAAAAGGCCCGCACCGGCCTGCGCATGGGCCACGCCGAGATCAAGGACCACATGTTCCTCGACGGCCTGGAGGACGCCCGCACTGGCCGCCTGATGGGCTCCTTCGCCCAGGACACCGCGGACAGCAACGGCATCACCCGCGAAGAGATGGACGCCTACGCCATCGAATCGCTCAAGCGCGCCCAGGCGGCGATCCAGGATGGCTCGCTGGCCAGCGAGATCGTCCCGGTCACCGTCACCACCCGCAAGGGCGAGGTGGTGGTGAAGGACGACGAACAGCCGCTGACCGCCAACCTGGACAAGATTCCCAGCCTGAAGCCGGCGTTCAAGAAGGACGGCACCATCACCGCGGCCAACGCCAGCTCCATCTCCGACGGTGCCAGCGCGCTGGTCCTGATGACCGCCGAGGAAGCCGCCCGCCGCGGCCTGAAGCCGCTGGCGAAGATCGTCGGCCACGCCACCCAGAGCCAGGACCCGAGCGAATTCACCCTGGCCCCCATCGGCGCCATGACCAACCTGTTCAGGAAGACCGGCTGGAGCAAGGACGACGTCGACCTGTTCGAGATCAACGAAGCCTTCGCCATGGTCACCATGCTGGCCATGCGCGAGCACGGCCTGGACCACGCCAAGGTCAACGTCTACGGCGGCGCCTGCGCCCAGGGCCACCCGGTGGGCTCCACCGGCTCGCGGATCATCGTCACCCTGATCAACGCCCTGCAGAACAAGAGCGGCAAGCGCGGCGTGGCCTCGCTGTGCATCGGCGGCGGCGAAGCCACCGCGGTGGCTGTCGAGTTGCTGTAACGCTGTTACCGGAAACGCAAAGGGCGCGACTTCGGCCGCGCCCTTTTCGTTTCAGCTCCGTGCAAGCCGCTGTGTATGCCATTCCCCTGCGCGCGATATCGCGGACAGGGCTGTCGCGATTCTCGGCTGCTTGAGAGTCTCTCTCCCCAGCCCTCTCCCTGAAGGGAGAGGGAGCTTGTCCGTGCCGAGAAAGGATTTGGTGTTAGCCGGGTAATCGGTACAAGCCGGCTCAAGCCGGCTAACGCCGAAGCAACCGAACACACCGAACGGTCCCCTCTCCCTTCAGGGAGAGGGTTAGGGAGAGGGCGCTCTAAAGCGCAACCCCCAAAGCCCCAGCCAAACACCATCCGCGAGCAAGCTCGCCCCTACAAAAGGCGGCCCCTAACCCTCAGCGCAACTCGGTGAGCGCCAGCTTGACTCCCAGCCCCACCAGCACCACCCCCATCATCCGGTCGAACCAGTGCCCCATGCGGGCGAAGCCGGCGCGCACGCGCTGCTGGCTGAACAGCAGCGCCACGAAGCTGAACCAGGCCGCGGTGGCGCAGGCCAGGTAGACGCCGTAGCCGGCCTGCACCAGCACCGGGGTGTGCGGGTTGATGACCACGGTGAACAGCGAGAGGAAGAACAGCGTGGCCTTGGGGTTCAGGCCGTTGGTGACGAAGCCGGCGACGAAGGCGCCGCGCGGGGTGCGTTCGCTGGGCGCGGCGGCCGCCACGCTGCCGTCGCCACCGCTGGGTTTGGCGCGCAAGGCCTTGATGCCGATGTAGAACAGGTAGGCCGCAGCCAGCCACTTGAGGGTGTTGAACAGCATGATCGACTGCGAAACGATCAGGCCGATGCCCAGCAGCGAATAGGTCACGTGGATGGAAATGGCGCAGCCCACGCCCAGCGCCGTCCAGGTGCCGGCGCGGCGGCCATGGGTGACGCTCTCGCGCACCACCACGGCGAAGTCCGGGCCCGGGCTGGCCACCGCCAGCAGGTGGATCAGCGCCACGGTGAGAAATTCCGTCCAGTACATGCAACCTCCGCAGGGGTGGGATTAACGCCGTCAGGCTGGCAACCTTACGCCAGCCCCGCTTCCCGCAAAAGGTACAGACACAGATGAACAGTGCCCGCGCCATCTTCCTCGACACCGCCTCCCTCGACCTCGGCGACCTCGACCTGCAGCCCCTGCGCCAGGCCTTCGGCGAGCTGGTCCTGCACCCCGCCAGCGCCCCGGACGAGATCGCCGGGCGCCTGCGCGAGGCCAACGTGGCCATCAGCAACAAGGCGCCCATCAGCGCCGAGACCCTGGCCCAATGTCCGAATCTCAAGCTGATCCTGGTCACCGCCACCGGCACCAACAACATCGACCTGGCCGCCGCCCGCGAGCGTGGCATCGCCGTGGCCAACTGCCAGGGCTACGGCACCGCTTCGGTGGCCCAGCACGCCATCCTGCTGCTGCTCGCCCTGGCCACCCGGCTGCCCGACTACCAGGCGGCGGTCCGCGCCGGACGCTGGCAACAGTCCACCCAGTTCTGCCTGCTGGACTTCCCCATCGTCGAGCTGGAAGGCAAGACCCTCGGCCTGCTCGGCCATGGCGAGCTGGGCGGCGCGGTGGCCCGCCTGGCCGAAGCCTTCGGCATGCGCGTGCTGCTCGGCCAACTGCCCGGCCGCCCGCCGCGCGCCGACCGCCTGGCGCTGGACGAGCTGCTGCCGCAGGTCGACGCCATCAGCCTGCACTGCCCGCTGACCGAGCAGACCCGCGGGATGATCGGCCAGCGCGAACTGGACCTGATGAAGCCCGGCGCCTTCATCGTCAACACCGCCCGCGGCGGCCTGATCGACGAGCAGGCCCTGGTCGACACCCTGCGCCGCGGCCACCTGGGCGGCGCCGCCACCGACGTGCTCAGCGTCGAGCCGCCGAAGGACGGCAACCCGCTGCTGGCCGGCGACATCCCGCGGCTGATCGTCACCCCGCACAACGCCTGGGGCAGCCGCGAGGCGCGGCAGCGCATCGTCGGCCAGGTGACGGACAACGCCGCGGCCTTCTTCCGCGGCGACAAGCTGCGGCGGGTCGACTGAAGCGCGAAGTGCTAAACTCGCGCCCTTTTTCAGGAGGCCGCATGTCCAACGCCCCCACCAGCGAGGTGCTGCTGCGCCAGATCGAACGTTTCGCCGGCCGCGTGCTGCTGGCCGGCCTGCCCGCCGACGGCCTGCTCGGCGAACTGCCGCACGCCCTGGGCTGGAGCTGGCACGCCGGCGAGCAGCGGCAACTGGACGGCCGCTACCCGGGACGCTGCCATTTCGGCGTGACGCCGCCGGAGGGCGAGTTCGACGCCGCCGTGCTGTTCCTGCCCAAGTCCCGCGAGCTGACCGACTACCTGCTGGCCGCCCTGGCCAGCCGCGTGCCCGGCGGCCAGTTGTACCTGGTGGGCGAGAAGCGCGCCGGTGTCGAGCGCGCCGCCAAGCAGCTCGGCGCCCTGGCCAAGGCCGCCAAGCTCGACAGCGCGCGGCACTGCCAGCTGTGGCACGCCGCCATCGACAGCGCCCTGCCCTGCCCCGACCTGCATTTCTTGGCCCAGCGCTACACGCTGGCCCTGGCCGACGGCGAACTGCAGGTGGTCACCCTGCCCGGCGTGTTCAGCCATGGCCGCCTGGATCGCGGCAGCGCCCTGCTGCTGGAACACCTGGACGGCCTGCCCGAAGGCCACGTGCTGGACTTCGGCTGCGGCGCCGGCGTGCTCGGCGCGGTGCTCAAGCGCCGCTACCCGGCCAGCCGCCTGAGCCTGCTCGACGTCGATGCCTTCGCCCTGGAGAGCAGCCGCCTGACCCTCGCCGCCAACGGCCTGGAAGGCGAGGTGATCGGCGGCGACGGCATCGACGCGGCGCCGGCCGGCCTGGCCGCCATCGTCAGCAACCCGCCCTTCCACCAGGGCGTGCACACCGACTACCAGGCCAGCGAACGCCTGCTGCGCGAAGCCGCGCAACACCTGCGCCCGGGCGGCGAACTGCGTCTGGTGGCCAACAGCTTCCTCAAGTACCCGCCGCTGATCGAACAGCACCTGGGCCCCTGCCGCAGCCTCGCCGAGGGCGACGGTTTCCGCATCTACAGCGCCCGTCGCCCCTGAGCCCGGGCGCCTCGCCGCAGCCCCACTACACTCCACCCAGACCGAAAGGGCGCGCCGGGCCGGCGCGCCTCACGAGCCGAGGATCGCCGTGAAAAGCACCGTGAAAGAAGCCGAGCTGACCTTCGTGAAGTCGCCGGAAAAGACCCCAGCGCACCTGAAGCGTTCGCTCAAGCCCAGGCACCTGAACATGATCGCCATCGGCGGCTCGATCGGCACCGGGCTGTTCGTCGCCTCCGGCAGCACCGTCGCCACCGCCGGCCCCGGCGGCGCGCTGCTGGCCTACGCGCTGATCGGCCTGATGGTGTTCTTCCTGATGACCAGCCTGGGCGAGATGGCCGCCTACATTCCCGACTCCGGTTCCTTCTCCACCTACGGCAGCCGCTTCATCGACGAAGGCTTCGGCTTCGCCATGGGCTGGAACTACTGGTACAACTGGGCGGTGACCATCGCCGCGGAACTGGTGGCCGCGCAACTGGTGATGCACTTCTGGTTCCCCGAGGTGTCGGGTATCTACTGGAGCGCCGGCTTCCTCGCCATCATGTTCGGCCTCAACTTCTTCTCGGTGAGGGGCTTCGGCGAGAGCGAGTTCTGGTTCGCGCTGATCAAGGTGGTGGCCGTGGTGATCTTCATCGGCATCGGCCTGGCCAGCATCTTCGGCATCATGCACGGCATCGACTCCCCCGGCTTCAGCAACTTCACCACCGGCGACGCGCCCTTCGTCGGCGGCCTGCAGGCCATGGTCGGGGTGGCGATGATCGCCGGCTTCTCGTTCCAGGGCACCGAGCTGATCGGCGTCGCCGCCGGCGAGTCGGAGCACCCGCACAAGTCGATCCCCATCGCCATCCGCCAGGTGTTCTGGCGGATCCTGATGTTCTACATCCTGTCGATCTTCGTCATCGGCATGCTCATCCCCTACACCGATCCGAACCTGCTCAAGACCGACAGCAGCGACATCAGTACCTCGCCCTTCACCCTGCTCTTCGAGCGCGCCGGCCTGGCCGCGGCGGCCGGGGTGATGAACGCGGTGATCCTCTCGGCGATCCTCTCCGCCGGCAACTCGGGGATGTACGCCTCCACCCGCATGCTCTACACCATGGCCCTGCATGGCCAGGCGCCGCGCCTGTTCCAGCAGATCTCGCAGAGCGGCGTGCCGCGCTACGCGCTCTACGCCACCACGCTGGTCGGCGGGCTGTGCTTCCTCACCAGCTTCATCGGCGACAAGACCGTCTACACCTGGCTGCTCAATACCTCGGGCATGTGCGGCTTCATCGTCTGGCTGGGCATCGCCATCTCCCACTACCGCTTCCGCAAGGGCTACCTGCTGCAGGGCGGCAAGCTGGAAGACCTGCCCTACCGCGCCAAGTGGTTCCCCTTCGGCCCGCTGTTCGCCTTCGCCCTGTGCCTGGCGATCACCCTCGGGCAGAACTACCAGGCGTTCGTCGGCGAGACGATCGACTGGACCGGGCTGGTCGCCACCTACGTCAGCCTACCGCTATTCCTCGTCATCTGGTGGGGCTACCGCCTGAAGAACGGCAGCCGCTTCGTCCGCTACGAGGAGATGGACGTCACCTCCGGCCGCGACGTCGACTGAACGCCGGGCTTGCCCAAGCCGGACGACTTGGGCAGAATGCGCCCCGTCCTAGGGGAGTAGTCTCCCGCGAGCGGTTCCCGCCCTCGCCCGGCACGCGTCAACACACTTGGTCCGCAGACCATGGCGCGTGCGGCCTCAAGGCCCGCAGCAGTCGGGCCCGGGTTTGACAAGACCTATGACACGAGCGATCCGACCCGGGGTGGGCGGATGGCACGTGTCATTGGTGATTAGTCGACCCGCCCCCTTAGGAAAGCCTGATGGAATCCCTGTTCGTCCCCATCCTGGTGGTTGCCCTCGCCGAAATCGGCGACAAGACGCAACTGCTCGCCCTCGTCCTCGCCGCGCGCTTCCGCAAGCCCTGGCCGATCATCGCCGGCATCGTCGCCGCGACCCTGGTCAACCACTTCGCTGCCGGCGCCGTGGGCAAATGGGTCTCCACCTTCTTCTCCGAAGCCGCCCTGAGCTGGCTGCTGGCCGCATCCTTCCTCGCCGTGGCGGCCTGGACCCTGGTGCCGGACAAGCTGGATGACGACGAAGAAGGCGGCCTGAAGAGATTCGGCCCCTTCCTCACCACGCTGATCGCCTTCTTCCTCGCCGAGATGGGCGACAAGACCCAGGTCGCCACCGTGATGCTGGCCGCGCAGTACCCGCACTTCTGGCTGGTGGTACTGGGCACCACCATCGGCATGCTGCTGGCCAACGTGCCGGTGGTGCTGGCCGGCAACTTCGCCGCCGAGCGCCTGCCGCTGGCGCTGATCCGCCGCCTGGCCGCCTGCGCCTTCGCCGTCCTGGGCCTGGCCGCAGCCTGGCACGCCGCCAAGCTGTCCGGGCTGTTCTGACAGCTGCTCCGGCATGGCGGCCAATGCTGCCGCCACGCCTTCGTCCTATAGTTGTGGCTGTCGTCCCTTCGCTGAAGGAAACAGCCATGACCGACAAGGACCTGAAACGCCTCGCCCGCCAGCACATCGACCTGAGCTGGAACAAGGGCCGTCTGGCCCTGGCCACCCAGTTGCACAGCCCGGACTTCCTCTACAAGAGCAGCTTCTCCGCCCAGCCCCTGGACAGCGCCGGCTACCGGCAGTTGATCGAGGGCATCCGCGCGTCCATGGACGACCTGGAAGTGGTGGTCGAGGAATGCATAAGCGAGGGCCACAAGGTGTTCACCTGGAGCACCCTGGTGGGCACCATCAGCCGCCCCGCCTTCGGCTACCCGGCCAGCGACAAGGTGGTCAGCATCCCCGGCATGGCCCTGTGGCTGTTCAACAGCCACGGCAAGCTGCAGGAGTTGTGCACGCTGATCGACATGGAAAGCTTCCGCAGCCAGATGGGCCTGCAGAACCGTCCGCTGGCGGAGCAGGCGTTGCCCTGAGGCAGCGGCCTTCTATTGTAGGAGCGCGCCCTGCGCGCGAAATCGCGGGCAGGGCCCGCTCCTACAGTTTCCGGTGAGGCACGGAGTTTCCCCGTAGGAGCGGACCTTGTCCGCGATAGCCGGACATATCGGCGCGATTCGCGGATAGGATCCGCTCCTACGCCGCCCCACCCACGCCATTCCAATGTAGGAGCGCGCCCTGCGCGCGAATCGCGGGCAGGGCCCGCTCCTACAGTTTCCGGTGAGGCACGGAGTTTCCCCGTAGGAGCGGACCTTGTCCGCGATAGCCGGACGTATCGGCGCGATTCGCGGATAGGATCCGCGCCGCCCCACCCACACCATTCCCCTGTAGGAGCGCGCCCTGCGCGCGAATTGCGGACAAAGTCCGCGCCTACAGGTACCCGTTGGCGCGGAACCAGTCGATGGCCCGCTGCAGGGTGTCTTCCAGCGGCACGTGGCTTTCGAAGCCCAGCTCCTCGCGGGCCTTGCGTCCGTCGAGGAACTGCCCGCCGGCCATCACCTCGATGGCGGTTTCGTCCAGCAGCGGCAGCTTGCCGGTCAGGCGGTAGCGCCAGCGGCCCAGGGTGGCCAGGGCGCGGGCGCGGTGCAGCGGCATCGGCTGCGGCGCCGGGCGGCCCAGCAGGTGGGCGATGGTGGCGGTGAGCTCGGCCATCTCCACGTTGTGCCCGGTGAGCAGGTAGCGCTCGCCGATGCGCCCGCGCTCCAGGGTCATCAGCAGGCCGCGCCCCGCTTCGCCGGCATCGATCACGTTGCGCCGGCCCGGCACGTAGTGGGACATCTCGCCGCGGCCGATGGCGGTGATCAGGCGCCCGGTGGTCGGGCCCATGTCCAGCTCGCCCAGCACCATGCCGGGAATCCCGATCACTACCGGCAGGCCGCCGCGGGCCTGCTCGCGGGCCTGTTCGTCCAGCGCCCACTTGCACATCACGTAGGCGCTCTTGCCGGTGGGCAGGCTCTCGTAGAACAGCCCCTCGTGGCCGGGCAGGCCCTGGGGGTGCGGGGGCATGGCGAAGGCGGAGCCGACGTAGAGGATGCGCGGCACCTTGTTGTGCAGGCAGGCCGCGTAGAAGTGGTTGGTCTGGTCCAGGGCGCTGGCCACCTCCTCCTGCCAGCGGCGCGGCCGCTGCGGGTAGTAGCCGGCGCTGAAGATCACCGCATCGAGCCCGCTCAGGGCGCGCTCCAGCCCCTTGTAGTCGAACAGTTCGGCGACCCGGCACTCCGGCTCCAGGTAGGCCAGGCGCTGGATCTGCGAGGACGGGCGGTGGATCAGCACCAGCTGGTGGCCGGCGGCCTTGATGGCGCGCGCGGCGTGGTGGCCGAGGAGCCCGGTGGCTCCGAGTACTGCGATTTTCACTGGCGCTCCCTGGTGGTGGTCGAACCGGCCGCGTCGGCGGCCGGCTGCAACGGATCGACGGCGTCGATCCCCCCGCTCGTCAATTGCGGCCCTTGGCCTGCTCGTACAGCGGCATCACCTTGGGAATGGCGGCCTGCAGGTTGGCCATGCGCGTGCTGTCCGCCGGGTGGGTGCTGAGGATTTCCGGCGGCGCGTCGCCACCGGCCTGGCCCATCTTCTGCCACAGCGTCAGCGCGGCCTGGGGGTTGTAGCCGGCGCGGGCGGCCAGCTCCAGGCCGATGAGGTCGGCCTCGGTCTCGTTCTGCCGGCTGTTGGGCAGGGTCAGGCTGTACTGCACCACCTGGTCGGCCAGCTGCTTGCTGGTCTCGCCCAGGCCCAGCAGCGCGCCGCCGAGGTTCTCGCCCATCTGCACGGCGTAGGCGCGGGACATCTGCTCGCGGCCGTGCTCGCGCAGGGCGTGGGCGATCTCGTGGCCCATCACCGCGGCGATCTCGTCATCAGTGAGCTTCAGCTGATCGATCAGGCCGCTGTAGAAGATGATCTTGCCACCGGGGCCGCAGTTGGCGTTGAGCTCGTCGCTCTTGATCACGTTGACCTGCCAGTCCCAGCCCGGGGCGTCCTGGCGAAACGCGCCGGTCTGCGGAATCAGCCGCGCGGCCACGGCCTTGACGCGCTTGGCGTCGCTGCTGTCGTTGTCCAGCTTGCCCGCCGAAGTCGCGTCAGTGAGGGTCTTCTGGTACGACTGCGAGTACATCTGGTCGACCTGCTGGCTCGACAGCATGCTGAACATGTACTGCTTGCGCTCGACGCCGACGGCGCCGCCGCTGGTGGTGTTGACCTGCTGGCACCCGGCCAGGAGCAGGGCGGCGGCCAGGCCGGTGAAGCGGAATAGGCTGGGCATGATGCTCTCCTGAAGCAATGCAATCTCCCTTGGACAGCGCGCAATGGTAGGCCGCCCCCCGATGGCCGGCAACCGCTCCGCAAAGGAGACGACACAAGGGCGTTACAACCCATTACAGGCATTTCCTAAGGAAACTCTGAAGTCCTGCCGATACAGCGGAACAGGCTGTCCCTGGTACGCGAGTATTTCGCCATGAAGTTCAAGTCGATCCAGTTTTCCGTGGTGGCGTTGGCCGGGGCCAGTGTCCTGGCTGTGGTGGCTGCGTTGGTACTCTATGCCCTGTTCGCCGGCGGGCGCACCCAGACGCTGGTGCAGGAGCGCACCCAGGCGCTGCTGGAGAAGGTCATCAACGAACGCCTGGTGGCCCTGGCGCGCGCCCAGGCCAGCCAGATCCAGCGCGAGCTGGAATACCCGCTGACGGTGGTCAAGGGCCTGGCCCAGGCCAACATGCTGATGGACGGCAAGGATGCCGAAGGCAAGCCGCTGCTGGGCATCAGCCGCGGCGAGATGTCCAACCTGCTGCGCCAGACCGTGCAGCAGAACCCCAAGCTGCTGGACGCCTTCGCCGGCTGGGAACCCGGTGCCTTCGCCGGCCCCGACAGCCTCTACGCCGGGCAGACCGGCGCCGGCTACGACGCCAGCGGGCGCTTCATGCCCTGGTGGTACCGCAAGGCCGACGGCAGCCTCACCGTGGAAGCCATGGGCGACACCCTGGAAAGCCAGAAGGTGCTGCCCACCGGCGTGCGCGAGGGCGAGTACTACCTGTGCCCGAAGGAACGCCACAAGCCCTGCGTGATCGACCCCGCGCCCTATGAAATGGGCGGCAGAATGGTAATGATGTCGTCCTTCAACGCGCCCATCATGGTCGACGGCCAGTTCCGCGGCGCGGTGGGCGCTGACCTGTCCCTGGACTTCATCCAGGAGCTGCTCAAGGCCGCCGACGCCACCCTCTACGACGGCGCCGGCGAGCTGGCGCTGATCTCCGCCAACGGCCGCCTGGTGGCCTACACCAAGGACGCCGGCAAGCTCGGCGAACCGGCCGACAAGGTGCTGGACGCGAGCCAGGCCGCCAGCCTCGGCAAGCTGCAGGGCGAGCAGCCGCTGTACCAGCAGGACGAGGCCCGCGACACCATCGCCGTGTTCCTGCCCTTCGCCATCGGCGACACCGGCACGCGCTGGACGCTGATGCTGGAGATCCCGCGGCAGGCCGTGTTCGGCGAACTCAAGCAACTGCAGGGCGCGCTCAAGGCGCAGAGCGATTCCGACACCCTGGGCATGACCCTGGTCGGCCTGCTCATCGCCGCCGGCGGCCTGCTGGTGATCTGGCTGGTGGGCCACGGCATCGCCCGGCCGCTGCGCCAACTGGTCGGCATGCTCGACGACATCGCCCAGGGCGAAGGCGACCTGACCCGCCGCCTGTCCAGCGAGCGCGCCGACGAGCTGGGCTCCATCGCCCGCGGCTTCAACACCTTCCTCGGCAAGCTGCAGGGCATGATCGGCCAGGTGGTGACCTCGGTGCAGCACGTCAGCGACTCCTCCGAGCACACCGCGGACATCGCCATCCGCACCAACCAGGGCGTGCAGAAGCAGTTGGCGGAAATCGAACTGGTGGCCACCGCCGTCCACGAGATGACCACCACCGCCCAGGACGTGGCGCGCAACGCCACCCACGCGGCGGAAGCGGCCAGCCACGCCGACCAGGCCGCGCACCAGGGCAAGCAGATCGTCGAGAGCAGCTCGGCGGCGATCCAGGCCCTGGCCACCGAGATCGGCCGCGCGGTCGGCGTGGTGCAGTCGCTGGCCCGCGACAGCGAGAACATCAACGCCATCCTGGTGGCCATCCGCGGCATCGCCGAGCAGACCAACCTGCTGGCGCTCAACGCCGCCATCGAGGCGGCGCGGGCCGGCGAGCAGGGCCGCGGCTTCGCCGTGGTGGCCGACGAAGTGCGCAACCTGGCGCAGAAGACGCAGCAGGCCACCGAGGAAATCCAGAGCATGATCCAGCAGCTGCAGAACGGCACCCGCGAAGTGGTGCAGGTGATGCAGCAGAGCCAGGAGAAGACCGACGACAGCGTGCGCCACGCCCACGAGGCGGCCCAGGCGCTGGAGTCGATCACCCAGGCGGTGTCGGTGATCAACGACATGAACACCCAGATCGCCAGCGCCGCCGAGGAACAGAGCGCGGTAGCCGAGGACATCAACCGCAACGTCGCCAACATCGGCCTGGTCGCCAACCAGGTGGCCGGCGGCGCCGACGAGGCCTCCCAGGCCAGCGCCGAGCTGACCAAGCTGGCCGAGCAGCAGCGCCGGCTGGTGAATCAGTTCAAGGTGTAGGGCCTGGTTGCCGCCCTGAATCGGCATCCCAGGTCAGCCCCGGAGGCGCCGGGGACCGAGGCCAAACGGCGGATAACGCCGTAGGCGTTATGCGCCCTACGCCAGGCCCGACCTTGACGTAGGGCGCATAACCGTTCGCGGTTATCCGCCGATACACCGGGGCCACAGCCAACGCCCAGGCCAACCCCGGAGCCGCCGGGAACCAAGGCCAAGCGGCGGATAACGCCGTAGGCGTTATGCGCCCTACGCCAGGCCCGACCATGACGTAGGGCGAATAACCGTTCGCGGTTATCCGCCGATACACCGAGGCCACAGCCAACGCCCAGGCCAACCCCGGAGGCGCCGGGAGTCGAGGCCAAGCGGCGGATAACGCCGTAGGCGTTATGCGCCCTACGCCAGGCCCGACCGGGACGTAGGGCGAATAACCGTTCGCGGTTATCCGCCGATACACCGGGGCCACAGCCAACGCCAAGGCCAGCCCCGGAGCCGCCGGGCCAAAGCCGAGCCATGGTGATGGGTATCGCTTCGCTCAACCCATCCTACGACGACGTCTCTCCTGCGGGCGCAAAGCCGGCCGTCAGAGCGGCTCCGGCAACCGCTCGCACAACCGCGCCAGCGCCAGCGCCCAGGCCTGCTGGTCGTTCAGGCAGGGGATCAGCACCAGCTCCTCGCCGCCGGCGGCAATGAACTGCTCGCGGCCGCGCTGGCCGATTTCCTCCAGGGTCTCGATGCAATCGGCGACGAAGGCCGGGCACATCACCAGCAAACGCTTCACGCCCTGCTTCGCCAGGACTTCCAGTTGCGCGTCGGTGTAGGGGCCGATCCACTTGGCGCGGCCCAGGCGCGACTGGAACGACACCGACCAGCGGCCCTTCTCCAGGGCGGCGTTCTCGGCGAACAGCTCCGCGGTGCGCAGGCACTGGCTGCGGTAGCACAGCGCCAGGACCTCCGGGCGCACGTGGCGGCTGTCGGCGGCGTCGAGGTCATGCTTGCGGTCGCCCACCAGCTTGCGGATGTGCCGCTCGGGCAGGCCGTGGAAGCTCAGCAGCAGGTGGTCGTAGGGTTGCTCCAGGTAGGGCTGCACGCTGGTCAGCAGGGCCTGCTGGTATTCCGGCTCGGCGTAGAACGGCGGCAGCACCAGCAGGTGCATGCCGTGCAGGCCGAGCTGGCGGATCAGCCGGCGGGCCTCCTCGATGACGGTGGTGGTGGTGCTGTCGGCGAACTGCGGGTACAGCGGCGCCAGGGTCACCTGGCGCACGCCCTGCTCGTAGAGGTCCAGCAGGGCGCTCTCGATGGACGGCTGACCGTAGCGCATGGCCAGCGCCACCGGGCCGTGCGGCCAGTACTTGCGCATGACCTGCTGCAGGCGGCGGCTGATCACCACCAGCGGCGAGCCCTGGTCCCACCAGATGGAGGCATAGGCGTGCGCCGACTCCTCCGGGCGCTTGCGCAGGATCAGCGACACCAGCAGGCGCCGCGCCGGCCAGGGCAGGTCGACGACGTACGGGTCCATGAGGAACTGGTCCAGGTAACGGCGCACGTCGGCCACCTCCGTCGAGGCCGGCGAGCCCAGGTTGACCAGCAGCAGGGCGTTGAGGGTCATGCAGCATCCTTAGTGACGGTGGGCGGCGGCCGCCGGGCGATGCGCGAGGACATCGGCGAGGGCGGCCGGCAGATCGTTGTAGCGGAACACGAAGCCGGCTTCCAGCAGGCGCCGGGGCTCCACGCGCTGGCCGCCGAGCAACAGCAGCGACAGCTCGCCGAGCAGGGTGCGCAGGGCGAAGGCCGGCACGCCCAGCAGGGTCGGGCGGTGCAGCGCCTGGCCCAGGGCCCGGGTGAAGTCGCGGTTGCGCACCGGCTGCGGCGCGCACGCATTATACGGACCGCTGGCGTCGCTTAGCTGCAAGAGAAAATCGATCAGGCCGATCATGTCCTCGATGTGCACCCAGGACATCCATTGCCGGCCGTTGCCCAGCTGGCCGCCCAGGCCGAAGCGGAAGGCCGGCACCAGGCGCGCGAGGAAACCGCCCTCCGGCGCCAGCACCAGCCCGGTGCGCAGGCGCACCACGCGGATGCCCAGGCCCTCTGCCTGCATGGCGATCTGTTCCCAGGCCAGGCACAGCTCGCTGGCGAAATCCTCGCCGGCCGCCGCGCTGCCTTCGTCCAGCGGACGCTCGCCGGCGTCGCCGTACCAGCCGACCGCCGAGCCGCTGATCAGCACCGATGGCCGCTGGCTGCGGCCTTCCAGCCACTCCACCAGGCGCTCGGTAAGGCGTACCCGGCTGTCCCACAGCAGCGCCTTGCGCCGCGACGTCCAGGGCCGCTCGGCGATGGGCTCGCCGGCCAGGTTGACCACCGCGTCGACCTGTTCGTCGCCCACCGCCTCGAAGCTGGAAACGCCCCGCACCTCGCGCCCGCAAAGCTCGGCGACGCGCTCCGGACGGCGGCTGAGCACCGTCAGCCGATGGCCGGCGGCGCTCCAGTGGCGGCACAGGCGGCGGCCGATCAGGCCGGTACCGCCGGTAATGAAGATGTGCATCTGAACCTCCTTGCGCTGAACTCCCACACCTACCATCAGTCTGGACGAGGGAACGACGCTTGCATTACTGCACCCGTCCGAGTGTGGCGAACGTCTACGCTGTAAATGCCGGAACCGATACGCGACGCCCCCGAAGGAATGGCCGCGAAGCGTGGACGAAATTCCGCTCGACCGTTCGAACGGCGACCGAACAACTATACAAATAAAACAGATTGTACAAGGCTGTTCGACTCGCTAACCTGAACACAACAACCTACGAGGCATGTCATGAGCGCCCCCATTGCCATCATTGGCACCGGAATCGCCGGACTTTCAGCCGCCCACGCCCTGCTCGACGCGGGACAGGAAGTCCAGCTCTTCGACAAGGGCCACGGCAGCGGCGGCCGCATGGCGAGCAAGCGCAGCGATGCTGGCGCGCTCGACCTCGGCGCCCAGTACTTCACCGCCCGCGACCGCCGCTTCCTCGACGCCATCCAGCACTGGCGCGACGCCGGCTGGGTCGCTGAGTGGAACCCGGCCCTGTACCAGTACCGCGACGGCATGCTCAGCCCATCGCCGGACGAGCAGCCGCGCTGGGTCGGCACCCCGCGCATGAGCGCCATCACCCGCGCGCTGCTGCAGGGGCTGCAGGTCACCTTCTCCTGCCGCATCACCGAAGTCTTCCGCGGCCAACAGCACTGGCACCTGCAGGATTCCGAAGGCTGCAATCACGGCCCGTTCAGCCACGTCCTGGTCGCCACCCCGGCGCCGCAGGCCGCGGCGCTGCTGGCCGGCGCGCCCAAGCTGGCGGCGGCGGCGGCGAGCATCGCCATGGAGCCGACCTGGGCCGTGGCCCTGGGCTTCGCCGAGCCCCTGCAGACGCCGGTGCAAGGCTGCTTCGTCCAGGAAGGCCCGCTGACCTGGATGGCCAGCAACCGCTGCAAGCCCGGCCGCGACGAACACATGGACACCTGGGTGCTGCACGCCAGCAGCAGCTGGAGCCGGCAGAACATCGACAAGCCCAAGGAAACCGTCATCGAGCACCTGCTGGGCACCTTCGCCGAGATGATCGGCTGCGCGGTGCCCGAACCGGTGTTCGCCCTGGCCCACCGCTGGCTCTATGCCCGGCCGCTGGAAGCGCACCAGCTGGGCGCGCTGGCCGATGCCGACCTGGGCATCTACGCCTGCGGCGACTGGTGCCTCTCCGGCCGCGTCGAAGGCGCCTGGCTGAGCGGCCTGGAAGCCGCCCGCCGCCTGCTGCAACACCTCTGAGCCCGACGGCGCCCGCCTGGGCGCCGCACCCTGTACAAATGATTTGCGACTGTACAACGTTCGGCCTATGCTGAAAGTAGTTGTACACGCGAAGCCTATTTGTACAGGGTCAGACCATGCCCACCTCCCCTTCCCGGCCCAAGCTCGGCATCAGCGCTTGCCTGCTCGGCGCGAACGTCCGCTACAACGGCGGGCACAAAGCTTCGCGCCTGTGCCTGGAGGACTTCGCCCGGCATTTCGACTTCGTCCCGCTGTGCCCGGAAGTCGCCATCGGCCTGGGCGTGCCGCGCCCTACCCTGCGCCTGGTCGGCGAGGCCGCGCAGCCGCGCGCGGTGGCCAGTGCGGTAGATAGCCGCGATGCGACCCTGGACCACAGTGCGGCATTGCGTCGCTATGGCGCGGAACAGGCCGGCCAGTTGAGCGAGCTGGGTGGCTTCATCTTCATGCAGAAGTCCCCCTCCTGCGGCCTGCACCGCGTCAAGCTCTACGCGGAAGATGGCCAGCCGCCCATGGCCGGCGCCCGCGGCCTGTTCGCCGAAGCCTTCTGCGCCGCCCGCCCCGAGCTGCCGGTGGAGGAGGAAGGCCGCCTGCACGATCCCCGCCTGCGCGAGAACTTCGTCACCCGCGTCTACGCCCATCTCGACTGGCTCGCCCTGTGCCGCGAGGGGCTGACGCACAAGGCGATCCTCGACTTCCACTCGCGCCACAAGTACCAGTTGCTCGCCCACGCCCCGCGCCAGTACGCCGAGCTGGGCCGGCTGCTGGCGGACATCGGCCGCTATCCGGCGGAGCAGTTCGGCCCGCCTTACTACCGGGCCTTCAGCCAGGCGCTGGGCCACTGCGCCAGTAGAGGCAGCCACAGCAACGTGCTGCAGCACTTGGCCGGCTACCTCAAGCGCGCCCTGGGGGCGGACGACCGCGCCGAACTGCAGCGGCTGATCGAACAGTACCGCCACGGCGAGGTACCGCTGGTGGTGCCCCTGGCGCTGCTCAAGCACCACTTCCGCCGCCACCCGCACCCGTACATCGCCCGCCAGGCGTACCTGCAACCCCACCCCGAGGCCCTGGGTCTACGCAATGCCATCTGAACCGAGCAACACCCTTCCCGACGATTATCGCCAGGCGCTGGCCGCCGGCTGGCTGCCGATCAGCGAAGTGGCCCGGCGCACCGGGGTGAACCCGGTGACGCTGCGCGCCTGGGAACGCCGCTACGGGCTGGTCGTCCCCCAGCGCACCGCCAAGGGCCACCGCCTGTACTCCGCCGAGCAGCTGGAGCGGATCCGCCGCGTGCTCACCTGGCTGGAGCGCGGCGTGGCGGTCGGCAAGGTGCGCGACCTGCTCGACGAACCGCCACGGACGGCAGCCGATACCCACTCGCCCTGGGACGACCTGCGCCGGCAGGCGCTGAGCGCCATCGCCCGGCTCGACGAGCCACGCCTGGACGAGCTGTTCAACGGCGCGCTGTCGATCTACCCGGCGCAGACACTGTGCGAGCACCTGATGCTGCCATTGCAGCGCGACCTCCAGCTACGCTGGCAGGGCCAGTTCGGCAGCGGCCTGGAGCGCCTGCTCTACCACTCCTGGCTGCGCAGCAAGCTGGGCGGCCGCCTGTATCACTACAACCGCCAGCACCAGGGGCGGCCCTTGCTGCTGGTGAACCAGTCGGAACACCCGCGGGAAACCGGCCACTGGCTGTGCGCCTGGCTGGCCAGTTCCGCCGGCTGCCCGGTGCAGGTGTTCGACGGCCCGCTGTCCTGCGCCGAGATCGCCCTGGTCGAGCAGCGCCTGAACCCGCGCGCCCTGCTCCTCTATTCCGACCAGAGCCTGAGCCCGGCGCAGCTGTCGCGCCTGCTCGCCGGCTGCATCTGCCCCACCCTGCTGGTGGGCGCCAGCGTGGACATCCATGCCCAGGAGCTGGCCGAGCTGCAACGTGAAAGCCACCCGGGCCTGCACCTGGCGCAGGACCCGCTGCAAGCGCGCGCCACCCTGCACGCCCTGGGCCTGCTCAACAGCGGGGGCGGCGAATGAGGCGCCAACTGCTCTGGCTGCGCAGCGACCTGCGCGTGCGCGACAACAGCGCCCTGGCCGCCGCCGCGCAGGCCGGCCCGGTCGTCGCCTGCTACCTGCTCAGCCCCGGCCAGTGGCGCGCCCATGACGATTCACCGAACAAGGTCGACTTCTGGCTGCGCAACCTGCAAGCGCTGCAGCGCGACCTGGCGCAGCTGAACATCCCGCTGCTGCTGCGCGAGGCGGATACCTGGAGCCAGGCGCCGGAAGTGCTGCTGCAGCTGTGCCTTAGCCTGGGCATCGCCGCGGTACGGGTGAACGAGGAGTACGGCATCCACGAAAGCCGCCGCGACGAGGCGGTGAAACGGCGCCTGGCCGAAGCCGGCGTCGGCTTCCACAGCCACCTGGACCAGTTGCTGTTCGCCCCCGGCAGCCTGCTCACCCGCGGCGGCAGCTACTTCCAGGTCTTCAGCCAGTTCCGCAAGCTCTGCTACCAGCGCCTGGCCACTGCCCTGCCCAGTTGCCTGCCGGTACCGCCAGCGCAGGCGCCGCTGGAGGTGGACAGCGACCCCGTGCCGGGGGAACTGCCCGGCTTCACACCCAGCGCAGCCCTGGCGCGGGAGTTCTGGCCCGCCGGGGAAAAGGCGGCCGGCGAACGCCTGGCCGGCTTCGCCGAGGATGGCCTGGCGCACTACCACGAAAGACGCGACCGCCCGGACCTCGACGGCACCAGCCAGCTCTCCGCCTACCTGGCCGCCGGCGTGCTCTCGCCGCGCCAGTGCCTGCACGCGGCACTGGCGAACAACCGGGGCGAATTCGAGAGCGGCGGCCCGGGCCCCGTGGCCTGGATCAACGAGCTGCTCTGGCGCGAGTTCTACAAGCACATCCTGGTCGGCTTCCCGCAGGTCAGCCGCGGCCGCGCCTTCCGCGCGCCAACCGAGGCCCTGCCCTGGCGCCACGCGCCGGCCGAGCTGGAAGCCTGGCAGCAGGGCCGCACCGGCTTCCCGATCATCGACGCGGCGATGCGCCAGTTGCTGGCCACCGGCTGGATGCACAACCGCCTGCGCATGCTCACCGCCATGTTCCTCAGCAAGAACCTGCTGATCGACTGGCGCGAAGGCGAACGCTGGTTCATGCGCCACCTGGTGGACGGCGACCTGGCGGCGAACAACGGCGGCTGGCAGTGGAGCGCCTCCACCGGCACCGACGCCGCGCCCTACTTCCGTCTGTTCAACCCGCTGGCGCAGTCGCGCCGCTTCGATCCCCACGGGCGTTTCCTGCGCCAGTGGCTGCCGGAGCTGGCCGGCCTGGACAACGAAAGCCTGCACGAGCCATCGCGCCTGGGGCTGTTCGGCGCGCCCGGCTACCCGGCGCCGATGCTCGATCTGGCGGCGAGCCGCGAGCGGGTGCTGGAGGCCTTCCGCAATCTGCCGGGAGCTGCCTAGTCCGCCTACGTTGCAGGCGAACATGGCTTCTCGGGACCTGTAGCGGGCCCTGCCCGCGATTTCGCGCGCAGGGCGCGCTCCTACATTGGAATGGCGCGGGTGGGGCGGCGTAGGAGATTCATCCGCGAATCGCGCCGGGGTGTGACAGGGTCCGGAAGAAGCACCCCGTAGGATGGGTTGAGCGAAGCGATACCCATCGCCATGACCGCATGGGTTTCGCAAGCTCAACCCATCCTACGAAAAACCCTTTGGCGTAGTCGGCAAGCGGGCATGAAAAAACCGGCCACCAGGGCCGGTTTTTTCGCACAGCTAGAACTTACAGCGGATGGCTGTAGAACAGGCTGTAGGACTCGATGCCGTCGTTGGGCATCGCGAGCCCGGCATTCGAGTAGTGGATGGCGCGGATGCCCACCGACTGGCCGCCGGCGAACTTCAGGCCGAAGCCCAGGCGGTCTTCGAAGGCGAAGGCGCTGCCCAGGTCATGGTCGCCGACCTCGGAGCCGGTGAAGCCAGCGATGCCGATGCCGGCCTCGATGAAGGGCTTCACGCTGTCGCCGTTGAACTGGTAGACGAACACCGGCGCGACGGACAGCGAATAACGGGCGCCCGCGCGGTCGCCGGCCCCCCAGTAGGTGACGCCGGTGTCCCAGTAGCCGGTCAGGTGGCCGGTACTGCTTTCCCACCAGGTCTTGTCCCAGTCGAAACTCGCGCCCAGGCGCAGGGTCATGTCGCCCTGGCCGGTGGCGCCTGCCGCGGCGGTCAGATTCGCGGCCTGCGCTGCGCCGGCGGCACCCACCATCATGATTGCGGCCAAGGCGGCCAGCGAGAGTAGCTTCTTCATCGAAAGATCCTTATGGATAAGCTGAATGAAAAATCCCCGCGAATAGCTAATGATTATAAGGCGATTTGCCAGATATGGCCTGCGAAATGTCAGCGCATTGTTACGTATGCGCGGAAACTTCCTTGCTCAATCGGCAAAAAAACTGACCGATTCATCAAGGCCCCACAGCACCGGCAACACCCTCTCGAACATCTCGACCGCCCCGCTGGTGAAGAAGTGCGTTTTTTTTGCCGGCCCCCGCGCCTCCAGGCCACGGCTGGCCAGCGACGCCTGCAGGTGGCGGGCCACTGCGGCGCCGGTGTCGATCAGCGATACGCCGGGCGGCAGCATCCGGCCCAGCAGCGGGCGCAGGAAGGGGTAATGGGTGCAGCCGAGGATCAGGGTGTCGCAGCCTTCGGCCAGCAGCGGCGCGACGAAGCCCTGGAGCAGCTCGCGGGTCTGCGGCCCGTCCAGATCGCCGGCCTCGATGCGCTCGACCAGCCCCGGGCAGGGCTGGGTGATCACCCGCACGTCGCTGGCGAAGCGGTCGAGCAGCGCGGCGAAGCGCGCGCTCTTCAAGGTGCCGGTGGTGGCCAGCACGCCGACCACGCCACTGCGCGTTGCAGCGGCGGCCGGTTTCACCGCCGGCTCCATGGCCAGGATCGGCAGCTGTGGATAACGCTCGCGCAGGTCGGAGGCCGCCGCCGCGGTGGCGGTGTTGCAGGCCAGCACCAGGGCCTTGCAGTCGCGGGCGATGAGGAATTCGGCGATGCGCCGGCAGCGCTCGCGGATGTATTCCGGGGTTTTCTCGCCGTAGGGCACGTGGCCGCAGTCGGCCAGGTACACCAGCGATTCGTCCGGCAGCCGCGCGCGGATCTCGCGCAGCACCGAAAGGCCGCCGACGCCGGAGTCGAAGACCCCTATCGGCCGCTCGTCAGCCATGCGCCACGCCGCAGACCGCGCACTGCGGGTCGCGCTTGACGCGCAGCTCGCGGAAGCGCGTGCCCAGGGCGTCCACCAGCAGCAGGCGGCCCACCAGCGGCTCGCCGAAGCCGGCCAGCAGCTTCAGCGCCTCCAGCGCCTGCAGGCTGCCGACCAAGCCCACCAGCGGCCCGGCCACGCCGGCTTCGCTGCAGGTCAGCTCGGCTTCGCTGCCGTGGCCGTAGAGGCAGTGGTAGCAGGGGCTGTCGTCGCGGCGCGGGTCGAACACCGAGAGCTGGCCTTCCAGGCGGATGGCCGCGCCGCTGACCAGCGGCTTGCCGGCGGCGACGCAGGCGGCGTTGACCGCCTCGCGGGTGGAGAAGTTGTCGCAGCAGTCCAGCACCAGGTCGACCTGGGCCAGCACCGCGGCCAGGGAATCCTCGTCCAGCGCCTGGCGGTGCGGCACCAGCTTCACCTGCGGGTTGATGGCGGCCAGGCGGGCCATGGCCGAGTCCACCTTGCTGCGCCCGACCTGGGTGCTGTCGTGCAGCACCTGGCGCTGCAGGTTGGTCAGGTCGACGCTGTCGAAGTCGGCCAGGTGCAACTCGCCGACGCCGGCCGCGGCCAGGTACAGCGCCACCGGCGAGCCCAACCCGCCGAGGCCGACGATCAGCACGCGGGCCTGTTTCAGGCGCAGCTGGCCGTCGACGTCGATCTGCGGCAGGAGGATCTGCCGGCTGTAACGCAGCAGTTCTTCGTCGTTCAACTCTTGGTCGTTCAACATGGCAGGCGCCCCAGGCTGATGCGTTCGTGGCCACCGAGGTCGCGGCGGCTCTCCACTTCGCTGAAACCGTTGCCCAGCAGCAGGTCGCGCACCGCCGCGGCCTGGTCGTAGCCGTGCTCCAGCAGCAGCCAGCCGCCCGGTTCGAGGAAGCGCGGGGCCTGGGCGACTATCAGGCGGATGTCGTCGAGGCCGTCGTGGCCGGCCACCAGCGCACTCTTCGGCTCGAAGCGCACGTCGCCCTGCTGCAGGTGCGGGTCGCTGCCGGGGATGTACGGCGGGTTGCCGACGATCAGGGCGAAGCGCTCGCCTTCCAGGGCGGAGAACCAGTGGCTCTGGCGGAAGCCGACGTTGGCCAGGCGCAGGCGCTCGCGGTTGCGTTCGGCCAGGGCCACGGCCTCGGGAATACGGTCGACGCCGCTGACCTGCCAGCTCAGGCGCTCGCAGGCCAGGGCCAGGGCGATGGCGCCGGTGCCGGTGCCCAGGTCGAGCACCCGCGCCGGGCTGGCCGGCAGCAGTTGCAGGGCGGTTTCCACCAGCAGTTCGGTGTCCGGACGCGGGATCAGGGTGTGCGGCGCCACTTCCAGGTCCAGGCTCCAGAAGCCCTGGCGGCCGAGGATGTAGGCCACCGGCTCGCCGGCGCGGCGGCGCGCCAGCCAACCTTCGAAGCGCTCACGCACCTCACGGTCGACCACCCGCTCCGGCCAGGTGCGCAGGAAGCTGCGCGGCTTGCCCAGGGCGGCGGCCAGCAGCAGCTCGGCGTCCAGGCGCGCGCTGGGCGAATCCGGCAGTTGCGCTTCGGCGAGCAGAGTCATGATGGTGGCCATGGCGCCTCAATCCCCCAGGGCGGCCAACTGGTCGGCCTGGTATTCCTGCAGCAGCGGCTCGATCACCTGCTCCACTTCGCCCTCCATCACCTCGCCCAGGGAGTACAGGGTAAGGTTGATGCGGTGGTCGGTGACCCGCCCCTGGGGGAAATTGTAGGTGCGGATGCGCTCGGAGCGGTCGCCCGAGCCCACCAGCAGCTTGCGGGTGCTGGCGATGGCCTGCTGCGCCGCGGCCTGCTGCTGGTCGTTGAGCTTGGCCGCGAGCCAGGCCATGGCCTTGGCGCGGTTCTTGTGCTGCGAGCGCTCCTCCTGGCACTCGACCACGATGCCCGAGGGAATGTGGGTGATGCGCACGGCCGAGTCGGTCTTGTTCACGTGCTGGCCGCCGGCGCCGGAGGAGCGATAGGTGTCCACCCGCAGGTCGGCCGGGTTGATCTCGATGGCCGCCTGCTCGTCGGGCTCCGGCAGCACCGCCACGGTGCAGGCGGAGGTGTGGATGCGGCCCTGGGACTCGGTGGCCGGCACGCGCTGCACGCGGTGCGCGCCGGATTCGAACTTGAGCTTGGCGTAGACGTTGTCGCCCTCGACGCGGGCGATCACCTCTTTATAGCCGCCGTGTTCGCCCTCGTTCTCCGAGAGGACCTCGACACGCCAGCCCTGGCGCTCGGCATAGCGCGAATACATGCGGAACAGGTCGCCGGAGAAGATCGCCGCCTCGTCGCCGCCGGTACCGGCGCGGATTTCCAGGAACACGTTGCGCCCGTCGTTCGGGTCCTTGGGCAGCAGCATGCGCTGCAGGGCGTCTTCCAGCTCGGCCAGGCGCGCCTTGGCGCTGGCGACTTCTTCCTCGGCCATTTCGCGCAGGTCCGGGTCGCTGTCCTTGAGCAGCGCCTGGGCGCCCTCCAGGTCGGCCTGGGTCTTGCGGAAGTCGCGGAACGCCAGGATCACCGGCTCGACTTCGGCGAACTCGCGGGAATAGGCGCGGAACTTGGTCTGGTCGCTGATCACCTCGGCGTCGCCGAGCAGAGCGGTGAGCTCCTCGTAGCGGTCGCTGAGGGTGTCCAGCTTGGTCAACAGGGAGGCTTTCATCGCTTCTCAGGGCCCTCGTCGAGGGCGAACAGTTCCTGGGCCAGGGCCAGCGCATCGATGCGGCCCTCGGCGGAGAGTTTCTTCATCTGTACGCTGGGCGCGTGCAGCAGTTTGTTGGTCAGGCCGCGGGCCAGCTGGGCGAGGATGTCCGCCGGGTCGCCGCCGTTGGCCAGCAGGCGCTGGGCCTTCTGCAGTTCCTCGTCGCGCAGGCGTTCGGCCTGCTGGCGGTAGGCGCGCAGCACGTCCACCGCGGCCAGCTCGCGCAGGCGCTGCATGAATTCGTGGACGCCGTCGCCGACCAGCTCCTCGGCGGCCTGGGCGGCGCCCTGGCGGCTCTTGAGGTTTTCCGCGACCACTTCGTGGAGGTCGTCGACGCTATAGAGGTAGACGTCGTCCAGCTCGCCGACTTCTGGCTCGATGTCGCGCGGCACGGCGATGTCGACCATGAACATCGGCTTGTGCCGGCGCTGCTTGAGCGCCCGCTCCACCGCGCCCTTGCCGAGGATCGGCAACTGGCTGGCGGTGGAACTGATGACGATGTCGCTGTGCGCCAGGTGCTCGGGCATGTCCGCCAGCAGGATCGCCTCGGCGCCCAGCTCCTGGGCCAGCAGGCTGGCGCGCTCGAGGGTGCGGTTGGCCACCACGATGCGCTTCACGCCCTGCTCGTGCAGGTGGCGGGCGACCAGGGTGATGGTCTCGCCGGCGCCGATCAGCAGCGCCTGGCTGCGGTGCAGGTCGCTGAAGATCTGCCGCGCCAGGCTGACCGCGGCGAAGGCCACCGACACCGGGTTCTCGCCGATGGCGGTGTCGGTGCGCACGGTCTTGGCGGTGCTGAAGGTGGCCTGGAACAGGCGGCCGAGCATCGGGCCTATGGTGCCGGCCTCGCGGGCCACGGCGTAGGCGGACTTCATCTGGCCGAGGATCTGCGGCTCGCCGAGCACCATGGAGTCCAGGCCGGCGGCCACGCGCATCATGTGGCGCACCGCGTCCTCGTCCTGGTGCACGTAGGCGCAGTTGCGCAGCTCGTCCAGGCTCAGGCGGTGGTAGTCGGCGAGCCAGGCCAGCACGTCCTCGGCTTCCGGATGCTCGATCTCCAGGTACAGCTCGCTGCGGTTGCAGGTGGAGAGGATCGCCGCCTCGCGGCTGGCGGTCAGCCGGCAGAGCAGCTGCAGGGCCTCGACCATCTGCCCGGGGGTGAACGCCACGCGCTCGCGGACGGCCACGGAAGCTGTCTTGTGGTTGATGCCAAGGGCAATGAAGGCCATGCGGGATCGCTGAGGTAATTCGGGAAGCCCGCAATTGTCCTACGTCGACCGGTGGAGGACAACCACCGCAATACAAGCAGCCGATCTGTGCGTCTATGCTGGGTTTGGCGGCCCCCACCCCATGGGCTTGCCGAATGGCTTATGTCATGATGGGGCACAACCCGCCGTTCAGGTCCCTCTCTTTCGTCTATGAACAAATCCCTAGCGCTGCTGACCGCCCTGCTGCTGCTCGGTGGCTGCCAATCCATGCTGCACAAGGAACCGGCGCCGAAACCGGCCAAGGACAGTGCGGCCAGCGCGGAGAAGGGCCGCAAGTACGGCTCCTTCAGCGAGGACACCCTGTACTCCCTGCTGGTGGCGGAGATCGCCGGCCAGCGCAACCGCTTCGACATCGCCCTGGCCAACTACGTCGACCAGGCCAAGCAGACCCAGGACCCGGGCGTGGCCGAGCGCGCCTTCCGCATCGCCGAGTACCTGGGCGCCGACCAGGAAGCCCTGGACACCTCGCTGATTTGGGCCAAGGCCGCCCCCGACGACCTCGACGCACAGCGCGCTGCCGCCCTGCAACTGGCGCGCACCGGCCAGTACGACGAATCCATGGTGTACATGGAGAAGGTCCTCAACGGCCAGGGCGACACCCATTTCGACTTCCTCGCCCTGTCCGCCGCGGAAACCGACGCGGACACCCGCGCCGGCCTGCTGCAGAGCTTCGACCGCCTGCTGAAGAAGTACCCCGACAACGGCCAGCTGCTGTTCGGCAAGGCCCTGCTGCTGCAGCAGGACGGCCGCCCGCAGGAGGCCCTGAGCCTGCTGGAGAGCAAGCCGGCCAGCCGCCACGAGGTGGCGCCGATGCTGCTGCGCGCGCCTGCTGCAGAGCATGAAGCGCAGCGACGAGGCCCTGCCGCTGCTCAAGGCCGGCATCAAGGAACACCCGGACGACAAGCGCGTGCGCCTGGCCTACGCCCGCCTGCTGGTGGAGCAGAACCGCCTGGACGACGCCAAGGCCGAGTTCTCCGCCCTGGTGCAGCAGTTCCCCGACGACGACGACCTGCGCTTCTCCCTGGCCCTGGTGTGCCTGGAGGCCCAGGCCTGGAACGAAGCCAAGGTCTACCTGCAGGAACTGGTCGAGCGCGACAGCCACACCGACGCCGCGCACTTCAACCTCGGCCGCCTCGCCGAGGAGCAGAAGGACCCGGAAACCGCACTGAAGGAATACGCCCAGGTCGGCCCGGGCAACGACTTCCTCCCGGCGCAGCTGCGCCAGAGCGAAATCCTCATGGACTCCGGGCGCAGCGCCGAAGCCTCGCGGCGCCTCGCCGAGGCCCGCGAGCGCCAGCCCGACTACGCCATCCAGCTGTACCTGATCGAGGCCGAGGGCCTGTCCAACCGCAACCAGACCGACCGCGCCTGGCAGGTCATCGAGCAGGGCACCAAGCAGTTCCCCGACGATCTCAACCTGCTCTACACCCGCTCCATGCTGGCGGAGAAGCGCGACGACCTGGTGCAGATGGAGAAGGACCTGCGCCTGATCATCCAGCGCGAGCCGGACAACGCCATGGCGCTCAACGCCCTGGGCTACACCCTGGCCGACCGCACCACGCGCTACGACGAGGCCCGCGAGCTGATCCAGAAGGCCCACCAGCTGAACCCGGACGACCCGGCCATCCTCGACAGCCTGGGCTGGGTCAACTACCGCCTGGGCAACCTCGACCAGGCCGAAACCTACCTGCGCCAGGCCCTGGAGAAGTTCCCCGACCACGAAGTGGCCGCCCACCTGGGTGAAGTGCTCTGGGCCCGCGGCAAGCAGCGCGAGGCCCGCGAAGTCTGGAGCACCGCCCTGCAGAACCAGCCCGACAGCCCGGTGCTGCGCGACACCCTGCTGCGCCTGACCGGGTCCAAGACCCCCTGAGATTTCCCATGCGTCTGATTCACGTCCTTGGCGCCGCCGCCCTGCTCCTGCTCAGCGGCTGCGCCGGCTTCACCACCCAGGAAGCCCTGCAAGGCCAGGGCAACGCCAACAGCTGGAAGACCCACAAGGAACGCGTCGCCGCCCTCGACGGCTGGCAGATCGACGGCAAGGTCGGCATCCGCGCGCCCCGGGATTCCGGCAGCGGCACCCTGTTCTGGCTGCAGCGCCAGGGCTACTACGACATCCGCCTGTCCGGCCCGCTGGGCCGCGGCGCGGCGCGCCTGACCGGGCGCGAAGGCGCGGTGACCCTCGAAGTCGCCGGGCAGGGCCGCTACCAGGCCGAGTCCCCCGAGGCCCTGCTGGAACAGCAGATGGGCTGGCGCCTGCCGGTGTCCCACCTGCTCTGGTGGATCCGCGGCCTGCCGGCCCCGGACAGCAAGAGCCGCCTGACCCTCGACAGCGACAGCCGCCTGGCGCGCCTGGAGCAGGACGGCTGGGACGTGGAATACAGCAGCTACGCCCAGCAGGACGGCTACTGGCTGCCCGAGCGTCTGAAGCTGCACGGCGAGAACCTCGACGTCACCCTGGTGATCAAGAGCTGGCAACCGCGCCTGCTCGGCCAGGCCCGCTGACATGCGCGAACGCCTGACCCTGCCGGCCCCGGCCAAGCTCAACCTGTTCCTGCACATCCTCGGGCGCCGCGCCGACGGCTACCACGAGTTGCAGACGCTGTTCCAGTTCCTCGACCACGCCGACGAACTGCACTTCGCCCCCCGCGAGGACGGGCAGATCCGCCTGCACACCGAGATCCCCGGCGTGCCCCACGACAGCAACCTGATCGTCCGCGCCGCGCGCCAGCTGCAGGAACAGTCCGGCTGCCGATTGGGCGCCGACATCTGGCTGGACAAGCACCTGCCCATGGGCGGCGGCATCGGCGGCGGCAGCTCGGATGCGGCCACCACCCTGGTCGGCCTCAACCACCTCTGGCAACTGGGCTGGGACGAAGACCGCCTGGCGGCCCTGGGCCTGGGCCTGGGCGCCGACGTGCCGGTGTTCGTGCGCGGCCGCGCGGCCTTCGCCGAAGGGGTGGGCGAGAAGCTCACGCCGGTCGAACTGGAGGAGCCCTGGTTCCTCGTCGCCGTGCCGCAAGTCTTTGTCAGCACAGCAGAAGTTTTCTCCGATCCCGAGTTGACACGGGATACCGCGCCCATTAAAGTTCGCAGCCTTCTCGGGGTGGACGGTCGAAACGACTGTCAGACGGTCGTCGAGAAACGTTACCCAGTTGTACGTAACGCGCTGATGTTGTTGAACAAATTCACATCGGCCAGACTGACCGGAACCGGAGCTTGTGTGTTTGGGAGCTTCCCAAACCAGGGCGATGCTGATAAAGTTCGCCGCCAACTTCCGGCCACTCTGCCAAGCTTCGTCGCACGGGGTCGCAACATCTCCCTGTTGCATCGCAAGCTTCAAGAGCTGACCTGAGAAGGGATGCAGAGCATTCGGTTGTACGATACAGGGGCGTCGCCAAGCGGTAAGGCAGCAGGTTTTGATCCTGCCATGCGTTGGTTCGAATCCAGCCGCCCCTGCCATTAACCCCACGGGGGTTTGCGTACGACGGTAACCGAAGCGCTGCACAGCAAAATTCATAGGGGCGTCGCCAAGCGGTAAGGCAGCAGGTTTTGATCCTGCCATGCGTTGGTTCGAATCCAGCCGCCCCTGCCATATACAAAAAAGCTGTTCAAAAGCCACGGCCTTTGAACAGCTTTTTGGTTCATCAGGCCCACCCTCAGCCGGCAGGTACTGCGCGTGTCCAAGATGATGGTCTTCACGGGGAACGCCAACCCCGACCTGGCACGCCGAGTCGTGCGTCAACTGCACATTCCCCTCGGTGATGTTTCCGTCGGCAAGTTCTCCGATGGCGAAATCAGTGTCGAAATCAACGAGAACGTCCGCGGCAAGGACGTCTTCCTGATCCAGCCGACCTGCGCTCCGACCAACGACAACCTGATGGAACTGGTGGTGATGGCCGATGCCTTCCGCCGCTCCTCGGCGACTCGTATCACCGCGGTCATCCCCTACTTCGGCTATGCCCGCCAGGATCGCCGTCCGCGTTCCGCCCGCGTGGCCATCAGCGCGAAGGTCGTCGCCGACATGCTGACCGTGGTGGGCGTCAACCGCGTCCTCACCGTCGACCTGCACGCCGACCAGATCCAGGGCTTCTTCGATATCCCCGTCGACAACATCTACGGCTCGCCCGTACTGGTCGACGACATCGAGGACCAGCGCTTCGAGAATCTGATGATCGTCTCCCCGGACATCGGTGGCGTGGTGCGCGCTCGCGCCGTCGCCAAGTCCCTGGGCGTGGACCTTGCCATCATCGACAAGCGTCGCCCGAAGGCCAACCAGTCCGAAGTCATGCACATCATCGGTGATGTCGAAGGCCGTACCTGCGTACTGGTCGACGACATGGTCGATACCGCCGGCACCCTCGGCCACGCCGCCAAGGCTCTGAAAGAGCACGGCGCCGCCAAGGTCATCGCCTACTGCACCCACCCGGTGCTGTCGGGCCGTGCCATCGAGAACATCGAGGGTTCCGTACTGGACGAGCTGGTGGTGACCAACACCATCCCGCTGTCCGCCGCTGCCCAGGCCTGTGGCCGCATCCGCCAGCTGGACATCGCTCCGGTCGTGGCCGAAGCCATGCGCCGGATCAGCAACGAAGAATCGATCAGCGCCATGTTCCGCTGAGGAACAGGGCCTGACGAAAGCGCCCCGCCACGGCGGGGCAATTGAAGATTCGCCCGAACGCTGGTCGCAAGCGCTCGGGCGATCTTTTCATTGTGGAGATAGAGTAATGGTTGACTTTGTTCTGAATGCCCAAGCGCGTTCCGACCTGGGGAAAGGTGCGAGCCGCCGCCTGCGTCGTAACGCCGGCCTGGTTCCCGCGGTCATCTACGGTGGCGAGAAAGCCCCGGTTTCCGTGACCCTGGAACTGCGTGAAATCGCCAAACTGCTGGAAAACGAGGCTGCCTTCAGCCACGTCATCGCCCTGAACGTCGATGGCGCCAAGGAAACCGTGCTGATCAAGGCCCTGCAGCGCCATCCGGCCAAAGGCTTCGTCATGCACGCCGACTTCCTGCGCGTCGTCGCCGACCACAAGCTGACCGCTCACGTTCCGCTGCACTTCCTCAACGAGGAAACCGCAGTTGGCGTCAAGCAAGGCGGCGGTGAAGTTTCCCACGTCATTTCCGAAGTCGAAGTTTCCTGCCTGCCGAAAGACCTGCCGGAATTCATCGAAGTCGACCTGGCGAAAGTCGAAGTCGGTCAGATCGTTCACCTGTCCGACCTCAAGCTGCCGAAAGGCGTGGAACTGGTTCAACTGGCCCATGGCAACGACCTGGCCGTGGCCAACATCCACGCTTCCCGCGTAGTCAAGGAAGAAGGCGAGGAAGGCGCGGCCGAGTAATCGCTCGCTAGCCTCCCGCCTCAAGGAAAGGGCCCCCGTCGTGACCGCCGTGCAACTGATCGTTGGCCTGGGCAACCCAGGCCCGGAATACGAACAGACCCGGCATAACGCGGGGGCCCTTTTCGTCGAGCGCCTGGCCGACCGCGAACGCGTCAGCCTGAGCCCCGACAAGAAGTATTTCGGCCTGGTCGGCAAGTTCAGCCACCAGGGCCGCGACGTTCGTCTGCTCATCCCCACCACCTACATGAACCGCAGCGGCCAGGCCGTGGCGGCGCTCGCCGGGTTCTTCCGCATCCCGGTCGAAGCCATCCTGGTGGCCCACGACGAACTCGACATGCCCCCCGGCACCGCCAAGCTCAAGAAGGGCGGCGGCCATGGCGGGCACAACGGGCTGCGCGACATCATCGCCCAGCTCGGCAACCAGAACGGCTTCCATCGCCTGCGGCTTGGCATCGGCCATCCGGGGCACAGCAGCCTGGTCTCCGGCTTCGTCCTCGGCCGCGCCCCGCGCAGCGAGCAGGAGCTGCTGGACGCCAGCATCGATTCCGCCCTCGGCGTGCTGCCGGAAATGCTCGCAGGCGACTGGACCCGCGCGATGCACAAGCTGCACAGCCCGAAGGCCTGACCCGTCTCGCCAGAGGTACACAGCATGGGCTTCAACTGCGGCATCGTCGGCTTGCCCAACGTCGGCAAATCCACCCTGTTCAACGCCCTGACCAAATCGGGTATCGCGGCAGAGAACTTCCCCTTCTGCACCATCGAGCCGAACAGCGGCATCGTGCCCATGCCCGACGCGCGCCTCGACGCCCTGGCGGCGATCGTCAAGCCCGAGCGAGTGATCCCCACCACCATGGAATTCGTCGACATCGCCGGCCTGGTGGCAGGCGCCTCCAAGGGAGAGGGCCTGGGCAACAAGTTCCTCGCCAACATCCGCGAGACCGACGCCATCGCCCACGTGGTGCGCTGCTTCGAGGACGACAACGTCATCCACGTCAGCAACAGCGTCGACCCCAAGCGCGACATCGAGATCATCGACCTCGAACTGATCTTCGCCGACCTCGACAGCTGCGAGAAGCAACTGCAGAAGGTCGCCCGCAACGCCAAGGGCGGCGACAAGGAAGCCATCGCGCAGAAAGCCCTGCTGGAAAAGCTCATCGCCCACTTCACCGCCGGCAAGCCCGCGCGCAGCCTGGTCAAGGACATGGCTGACGAAGAGAAGCGCCTGGTGCGCGGTTTCCACCTGCTGACCAGCAAGCCGGTGATGTACATCGCCAACGTCGCCGAGGAAGGCTTCGAGAACAACCCGCACCTGGACGCCGTGCGCGCCATCGCCGAAGAAGAAGGCGCGGTCGTGGTGCCGGTGTGCAACAAGATCGAAGCAGAAATCGCCGAACTGGACGACGACGAGGAGAAGCAGATGTTCCTCGAGTCCATGGGCATGGAAGAGCCGGGCCTGAACCGCGTGATCCGCGCCGGCTACGAACTGCTCAACCTGCAGACCTACTTCACCGCCGGGGTGAAGGAAGTCCGCGCCTGGACCGTGCGCATCGGCGCCACCGCCCCGCAGGCCGCCGCGGTGATCCACACCGACTTCGAAAAAGGCTTCATCCGCGCCGAAGTCATCTCCTACGACGACTTCATCCAGTACAAGGGCGAAGCCGGCGCCAAGGAAGCCGGCAAATGGCGCCTGGAAGGCAAGGACTACATCGTCAAGGACGGCGACGTGATGCACTTCCGCTTCAACGTCTAAGCCCCCGGCAGCGCCCCAAAGCGCCCGCCAGCAAGCCGAAAAGGCCCCGCGCAGCCCGCGGGGCCTTTTTCGTTCCCGCCCTACCGCTCGTCCCGCTAAACGCTTGAAAGAACAGAAAAATATCTAACCAAAGGGGGTTGACAGCCTCCCGAAAGATCCGGAAAATGCGCGCCACTCGGCTACATAGCTCAGTCGGTTAGAGCGCAGCATTCATAATGCTGATGTCCCAGGTTCAAGTCCCGGTGTAGCCACCATTATTTTCAAGGGGTTAGCGAAAGCTAACCCCTTTTCTTTTGCCTGTGGTGACTACGAAGTGACTACAGCGTGCCTACCGCCTAGCCCTTCCAGGGATCAATCAGCGGAACACCGAAGCTTTCGAAGTGCCGGACATTCCGCGTGGCGATCTGCGCGCCATTCAACCTGGCAATCGCGGCAATCTGCCCATCCGCCATATCGGCAATCTTGCCTCGCGCTTCGCTCGCAGCAACCAGTTCGGCATAGTGCACCGCTGCATCGGTATCGAACGGCAGGATGTTGCCGGAGAAGTCTTCCTCGAACATTGCGAGGGCCAGGTCATGGAGGGCCTGCTTACGCTTCCCATCGGGCATCCTGGCTATGCCGTAGAGAATTTCTGCCACAGTGATCGCACAGATGTGCAAGTCATCCACAGACCGGGCATCGAGCCAGGCCAACACTGCCGGATCCGGCTTGGGCCTCATCAATTCCGAAAGCACATTGGTGTCGAGCAGAATCATTCGTCAAAGTCCGCAGCCCGAGCCTTGGTCTTGCGCGCCGGTAGCTCGATTTCAGCGCCACCCACGGAAGCAAAGCGAGCATGGATTCGGCTACCCAGCCCTCCCCGCTTCTCCCCCTTGGAGAGCGCCTGAGCGAGGATGATCCGCACTTCTTCCTCCATCGAGCGACCGTGGCTGGCGGCAACCACGCGAAGCTTGGCTTTGAGATCTTCATCCAGGTTTCTAATAGTGATGCTGGCCATAATCGCCTCCGACGCAATCAATGAAATCACTGATAGCATACTAGGGCTCATCCCATTACACCAACGGTTCCTGACAACGTTCACAGCTCATCCAGAGAAACCTCCCGAGACGGCTCGTTCACTCGCTTCTCAACGATTCGGCATAGCTCCATATCGTCTTCAGCTTCGTCGATATCTGCTGCATCCAGTTGATGCTCCGACTGCACAAGGGGTGATAGACGCATGGCGGACTCCAGATGCTCCGGCGACAGGTGTGCATAACGCATGGTCATGGTGATGGAGGAATGCCCGAGAATGCGCTGCAACGTCAGTATGTCGCCTCCGCCCATCATGTAATGACTAGCGAAGGTATGCCGTAGGATGTGAGTCATCTGGCCGGGCGTGTGGAAACCGCAACGCCGGTATGCACTGCGAAAGGCAGCACGGCAGGACATGAACAGGCGACCAGTATCGGGCATACCCCGTTTGAGAATCAGCCTCTCCAAGTACTTAGGAATAGGCACCGCCCTACTCTGCCGGTTCTTGGTTCGGTGATAGTGGACCTTCCCACCCTGGACGGCGCCTCGGGGCAGGCTTTCGGCCTCATCCCAACGGGCACCAGTGGCGAGACACAACATCGCGACGGGATACGTGTAGGTGTTCATGCTTGCTTTGCACTCCTCCAGCAGCAGCGACACCTGATCCAACGTCAAATAGGTCAGCTCCACCTGATCCGTCTTGAGCTGGCGGACCTTGGCCAGGGGGTTCACCTTGTGCCAGGACCCTAGACGAATCAGCTCCGAGAAGACCGCCGACACCCCACGCACGCGGCAGGCCTGCAAGGCACGTCGCGGGTAAGGCTGAAAGAGTGGCGGGCCTCGGCTTCGGTGGGAAAGCACGAAACCGACTCTTCAATCCAGCGCTGGCAATCGGCGCGGGAAGCCCCCTGATGGACGCGATGCCAGCGGCGTTGGCGAGTCGGGCCGTGGAGCGTGGACATTTCGACGAGGTAGCAGATGCTCCCCGTTTTCTGAGTAGGGAGTGGCTTACTCATCGTCGTAATCCCCTTGGCAGAAGATCGACTTGCCCCGCTCCAGATCGCGGCGGATGCGCTGGAGGTTGATGACGCGAGACGGCCGATCTTGGCGGTGGGGATGGTCTTGGTCTCGACCCAGCCGCGCACTACGTCCTCGGTGATCTCTTCCAGGCCCAGCATCTGGGCGAAGACCGCCTGGGAGCAGAATGGAGCGGAGCGAAAATCAGAGATTTTCTCGGCGGCTCCGGTGACGGCAAACCCCCACTATTCCAGACTCTTCCATGGTTTTGCCCTATAATCGATTCAAACAATCGACTCATATATTTTGAGTCAATCTATTTGACCAAAAATTAAGCGATATCCACTTGCAGTTCAAATTATTTGAACAAAATAATTATATCTAATGAGCACTATAAACGAACGCGTTAGAGCCATTGCTTCTATAGCGGGAATGGACCGATTGGTACGCGAAACCAGAATCGGCTCGAACCGGTGGCGGACTGTGCTCTATAACAAAGACGTCCGAATCAGCACCGACGAAATCGACGTCCTAGGAAGTTTGTACCCACAGTACCGCTGGTGGATGGTAAGCGGGGAAGTTGCGCCCGAAATTGGGCAGACAAGTCCTGCATACGACGAGGCCAACCGAAAATTGCACGATCAGAGCGCGGGATAGCGATTACTCAAGAGGTAGCCCGACGTTGGTATGCCCGCAATATGAGAGACAAGGAATGGTCAAGCTAGCAGATATAAATAAGCTAATAGCTGTTGAGCCCGATGACTACAAAGAGTGTATAGACTCAATTGAGCACACTCAAAGCACAAAGAATCTAAAAACCACCTTAAGGTTTCATCACCTTAAATTTGATGGCAACGGCCGCCCAATGTCCAAGGCGCTCGCCGAGCTACTGTATCAATACATCATCCATTATTGTATTGCTGCGAAAAACAGATCGTCTCCAATCACCGCCAAGGAGTCGGCCCAGCTTACAAAGGAAGCTCGAAAGCTATTTCGCCATCCTGACATTACCGATGAAAGCCCTGATAAAACAGGGGAGGCTGGTGAAGCATTACTTTTCTTCCTCATGGAATCAATAATTCAAGCACCGCAGATCGTATCCAAAATGGAGCTCAAGACAAATAGAAAACTTGAGGCCAATGGATCGGACGGCATCCATGCCAAGTGGAGCTCTGAAGACCAAATAGTTGATTTCTACTTCGGTGAGTCAAAGCTATATAGAGACATTGATGCTGCTATCAACTCTGCCCTAAAAAGCATAGAAAGCTTCCATGCAGACGAAATCTATAAGCATGAATTCACAATGATAACAAAACACTTTAAGTATGCAGACCCGGAAGTGCAAAAGGCAGTCACCGAGCACATAAAGCTGGGGGAACCAGGACCAGATGCGAGAGTCAACCACGCGTGTCTAATAGGTTACAACTGGGACGCATACGACAATCGAGATAATAAAAGCAGCCGAGAGCTTTCCACAGAGTTTAAAGAAAAATTTTTACTAGAAACATCAGGAATAGCCAAAAAGCTCGACGAAAAGCTAGAGGGCTTCACGAGAAAACACCTTCGTTTTGATGTATTTCTTATGCCCTTCCCTTCCGTCCAGGACTTCAGAAACGAATTCAACGAAGCGCTAGATTAATATGGAAATTAATACAGACGACTTCCAAATTGACATAAATAAGCTATTTGCCCATAGCATATATCACTTACTGCCCGCACAGAAAGGCTCAAGCAAGCTTGCATCAGAAGAAGTACGACGACTTATCGGACTAGCGTCAATTTTATCTATATCAGATGCCTCAGACGACTTATCGCTTGCCTATGAGATAACCAGCAGACTTATAGAATGCGAATCCGATGAGAAAGATAGGATTACGCAAGCGGCCGATATAATATTATCTAGAATTGGGAACTTTCCGGGAAGGGAACTATTAAGGAAGAGATATAAAAACCTTGATAGCTTTTCACCTGCCATGGCCCTATCCCTGGAAAGGCTTGCCAGGGAAGTCGAAAACACTACTGATGACGGAATAACCCTAACAGATTTCCAGCATAAGTTCTATACGAACTTGGAAACACAAAAGTCCCTGAGCATTTCGGCCCCTACCTCCGCAGGTAAATCCTTCATCCTAAACCTAGACTTAGTCAGAAGGCTAAAAACAGGAAAGGAAGAGAATATCGTCTACATAGTTCCAACAAGGGCGCTAATTTCTGAAGTCTCGGCGCGAATAAGAAAGACTGTAAAAGACAGAGAGATAACTGGAGTTATAACAAGGACTGCCCCGTTTCCGGTCAAAGAAACCCCCTCACTGAAAAATGTGATCTATGTCCTGACACCAGAGCGCCTACTAAGCCTGCTGAAACCAGAAAACAACACAAAAAAGATCACATCAATCTTTGTAGATGAAGCTCATGAAATCCAGAAGGGTAACAGAGGTATAACTCTACAAAGCGCTGTAGATCTCGCGCTAAGCCTTCACCCATATGCATCAGTACTATTTGCCAGCCCACTCATAAGTAATCCCGGATATTTTTTAAGCCTATTTGGAAGACAGGATCAAGGGCTATTCTTTACCGAAACCAGATCACCGGTCTCGCAAAACCTTCTTCTGATATCAGAAGCGCCGAGACAAGTAAGCAAGGTACAGCTATCACTACTTGCCGCAAACAAAAACATTGACCTCGGAATAATACCAGTAAATTTCAAATTCAGAGGCTCTAAGTTTAAGCAGCGAGCAGAATTTGCTAACGAAATAACTCTAAGCAACGAATCAACAATTATATTCGCAAATGGCCCCGGCGAAGCTGAAACAGTTGCGGAAGAGCTGCTAAATATAGAAAGAGAGTACACACCCTCCGACGAAGTAAAGGACTTCATAAACTTCATAAGATCTGAGATCCATGAAGAATACCCGCTAGCTAGAACTCTAGAGCAGGGAATTGCTGTGCATTATGGGGATATGCCATCAATTGTCAGGACCGGTATAGAAGAGCTATTCAAGTCCACTGAAATTAGATTTCTGTGCTGTACAAGCACTTTACTGCAAGGTGTAAATCTTCCAGCCAAGCATATTGTCATTGAGAACCCTCATAGCGGGGACAAGCCAATGACACGATCAGATTTCCTAAACCTTTCAGGCAGGGCGGGCAGGCTACTCCAAGAGTTCCATGGAAACATCTGGTGCATTCGGCCAAGCGATTGGAGCGAAGCGTCGTACACTGGAGAGAAACTACAAGAGATTAAATCCTCAATGTCCAAGCTAATGGACGATGGAGGAACTTTGATTAATCAATTGATTTCCGGGGAAATCGAAGAAGATAACAAAAGCGTTGCCGAAGCAGGATTTAGTCGCCTATATCAAGAAACAAAAGCTTTAGGCGAGGGCGAGATTCTATTCAAGTATGAAACAAAAGACAATTCCGAGACTCTAGCCAAAAATCTAGAACACATAAAAGGCCTAGCCATAACTCTGCCGCAAGACATATTAGACTCTCATAGCAGCCTAAGACCAGACCACCTACAAACCTTGTTCGACAAGCTTTTCGGTGCAGTTTACACAGAGCATTTCTCTCTGATAAATCCATTTCAGCAGGGCGGATATGCAAGAATGTGCAGCGCACTAGAAATAATATCCGAAGTATTTTCTTGGGCTGAAAACCAAAAGTATCGAAACTTTATAGCCTATCTGGCCCACCAGTGGGCAACTGGAACACCAGTAGGTGCTCTAATCAAAAGTAGAGCAAACTTCAGAAAAAGAGAAAACGAATCTGAAAAGACCTCAACAATAATCAGGCAACTCCTTAAAGCCATTGAAACAGAGATCAGGTTTAAATTAGTCAAGTACTTGAGCGCCTATGAAGACATAATGAAACACTGCCTCTTAGAAAAAGGCTTTAGTGAAGAGAATGCAAAGCAAGCCCCTTACCATACGTTCCTTGAGTTCGGCTCATGCTCTCCGATTGAGCTAAGCCTAATGTCTCTTGGCTTCTCAAGATTCACCGCAATACGGCTAAAGGATGCAGTTAACTGGGGGAATGCAGAAGAGATAGAAGACTATCTTCTTGTTCTATCTAGGATAAATTTGTCCAGCATAAAAATGCCTAGAATCTGCATGAAAGAAATCAAAGACATTCTTGGGCAATAAACGGCGATCACATAGACCTTTCCTTATGAGAGGCTCTAAGTAACTCACGTCGTAATGCACTCCAAGAATGCCCCTTTATAGTAGGCCAAGTGCATTACCACCACAGCGACGACACGACCTAGATCCGTCGGGGTCACTCTGACCTTCCTTGCATGTCGGCTTAGAGGTGACTACATCATAGTGCCCGCGTGAAATGATGAGGTTGAACCAGCTAGAAGCCGCTCTGAAAGCCTTGATTCATGGGTGAAGCGGGGGACGGCCCATGCGATTCATAATGCTGATGTCCCAGGTTCAAGTCCCGGTGTAGCCACCATTATTTTCAAGGGGTTAGCGCAAGCTAGCCCCTTTTCTTTTGGGGCGGCGCTTACAAAGCGTCCGCAACCTGACTCCGCCCTTCCCTGCGCGCTCAAGCCCCCGCATCCCGCTGTTCATTTGTAAGCGCTCCACAAACCCCATCTGCCAATAGCCCGCCGATCATTGGATGCTGATCTCCCGTTTTTACCGGAGCTTAGTCCTCATGATGCGTCCCGATGCCAAGGTGCAGAAGGTCTACCTCTACCCCAAGCCCGTTGATTTCCGTAAATCCATCAACGGCCTGGCCGCCCTGGTCGAGCTAGACATCAAGGTGGAAGTGTTCAACCCGGTGCTCTTTGTCTTCCTCAATCGCCCCCGCAACCAGGTCAAGATCCTCTACTGGGAGCGCAATGGTTTCTGCCTCTGGCTCAAGCGCCTGGAGGCCGAGCGGTTCAAGACCAAGCCCGATGCTGGTGACGAGACCATCGAACTGACGGTCGATGAGCTGAACTGGCTGCTCGACGGCATCGACCTGTGGCGCAACCGGCCGCACAGGGTGCTGACGCCGCGCTTCGTGGCCTGAATCGGTATAATCCGGCGCCATGAAAATTGGTGCCGACACCCTTCCTGACGACCCTGTCCTGCTCAAGCAGATGCTGCTGTTGGCGCACGGAAAGGTAGCGCAACTCCAGGAGCAGATCGCCCTGCTGCGCCACAAGCTGTTCTCGCCTAAATCCGAGCGCAGCCCTGAAGATGCCGACTCACCACAGTTGGCCATGTTCAACGAGGCTGAAGAGCTGATCGACGCGGCTGCCGCGCCAAGTGAAACCGAAGCGGTCGTTGCGCCAGCCAAGCGTCGTGGCAAACGCAAGCCGCTGCCGGCGAACCTGCCGCGTGTCGACGTCATCCACGAGCTACCCGAACACGAGCTGACCTGCGAATGCGGCAGCCGCAAGCAGGCCATCGGTGAGGAAACCAGTGAACAGCTGGACATCATCCCGATGCAGGTGCGGGTGATTCGCCATGTCCGCAAGACCTATACCTGCAAGGCCTGCGAAAGCGCGCTGAGCACTGCCGACAAACCCGCCCAGTTGATCGAGAAAAGCCTGGCCAGCCCCAGCGTGCTGGCGATGCTGCTGACCACCAAGTATGTCGACGGCATTCCGCTGTACCGCTTCGAGAAGATGCTCAGTCGCCACGGCATCGACATCCCCCGCCAGACCCTGGCCCGCTGGGTGATCCAGACGGGCGAGCAGCTGCAGCCTTTGCTCAACCTCATGCGTGACAAACTGCTCGACTATCCCGTGTTGCACTGCGACGAAACCCGTCTGCAGGTGCTGCACGAACCGGGACGCGATCCCACTGCGCAATCCTGGATGTGGGTGCAGAGTGGTGGCCCACCGGACAAACCGATCGTCCTCTTCGACTACAGCGCCAGCCGCGCGCAGGACGTGCCGCTGCGCCTGCTCGATGGCTATCGCGGCCACCTGATGACTGACGACTACGCCGGCTACAACGCCGTGGCCACGCAGGAAGGAATCCAGCATCTGGCCTGCTGGGCGCATGCACGGCGCAAGTTCGTCGAAGCGCAGAAGGTGCAGCCCAAGGGCAAGACCGGCCGTGCCGACATGGCGCTGAACCTGATCAACAAGCTCTACGGCATTGAGCGTGATCTGAAAGAGGCCAACGATACCGAACGCCTGGCGGCCCGTCGGCAACACAGCCTGCCACTGCTCGGCCAGCTCAAGGTCTGGCTGGACAAGACCCAGCCACAGGTCGCTGGGCAGACCGCTCTGGGCAAAGCGGTGAACTACCTGGCCAGCAACTGGAACAGGCTCGTGCGCTATGTCGAAGGCGGGCATCTGCCCATCGACAATAACCGTGCCGAGAATGCCATCCGCCCGTTCGTCATCGGCCGCAAGAACTGGCTGTTCAGTGACACGCCCAAGGGCGCCACGGCCAGCGCGCAGATCTACAGCTTGATCGAAACTGCCAAGGCCAATGGGCAGGAGCCTTACGCCTGGCTGCGCCATATCCTCGATCGCCTGCCAGCGGCACAGAGTGTTGAGGATTACGAAGCACTGTTGCCGTGGAATTGCCCGACGGCAAACGCATCCTGATCACACGGCCTCGTCAAAGGAAGATGGGGTTTGTGGAGCGCTTACGTTCATTTAAGCGATGCGTTGGTTCAGCCAAGGCGCCTAATCCTGGCTCTGCTCCTCTCCCCCCTCTCCCGGAGGGAGAGGGGGCCGTTCGGAGCTGTCGGAAACTCCAGAGTCATCCTGAACACGTAGTGCCATCTGGACGGCTGGCGTGGCCGGCAAGTCCAATCGCGGACGAAGTCCGCTCCTACGCCCATGCTTCCCTGAACCGTAGGAGCGGACTCTGTCCGCGATTCGGCGGATAACGCCATCGGCGTTATGCCCCTACGGATTTCCCGAGAGCCTTAGGCGCTGGGAGTTCGGAGTCATCCTGATACTTTCATCGAGCCAGTAGTTCTAACCGTGAGTCGCTAGCTCGTACTGGCTCTGCAGGTTCATCCAGAACCCGGCTGAGGTGTCGAAGTAGCGGCCCAGCCGAATAGCCATATCCGCAGTGACGCCACGGCGCTCGCGGACAATGTCTTTGACAGTCGGGACCGACACGTTCAAGGCGCCAGCCAGAGCGGCCGGAGTTATCCCCAGCGCCTGCTGGAACTCTTCACGCAGGATTTCCCCAGGATGAATGGGGCGCATGCAGTTGGTTGTCATGGTCCAGCTCCCTCAGTGGCAATCCACTATCTCTGCTCCATTTGAGCCAAGGAACGCGCCAGGCGGGCGGCATTGGCTGGGGACTTCAGCAGATGGACGGTTTCCATCAGGCCGTTGAAGCTATCGAGCGAAAGCAGCACGGCATCCGGCGCATCTCGACGAGAAATCACGATGAAATCCTCGCCACCGACAACATCTTCGATGAGCTTCTTCTTCAGGTTGTTGTGGGCATAGGAGAAAAGGATGCATGGTGGACTCCAAGACTTCCGGGCAATAGCGCATCCCATGATGATCGAAGAGTGCCCCGAAATTCGCCGCAACGGCGGTATGCCCCCTCCCCCACTCCTGTAATGACGGGCGAAGGCATGCCGTAGGACGCAGCCCCGCCCATCGGCTCCCACTCCAGATACCCGAATTGTTTCACCCCGGGAAAAACTCCTTCGCGCATTCGTTAGCTAGCTAATGTTATCCCCGGGCGCTACCTTTGCCTTCGCAGGTTCTTCCATTTCCTGCCCTCCCATAGCCATTGCCCGCCCCCGCTCCGAGCGGGCGATGGCTTCTTTTTTCCCGCTTTTCAGGGCGTTTGTATGCGTTATCTCGTCCGCACGCTGATCGTGGTCTGTCTTTCCCTGCTGCTCGGGCTGGCGGCCCAGGAATGGACGTTGTTCGTCCAGGGGTTGCCCATGGGCGGAGGATTGCGCGCGATGCTGACGGTGCTGCCCTTGTTGGCCGTGGGCAGCGGCTGCGCGGCCTGGCTGGCCGACCATCCCGAGCTGGGCTAGCCCTAGAGACGCTGCAGGACGCCTTCACCCACCACGCGAGTGGTTTCCAGGCCGTGGTCGAGGTGGCCTTCTTCGCGCAGGAAGCTTTCCACCGCGCACTCGATGCGCGTGGCGCCGGTTTCGTCGTGCCAGTGGAAACGCAGCAGCATGGCGGCGCTGAGGATGGCTGCCAGGGGGTTGGCGCGGCCGCTGCCGGCTATGTCGGGGGCGCTGCCGTGGACCGGTTCGGCCAGGGCCAGTTGCTCGCCCAGGTTGAGCGAGGGCGCCAGGGCCAGGCCGCCGCCCCAGTGGCTGGCGAGGTCGGAGAGGATGTCGCCGAACAGGTTGCTGGTGACGATCAGGTCGAAGGCTTCCGGGCGCTCCACCAGTTGCAGGGCCGCCACGTCCACCAGGCGCTCGTCGAGCACGTCGCCCCAGCCTTCGGTGGCCAGCAGGTCGCGGCAGGTGTCGCGGAACAGGCCGCAGGTCAGCGGCAGGACGTTGGCCTTGTGCACCAGGGTGATGCGCCGCGCCTGGCGTTGCCGGGCGATGCGCGATGCGGCCTGGGCCAGGCGCGTGCAGGCGGCGCGGCTGATCACCCGTTCGGCGATGGCCACGCCGTCGGCCTCCCAGTGCTCGCGGCCGCTGTACAGGCCTTCGCTGTTCTCGCGCAGGATCAGCAGGTCGACGCCGGCGTGGGGCGACACCGCCGGCCAGGTGCGCACCGGGCGCAGGTTGAGGTACAGGCCCAGTTCCTGGCGCAGGCGCAGGATGGCGCTGCGGTAGCCTTCCACCTTGTGGCTGGGCGAGGACACCGCGCCGAACAGCCCGGCCCCGCATGCCCGCAGCGCTTCCAGGGTGGCTTCGGGCACCGAGGTGCCGTGGCGCTGGAAGCAGTCCCAACCCGCCTCTGCTTCGCGCAGGCGCAGGTCGGGCAGCAGTTTCTGCAGTACGGCCACGGCCGGCGGCACGACTTCGCGGCCGATGCCGTCGCCGGGGATCACGCAGAGTTCGCGCATGCTCGCCTCTTCGTCAGTCACCTATCCCTATCTTCGGTCTGCCCGGCGCGCCCGGCGAGGCGGGCCGGACGACCGGCACGGGGCGGCTCAGGCCTCGCCCATGGGGCGCAGACGGTACTGCGGCGGCAGCTGGTCGAGGCCGCTGACGGTGACGTTGAGGTTCTTCCAGCGGCCGTCCTTGATGCCGTAGATGCAGCCGTGCACCGACAGCGACTGGCCGCGATGCCAGGCGTTCTGCACGATGGTGGTGTGGCTGACGTTGGCCACCTGCTGGATGACGTTCAGCTCGCACAGGCGGTCGACGCGCTCTTCCTCGCTGGCGAACTGGGACAGGTGGTCGCGGTACTCGTAGGCGAGGTCGCGAATGGTCCGCAGCCAGCCGTCGATCAGGCCGAACTGCTGGTCCTGCAGCGAGGCGCGCACGCCACCGCAGCCGTAGTGGCCGGTGACCAGGATGTGTTTCACCTTGAGCACGTCCACCGCGTACTGGATCACCGACAGGCAGTTGAGGTCGGTGTGCAGCACGACGTTGGCGACGTTGCGGTGGACGAACAGGTCGCCGGGCAGCATGCCGACGATCTCGTTGGCCGGCACCCGCGCATCGGAGCAGCCGATCCACAGGTATTCCGGTGCCTGCTGGCGGGCCAGCTTGGCGAAGAAGTCAGGGTCCTCGCGATTGATTGCTTCGGCCCAGCGGGCGTTGTTCTCGAACAGTTGTTCCAGGTCGCTCATGGTGGCTCCTCCTCTGCGGCTGGCGCACCTTACGTAACGCCGACGGCCTTTGACAAGCACTATGGCTCAAGGCGTGGCGTGCTGCCGCCACCAGCGCGGCAGGCGCGGCTCCAGTTGCCCGGCGAGTTGCTGCCAGGCCGCATGCCAGGCCTCGGCTTCGGCGGCCAGGTGCGCCCAGTCGGGGTTGCGGCGGTCCAGCGCGGCGAGTTGCTCGGCCTCAAGCCAGGCGTGCCCGGCGCGCAGGGCGGCGGCGAATTCGGCATCCACCAGGGCGCGGCGGTGCACCGCTTCGAAACGGCACCAGAGGGATTGCTCCAGCGGCTCGTCGGCCTTGCTGAGCAGGCTAGCGCCGGCGGCCGCCTCGAAGCCCAGCGGCTGGAACAGCGACAGGCACGGCGCCGAGGTGCCGGTGGCGGCCAGGCGCGGGCCGTCCGGGCCCAGGCGGGCGATGAGGCTGGCGGTGGTCTGCGAGGGACGCCAGAAGCTGCCGGCGTGCATGCACACCTGGCGGTTGTCGTGGCGGGTGAAGTTGTGGTCGCGCCGGCCGTGGTTGCGCAGGGCGACCACCAGGGCCTCCCAGCCGGGCTGGCGCGGGCAACTGGCGAGGAACTCCTGGTTCATCCGCCGGCGCTGGTGCGCCCCGGCCACCCAGGGCAGCAGACGGCCGTCGAAGGCGCGGGCGAAGTGGAAGTCGCCGCGGCCGTTCCAGCAGCCCAGGCGCCGGGCGTGGGCCGGCAGGTCGTGGCTGCACAGGTCGTATTCGTGGCCGATGCTCAGGGCGTTGGAGATGGCGCAGCGCTCCACCCGCCGCGCCGCCCACAGGCGGCCGGCGGTTTCCAGCACCCAGGCCTCGCCGGCATCGGCGATGATGAAGCTGTTGTCGTAGCGCAGGCGCTTGTTGCGAAAGCCCGCCGGCCCGCTCTGGCCATGGCGTTCCAGCAGGCCGGTGATCACTTCCAGGGCTTCGCGCGCGCTGGCGCCGCGCTCCAGGCCCAGGCGCACCAGGTCCATGCCCAGCAGCGCCTCGCCGGTCTGGTCCACCAGGCGAGTGAAGACCGCTTCGTTGCCGATGGCCACGCCGTGCTCGTTCACGCCCATTTCCGCGCCCCACAGCCAAGCGGGCTGGCTGAGGATGACGGCATGGCGGTCGGCGACCTGGGGAATCTCCAGGTAGGTGGCGCGCATCTGCCTGGCCGTATCGCCGCGCACCGCGGGCAGGCGCAGCAGGCGCTGGGGTTCGGAGGGTTCGCGGTCGCTGTTCTTGGCGAACCAGGTGCAGCCGTCGGCGCGCAGGACGAGGGTGTCACACATGGACGCCCTCCTGCCGCGCGCCGGCGGCATGTGAGGCGGGAAGCGGATGACGACGGGCAGGCGCCGCCGCTGCAGCGGTTGGCTTCATGTCGCGACCTTGTTCTTGTTATTGATCGCCCAGCCTACGCCTGTGCGCGGCGGCCGGATATGGCCTGGATGACGGTCAGTCGAGCAGCGTGCAGGCCATCACCAGGGCGTCCTCGCGCCCGCCCACCGCCGGGTAGTAGCCGCGCCGGCGGCCGATCTCGTTGAAGCCGAAGCGCTCGTACAGGCGGTAGGCGCTCTGGTTGGTCTCGCGCACCTCCAGGAAGCACTCCCGCGCGCCCAGTTCGCCGGCCCGCGCCATCAGGTGTTCGAGCAGGCGCAGGCCGAGGCCGCGGCCCTGGCTCTCCGGCTTCACCGTGATGTTCAGCAGGTGCGCCTCGTCGAGGATGATCTGGATGACGCCATGGCCGACCTGCTGGGTGCCTTCGAACATCAGCCAGCAGTCGTAGCTCTTCAGGCCGTCGGTGAAGATGCCGCGGGTCCAGGGGTGGCTGAAGGCGGCGTATTCGATCTTGAGCACGGCGTCGAGATCCGCCTCGGTCATCGGGCGGAAGGAAATGGCGTCGGTCATTCTGCGTCCTGGTCCAGCCAGCGTTGGCGCACCCGGCGCATGGCGCGCCACAGCTCGCCCTTGAGGGCGGGTTCGTCGCTCAGCCGCTCCAGGCCGGGGATGGCCCAGGCCACACCCAGTTCCTCGATCTGCAGCTCGCGCAGCATCGCCTCGTCGTCCGCCTCGCCGGCGAAGCGCACGGCGGGCCGGCCGACCAGCCACAGGCAGCGGCACGGGCCGCTGTCTTCCAGGCGCGCGGCGACGAAGCCCTGGACGAACTCGCGGGCCGCCTGCGGGCCCTGGTCCATGTTGCCGCCGGAAAGCAGCGGCCAGCGCACCGGCTCGCCGAGCAGTTGCGGGCTGTCCGGCAGGCCGGCGGCGCGCAGCAGGTCCTTGAGCAGCAGGTAGGCCGGGTCGCGGCTGGCCAGGGGCTCGCCGGTGGGCAGTTCGACCAGCAGCGCACAGGCGCCGGCGCGCAGCAATTGCAGGCTGAAACGCGGCGGCGGCTCGACCGGCGCGCGCGGCGCAGGCGCCTCGGCTTCGGCAGGCGCCTCGGCGGCCACCGGCGGGCGGGCCTGGGCGGCGGGGCGCGGCACCACCACCGGGATCGAGGGCCGGGCCTCGGGCGTCGGCGTCGGTTTCTCCGGCGCGGCGGCCGGCGTGCCGGCGGTTTCGGGCGCGGCGCTGGGCGCCGGGGCCTGGACGGGCTCCGGTACTTCCAGCAGCTGCGGGCGCGAAGGCGCGGCGAAGGGCAGCACCACGCGGGGCAGCCAGGAGGCGACCTGCATGGCGCCGAGATAGGCGCGGCGGCGGGCTTCTTCGATCAAGAGTCCTGTACCTGTGGGCATCCTGCGGGCGCAGGGCTAAACGCAACGGAGCGGAATTGTCGCGTGAAACGCGCCCGACGGAAAGGCCGGCCGGCGGATGGGCCGCTCAGCAGCCCTTGTTCATGCCGACGCAGGTGTCCTGGCGAGGGATGCCGTTGAAGGCCTGGTTGAAGTCGATGTTGATCGGCGAAACCAGGTTGCCGTTGGCGTCGCGGTACTTGGGCATGTTCATGAAGGCGCCCTTGAGCGCGGTGATCATCTGCCCGGTGTCCATGTCGCGCCACTGCACGTCCTGGCTCTGCAGGGAGATGAAGAAGCCCTTGGCGGCGCCGGCCAGGCCGGCCTGGCTCAGGTCGCCCACCGGCAGCGACTGGAACTGGCTGAGCTTGAAGCAGGTGGTGATGCCGAGGATGGCGCAGTTGTTGGAGGTGAACAGCCCGGTGACGATGTCCGTCCACAGCGGTACGCAGCCATTGGTGCAGTCCAGTTGCGAGCCGTTGGTCATGCCGGCGTAGGTGCCGCGCACCGGGTCGCTGGCGCCGCCGGAGGTGACCAGGCCGGCATCCGCCTCCACCGTGCTGCTGCGGTAGATGCCCGCCAGGCCGAGCAGCAGCTGTTGCCCTACCGTGGCCTTGTTGTAGATGGCGTCGGCAGTGCCTTTGATGTGCACCGGAATGTTCCCGGTCAGCGACTGGATGTCGCCGGACAGCACGCCCTTGGCCTGGTTGAAGCCGATGCGCACGCCGACCATCTTGTTGCCGTCGTAGGCGAACTCGACGTACGGATCGACGATGGTGAAGGGGTTGATCTGCCCGGTCTGGTTGTTGACCGTGCCCAGGGCGAAGTTGTTGATGGAGATGTCCGCGCTGTTGGCGGCTTCGCCGGCGCGGTCGTAGAGGCCGAGCTGCAGCTTGTTCATGTTCAGCTGCGTTTCCACCGTGGCGCCGATGTTCAGGCGGGTGTAGTTGATGCCCGCGGCGGCGTCGGTGGCCAGGTTGATGAAGGCCTGGCCGGTGACGTCGGACAGCTGGCTGTCGCTCAGTGCCCGCAGCTCGGCGTTCGCGCCGCCGGCCAGGCACAGCAGCAGGCTGGCCAGCAGCAGGCGCCGTATGGAAAGGAACGTCATGGGTTTTCCCCCTGGAGCTTGGTCCCGGCCATGGGCGCTCCCCTCATCGGGCCGGGACCTGGAACAGGTTGAGGTTGCCCTGCACGTGCAGCACGCCGTCGACGCGGGCGCTGAGCAGGTCGGTCTGCACCAGGCCGGCGTCGGTGCTGCGGGCCTTGTTGGCGCCGGCCAGGGTCAGGCTGATGTTGTCGAAGTTGACGTCCTTCAGGCCGACCCGCAGGACCTGGCGGTTGAAGGCCGCGCCGTCGCCGCCGAAGCCGCTGTTGATGGAGAGGATGTCCACGGTGACCTCGTCGAAGCTGAAGGTCCCGCTGATGTTGTCCAGCACCAGGAAGTTGTTGCCGCTGCCCGCCGGCTGGATCGCCACCCGCGCGCCGCAGCCGCCCGGGCAGCGGGTGATGCTGGGGGTCTTCTGGATGTTGACCGTGACGCCCAGGCTCAGGCCGTCCTGACCAACCACCTGGCCGAGGTCGTCGTCCGGCAGGGTGCGCAGTTCCGCCTGGGCGAGCGGGCCAGCCAGCATCGCCAGCAGGGCGACGGCGGCGGCCCGGAGCCGGCGGCGGGGCGGAAGCAGCGGTGGAAAGCTCATCGTGCCGTGCTCCGTCAGAGGTTGTGGGAAGTGACTTTGAGGTAGTTGAAGCTCAACCCGGACAGCTCGCTGCGCCCCAGGTTGACGCCGCCGGTCGGCACCGCGCCGTAGGAGGCCCGGGTGCCGCCGATGTTCAGGTTGTCGATCACCAGGCTGGTGCGCGGCGCGTTGGCGTAGAAGTCCGCGGCGTTGGCCGCGGTCAGCATGGGCAGCTCGAAGGTGAAGTTGCCGTCGGCGGTCACCGACAGCAGCAGCGGCTGGGACTTGCCGTAGCCCAGGGCGACGCTGGCGTAGGCGTTGGTCAGGTAGACGCTGCGCGCGGCCTTCTCCGCCGCGCTGGCGCAGTTGGCGTTGCCCGCGGCGCAGGAAAGGATGTCGAGGGTCTTGGCGTAGAGGTTCAGGCGCAGTTCGCCGACCAGTTGGCTGCGCGCGCTGGAGCCCCACAGGCGCAGGTAGCTGCCGTCCATCGCCAGGTCCTGGAAGTCCAGGGCCAGCACGTCGGTGCGGGTGCCGCCGCTGACCGGCACGGTGAAGTCGAAGCGCGCGCCCAGGTCGACCTTCTCGCTGGCGCGGCTCGAACAGCCGCTGCCGGCGCCGGCGTAGCCGCTGATGCAGGGCTGCCCGGCGTTGTTGGCTATCAGCGGCGGGAAGGCCAGTTCGAGCACGTCGGCGTCGCTGGGCAGGGTGTTGACCACGCGGCCGTCGGCGAGCTGGGTGGTGAGCACCGAGCCCTTGGCCAGGTTGAGCTTGAAGGGATAGGTCAGGCGGCCGATGGTCACCGGCTGCAGGTTGCTGCCGTGGTTGCTGCCGGTGGCGCCCAGGTAGAGGTTGCGCACCGCGATGGAGACATCCTTGCCGTTGGGGTCCTTCAGCCCGGTGATGTTGGTGGTGGCCTTGCTGCCGTCGATCATGGCGTTGTCCACCACGAAACCGATGCCGGCGCCCTGCACGTCGGACAGCTGCTCGTCGTCCAGGGCGACCATGTCGGCGCGCGCCGCCAGGGCCATCCAGGCAAGGCAGGCGCCGGCCGCCAGCGCAATGCGGGCGGGGCGCGAAAGGCTGATACGGCTGCTGGCCATGGCCACCTCTTGTTCTTTTCTCGTTCGCCGACCAAGGGGCAAAAGCCCTGTCTGCCACTATAGGGAGTCGCCGGCCATCGTGGCCCGACCCATAGTCGAGAATCGCCTGCTGGCAGGTGGCCGCCGTGTTACCCAAGGTCACACCGGCGTAACAGCCGCGTCAGCCGTGGCGGAACAGCCCGATCAGGTGCTCGGCGATGGCGCCTTTTATGGCCTCCAGGTTCAGCCGCGACTGCGCCTGCAGCTTCGCGCTGTTCAGCCGGTGCAGGTGCAGCGAGGGCATGCGCGCCTCGTACTCGCGCAGGTCGCCCTTGACCAGCACCGGCAGGAAGGGCTCGTCGCGCATGCGGTAGCGGCGGATCAGCAGCTTCAGGCCGTCCTGGAACGGCAGTTCGGCGGAACCCACCAGGCGGTGCTCGCCGGGGATCTTCAGGTACAGGCCGCTGTGGCCCATGGTCTCGCCGGGCAGGATGTGGATGCCGGTGGGCTCCACGGCGTCGGCAGGGATGTCGTGGAAGGTGTCGAACCAGGCCTGCTCGTTGGGCAGGATGGTGATGCCGCCCTCCTGGCTCTCGGGGATCACGAAGCTGTAGTTGCTGTAGAGCTTCTCCACGTAGGAGGAATAGATGCACAGGCGGTTCTCGAAGCGCCTGAGGAAGTCGATGGCCTCGCTGCGGTCGGTGATGGCGTCCAGGTCCCAGTCCAGGTCGTCCTGGCGCTCCAGTTCGGCCCAGCGGGCCTTGGCGAGTGCGGCGTCGTAAGTCATGGCGGCAATTGGCTAGTGGCTGTTAGCCAACTGGCAGAAAACATGCCAGGAATTTCAGGGGGTTAACGCCGTTTTTCAGAGCCGTGGCGACATCCCTCACGGCGTAAACTGCCGCGTTTCGTCACCCCTTCCGCCGCGGGCGGACCTTTGCAGTACAATCGCCCCCTTTACCCGTCAACAGCGGCTACCCGATGATCGACCCCCGACGCGTACTGCGCGCCCTCGCCGAACACTGGGCCCTGCTCGAACCGCTCTGCGAGCGCTTCGACAGCGGCACCCTGGCCCTGGCGGAGCTGCGCCTGCAACTCACGGCGCAGCTGCCCGAAGGCAGCCCGGCGGACGTCACCGCCCTGCTCGACCAGTGGATCCGCCTGGACATCCTGGTGCCGGTGGCCAAGAGCCCCAACCGCTTCGAGCTCAACGCCCAGATCCACGACTTCCTCGCCTACCTGCGCCACGAGCATCGCCTGGGCCTGTGCCTGGAGATCGAGGCCTACCTGCGCCACCTGGAGCGCCTGGCCGGCTACATCCGCGATGCCTTCGAGGTGCGCGACGGCAACGACCTGGCGCGCCAGCTGCGCCTGCTCGACATGCGCGTGCGCGACGTGCTGAAGAAGCTGGCCAACGACGAACAGGCGCTGATCGCCGTGGCCGAGCGGGCCAAGACCAGCGACCGGCAGATTCCCCTGCGCCAGCGCTACGCCGAGGTCCTGGCGACCTGGGACGAGTACGTCGAGCCGATGATCCAGCTGGTCTCCGCCGACGGCGCCTTCGAACAGGGCGTGCGCCGCGTCGAGCAGGTGCTGCTGCGCCTGCTGGGCGAACAGCAGCGCCTCGGCCAACTGGTGGACGACGACCAGCTGCTGCGCACCCACGCGCGCATCCTGGAGATGCAGACCACCGCCCAGCTCACCCTGCGCCGCGCCCGCGAACTGCTGCTGCCGCTGCGCGAGGAGGCCCGCCGGCACAACGCGATCACCCGCGGCGCCGCCCTGGCCCTGTCGGTGATCCGCCGCAAGGGCATCGACGCCGTGCCCCAGGCCTCCCTGCCGCTGTTCACCCGGCCGCAGAGCACCTTCCTCGGCAGCGCCTCGCAGGTGGAAAGCTACGTCTTCGCCCTGGCCCGCTTCGAGCCCAAGCCCGCGCACTTCCCCAAGGCGACCGGCAAGCGCGGCGGCGACGGCCCGCGCAACGCGCCACGCACCGCGCGGGAGATGCTCGAGCGCTGCCAGGCCGCCCTGCCGCTGCCGGACCTGATGGTCTGGTTGCTGGAGCAGGAGCCCGAGGGCGCCACCGACGAGCTGCTCTACTGGTTCTCGCGCCTGTCGCGCGACGGCCGCTTCCAGCGCGAGCGCCTGGAGCGCCGCGACTACGATACCGCCCAGCACAGCGTCAGCCTGTGCTCCTTCGCCCTGCTCGCCGCCCCGAGCGGCAAGGCCGACAAAGCGAGCGAACCCCATGCAAATTGATCTTTCCGAACTGACCCAGCTCGGGCCCATCTTCCGCGAGCTGTTCAAGGGCTTCCACATCAGCCGCCGCGACCCCGAGCTGTACAGCCAGTTGTCCAACCAGCAGGACCAGTACCGCGCGCTGTTCCGCTCGCTGGGCTTCGAGCTGGTCTGCGACACCCGCGGCTTCTACTACTTCGTGCCCGAGCAGATCGGCGCCCAGGTCAACAAGACCGCCCAGCGCCTGGCGCTGTTCACCTTCATCCTGGTGGAGCACCTGGCCGATCAGGGCCGCGACCCGCTGGCCGTGCTCGACGGCGGCAGCATCGGCCGCGACGAGCTGCCGCCGCTGCTGGAGAAGTACCGCGACCTGTTCCTGCAGGCCGAGGTGACCACCCAGGAGGAACTGGAAGAGAAGGTCATGCGGCGGATGACCCAGCTCGGCTTCGCCGCCGAGGACAACGGCGTGTACCGCTTCCTGCCGCCTGTGCACCGCTTCCTCGACGTCTGCCTGTCGGTGCAGCAGGACCGCGACCTGGCCGCCAGCCTGCACGCCAAGGACCTGGCCTACGTCGCCCCGGCCCTGGCCGAGGAGGACGAAGAGCCCATCGTCAGCCTGGAAGAGCCCGCCGAGCCGGCCGCGCCGCTGGTTGAAGAAGCGGAAAGCGAGGAAGACGCCCTCGCCCGCGCCATCGCCGAAGAACAAGCCGACATGGAGGCCCAGGCATGACCCAGGAACGCTACGGCATTCGCCGCTTCGCCCTGCTCAACACCGCCGGCTACAGCCTCGGCGTGTTCCCCCTGGAGCAGCCGCTGTCGGTGTACGGCGCCAACAACCTCGGCAAGTCCGCCTCGATCAACGCACTGCAGTTCCCGATCCTGGCGCGCATGTCGGACATGAGCTTCGGCAAGTACAGCCTGGAAGCCTCGCGCAAGTTCTACTTCGCCACCGACACCAGCTACATCCTCATCGAGCTGGAACTGCCCCACGGTCGCCACGTCATCGGCTGCGGCGGGCGCGGCCCGGGCGGCGGCTTCGGCCACCAGTTCTTCGCCTACCAGGGCGAGCTGGACCTTGAGCACTACCAGAAAAACGGCACCTGCCTGCGCCTGCGCGAGCTGTATGCCAGCCTGGAGCGCGCCGGCCTGAAGGCCTACGAACTCAAGCCCGACGAACTGCGCCGGCTGCTGGTCGGCGGCCACACCTCGGTGCCGCTGGACCTGACGCTGATCCCGCTGCGCTCCACCAGCGAACAGAGCCTGAAGACCTTCCGCTCGCTGTTCATCAACCTGCTGCACATGCGCGAGATCACCGCGGCCAAGCTCAAGCAGCTGTTCCTCGACGCCTTCGAGCACAGCCTGCGCTCGGGCAGCGTCGACTACATCGCCGCCTGCGAGGAAGCCTTCCGCGACGTGCGCCGCATGGAGGGCGACTACCAGGCCCTGGTCGCCGCCGGCCCGCTGGTCGAGGCGCTGGCCAACGGCGTGCAGCAGCGCGAATTCCTGCGCGGCAAGATGCACCGCCTCTCGCCGCTGCTCGACAACCTGCTGGGCACCTGGGAAGACTACGCCGGGGCGCGCAAGGAAGAGCTGGTGATCCAGGCCGAGCACTACCGCAGCGAGCAGGACGGCCTGCAGAACGAACAGCGCGGCGGCACCGCCGAGCTGATGCGCCTGGAGCGCGAGATCAGCGAGATCCAGCGCTGGATGGGCGAGCTGGCGGTGCTGAAGAACCGCTTCGCCCTGGTCGACGACGCCAAGGTCCTGGAGCAGCAGCTGCTCGCCGCCAAGGACGCCCACGACGAACTGGCCGGCGCCCTGGCCCACTCGCGGCAGTTCTCCAGCGAGGACCTCGACGAGCGCGTGCGCGATCTGGAGAAGCGCGTGAAGAGCGTGCGCCAGCAGCTCGAACACGCCGACAACAACAGCTATGCGCGCCTGCGCGAGGAGTTCTCGCAGCAGGACGTGGAGCGCCTGATGCGCCTGTTCAACGGCGCGCTGTTCAGCCTGCCGCTGGGCGACAAGGGCGTGAGCCTGGACGAGAAAGGCCAGTGGGTCGGCAGCGTCGAGAAGATCCTCGACGCCTTCAAGGGCGAGCGCTTCGAAGTGCCGGGCCTTGCCATCGACCTCTCGCACATCGAGCCGCCGGCGCTGCAGGCCCTGGCCGACCGCGCCGCCCTGCGCGACCAGAAGGAGCGCCTGGAGAAGGAGCTCAAGCAGCTCAGGACGCAGCAGGCCGTGGCCGCCGACCGCAATGCCAGCAAGGCCCAGGCCGACAAGCTGTACCAGGACGTGCTCGACGCGCAGAAGGCCCTGGAAGACTTCCGCCGCAGCGAGACGCTGAGCGCCGAGGAACCGGCCAAGCTGGAAAAACTCGCGCAGCTGGAAGCCACCCAGGACGAGCTCAAGCGCTCGGCCGACGCCTTCACCGAGCGCGTCCAACAGCTCTCCGCCAAGCTGCAACTGGTGGGCCGCCAGTTGGCCGACCTGGAAGCCAAGCAGCGCACCCTCGACGACGCTCTGCGCCGCCGCCAACTGCTGCCCGCCGACCTGCCGTTCGGCACGCCGTTCATGGAGCCGGTGGACGACTCCCTGGACAACCTGCTGCCGCTGCTCAACGACTACCAGGACACCTGGCAGCAACTGCAGCGCATCGACGGCCAGATCGAGGCGCTGTACGCCCAGGTGCGCCTGAAGGGCGTGGCCAAGTTCGACAGCGAGGACGACCCCGAGCGCCGCCTGCAACTGCTGATCAACGCCTACGCGCACCGCACCGACGAGGCCCTCACTCTAGCGAAGGCCAGGCGCGCGGCCGTGACCGACATCGCCCGGACGCTGCGCAACATCCGCAGCGACTACGACAACCTCGAGCACCAGTTGGCGCTGTTCAACCGCGAGATCAACAAGCGCCAGGTGTCGAACCTGCAGAGCTTCCGCATCGTGCTGGCGCCGAACAAGGAAGCGCTCAAGCACATCGACCAGATCATCCACAGCGCCGGCCAGTACGAGGAAGGCGAGAACCTCTCGGTGTTCGACCTGACGCAGAGCGCCGAGCAGGATGCGAAGAACGAGGAAGCCAAGGACTACCTGTCGCGCCTGGTGGCGGCGAACAACAACCAGCTGGGCCTGAAGGACCTGTTCGAGCTGGCGTTCGAGATCACCAAGGTCGGCGGCCAGCCGATCGTCCACACCGACATCGACGGCGCCGCCTCCAACGGCACCACCATGACCATCAAGGCGCTGACCAACATGTACCTGTTGCTGCACCTGATGGACCGCGAGCAGGCCGGGCGCATCCGCCTGCCCTACTACCTCGACGAGGCCGCCGACATCGACGAACGCAACCAGGCCGCGCTGCTGGAAACCAGCCTGCAGCTGGGCTTCGTGCCGATCCTGGCGAGCGTCAAGCCGCAGGTCTCGGCGCAGGTGGCCATCGACCTGGAAGGCGGCAGCGGGCCCAACGGCATCTACATCGACGAGGCCGACTGGAAGTTCATCCGCCGCCGCGAACTGGCCGTCGACCACCCCGCCGCCACGGCCGAGGAGGCCGCGGAGCCGGCCTGAGCGCCCCCGCCGCCGGCGCGCAGCCGGCGGCGGCATTCATGAGCAGGCTATGGAGTTTGGCCGGAAAGGCCAGGTTACATATAATGGCTTGCATTCTCATTGGCGACACCACGGGAGTTTCCATGTCTGTTCGTCTGCTCGCCGGCGTCAAGGGCGCTGTCCTGGCCTGCCTGCTCGGCGGCCTGTCTCTGCACGCCGCTGCCGATCCGGTCACCCTCACCCTGTACAACGGCCAGCACGCCGCCACCGGCATCGCCATCGCCAAGGCCTTCACCGACAAGACCGGCATCCAGGTCAAGATCCGCAAGGGCGGCGACGGCCAGTTGGCCAGCCAGATCACCGAGGAAGGCGCGCGCTCGCCGGCCGACGTCATCTACACCGAGGAATCGCCGCCGCTGATGCGCCTGTCCGGCGCCGGCCTGCTGGCCCCGCTGGACGCCGGTACCCTGGCCCTGGTCGAGGCGCAGAACGCCGGCGGCAAGGGCGACTGGGTGGGCATCACCGCCCGCGCCCGGGTGCTGGCCTACAACCCGAAGAAGATCGACGAGAAGGACCTGCCCAAGAGCCTGATGGACCTGTCCGACCCGCAGTGGTCCGGGCGCTTCGGCTTCGTCCCCACCAGCGGTGCCTTCCTCGAACAGGTTTCCGCGGTGATCAAGCTCAAGGGCCGCGATGCCGCCGAGGACTGGCTCACCGGGCTGAAGGCCTTCGGCGGCATCTACACCAACAACGTCACCGCCATGAAAGCCGTGGAGAACGGCGAGGTCGACATGGCGCTGATCAACAACTACTACTGGTACACCCTGAAGAAGGAGAAGGGCGAGCTGAACTCGCGCCTGTACTTCTTCGGCAACCAGGACCCGGGCGCGCTGGTCACCGTCTCCGGCGCCGCCGTGCTCAAGTCCAGCCAGCATCCGCAGGAGGCCCAGCAGTTCGTCGCCTTCATGCTCAGCGAAGAGGGCCAGAAGGCCATCCTCAGCCAGTCCGCCGAATACCCGCTGCGCAAAGGCATGCAGGCCGACCCGCAGCTCAAGCCGTTCGCCGAGCTGAACCCACCGCAGCTCAGCCCCGCCGACATGGGTGAGGCCAAGGACGCGCTGGACCTCGAACGCGACGTCGGCCTGAACTGATGTCCATCGCCGCGCCCGTGGTCCAGGCCCGCGGCGGCCACGGGCGCAAGGCGCCGCTGTGGCTGCTGCCGCCGGTGCTCCTGCTCGCCCTGCTGGCGGCGCTGCCGCTGTTCTACGTCGCGGCCAAGGCCTGGGACTCGGGCTGGCACCTGGCCTGGGAACTGCTCTGGCGGCCCTACGTGTTCCGCCTGTTCGGCAACACCCTCAAGCTGCTGGTGCTGGTCACCGTGCTCAGCGCCCTGCTCGGCCTGGCCTGCGCCTGGCTGGTGGAGCGCAGCGACCTGCCCGGGCGGCGCTACTGGAACGTGCTGCTGTGCCTGCCGTTCGCCATCCCCTCCTTCGTCAGCAGCTTCACCTGGGTGTCGCTGAGCCCGGCCTACGAGGGCCTGGGCGGCGCGGTGCTGGTCATGGCCATGTCCAAGTACCCGCTGGTGTACCTGCCGCTGGCCGCCACCCTGCGCAACCTCGACCCGTCGCTGGAGGAAAGCGCGCGCATGCTCGGCGTGTCGCGCCGCCAGGTGTTCTGGCGGGTGACCCTGCCGCTGCTGCGCCCGACCCTGGCCGCCACCAGCCTGCTGGTGGCGCTGCACATGCTGGTGGAGTTCGGCGCGCTGTCGATCCTGCGCTTCCAGACCTTCACCACGGCGATCTACCAGGAGTTCGAACTGGAGTTCAGTAACGCCACCGCGGCCATGCTCTCCTCGGTGCTGCTGGCGCTGTGCTTCCTGCTGCTGTGGCTGGAACTGCGCATGCGCGGCCGCGGCCGCCTGGTGCGCACCGGCCAGGGCAGCGCGCGGCAGGCCGAGCGGGTGCGCCTGCACGCCTGGAAATGGCCGCTGCAACTGCTGCTGGTGGCGCTGGTGGTGATCGGCACCGGCATCCCCATGGCCATGCTCGGCTACTGGCTGCTCACCGGCGCCTCGGCGGCCTTCCCGCTGCTGGAGATCGGCCAGGCACTGCTGTCGTCGCTGTCGCTGTCCTTCGGCGGCGCCCTGCTCGGCTGCCTGCTGGCGCTGCCGGTGAGCATCCTGGTGGTGCGCTACCCCGGCCCGCTGGCGCGCTGGGCGCAACGCCTGCCCTACCTGCTGCAGGCCCTGCCGGGGCTGGTGATCGCCCTGTCGCTGGTGTACTTCGCCCTGCACTACGTGCCGGACCTGTACCAGACCAGCGCGCTGCTGCTGATCGCCTACGCCCTGCTGTTCCTGCCCCTGGCCCAGGCGCCGATCCGCGTGGCCCTGGAAAAGGCCTCGCCGCAACTGGAAGAAGCCGCCCGCACGCTGGGCCAGACACCGCTGCGCGCCTTCCTGCGCATCACCCTGCCGATCATCTCGCCGGCCATGGGGGCGGGGTTCGTGCTGGTGTTCCTGGATAGCATGAAGGAACTGACCGCCACCCTGGTGCTCGGGCCCACGGGGCTGACGACCTTGGCTACGGCGGTGTGGGTGCATACGTCGACGCTGGAATATGCGGCGGCGGCGCCCTATGCGGCGTTGCTGATTCTGATTTCCGGGGTGCCGGTGTACCTGCTGACGACGCGGGCAGCGCGGAGTGGGCGCTGAGGCGGGAGCGCTTTCGTAGGAGCGAGCTTGCTCGCGAACAACAGGCGGCTTGGTGTTTGGCTCAAAGAGCACCCTCTCCCCAGCCCTCTCCCTGAAGGGAGAGGGGGCTTGTCCGTGCCGAGAGAAGTGATGGTTTCAGCCGGTAGCTTTCGGTGTTGCCGGCTGACTCAGGAGCACCAGCGTCTGCCCAATGGTCCCCTCTCCCTTCAGGGAGAGGGTTAGGGAGAGGGGGCGGAGTGTCCCACCGCGTCTATGTCACAAGGAGCCTGGTTCGCGAGCAAGCTCGCTCCTACGAAAATCAAAAGCCCCGCACGCCCCAAGCAAAAACGCCCCGCCGGTCTCCCGGCGGGGCGCTTGGCCTCGGATAAGCGGCGTATAACCGCGAACGGTTATACGTCCTACTCGCCCACCGCCTTCCCCAACGGAATCTTCGGCGCCCACTGCAGCCACTCGTCCTGGTACTCGTCGAACAACGCAAAAGTCTGCCCCGGCCGCGCCGCAGCGCCCATCTGCGCATTGTCCGGCGTAGCGAAGGCCACGCCCCCGGCGAGGATGGTCTCGAAGGACTCGGTACGCACCTTCACCCCCTTGAACAGCCCGGCATCCACACCCACCCCGCTGGTGTTCCAGAAGCGGCTGCCGGTGCGCACCAGGGGCGCGTAGCGCGGCTCGATGAGGATGTGGATCAGCACCCGGTCGCCCTGCTCGCCCAGTTCGAAGGAGGTCACCTTGCCCACCTGCACCTCGCGATAGGTCACCGGCACGCCGGGCTTCAGCGAGCCGCGGCGGGCGGCGCTCAAGGTCAGGCGCAGGCCGTCGGCGTCGAGCAGGCGGTTGGGCTGCTGCGCCAGCAGGTTGAAGCTGTTCTGCGCCGGGCCCGGCTTGGCCGCCGGCAGCACTTCGATGTACGGGCCGCTGACCAGGGTGCCGAGGTTCTCCGCGCCGCCCAGGCCCAACTGCGCCGAGACCACCCAGAAGCGGCTGCCCTGGCGGGCGATGCTGTCCTGGGCCTTGATCAGGCGCGCCTTGAGCACCACGCCGCCGAGGTCGCGGCTGAGGTCCACCTGTTCCACGCGGCCCACGTCCAGGCCGCGGTAGCGGATCACCGTGCCCTCGCGCAGGCCGTCGGCCGAGTCGGCGCGCAGCTCGATCAGTTGGCCCTTGGCGTGGGCGCTGTCCTCGCTGTCGTAGAGGGCGAAGCGGCGCACCTTGGTGATGGGCGCGGCCTTGGGGTCGGGGGTGTCGAAGGCGATGCCGCCGCTGATCAGCGTCTGCAGCGATTCGCTCTTGAACTTGATGCCGTTGAGGTCGCCGCTCAATGTCACGCCGCTGACGTTCCAGAAGCGCGTCGAGGTGTTCACCAGGGCCGCGTATTCGGGCTCGATGTGCACGCCCACCACCACCCGCTGGCGATCGCGGGACAGCTGGTAGCTCTGCACGGTGCCGACCTTCATCTGCCGGTAGAGGATGGGCGTGCCCACTTCCAGCGAGCCCAGGCGGTCGCTGGTCAGCACCAGGTGCAGGCCGGGCGCGTCCAGGTTCAGCGGCGGCGCCTTCGGGCGCACGGTGAACTCGCGGGTGGGCTCGCCCTCCTTGGAGAAGCGCACGGCGATGTAGTTGCCCTTCACCAGCGCCTCCAGCCCGGTGATGCCGGCCAGCGAGATGCTCGGCTTGACCAGCCAGAACTCGCTCTTGCCGTTGAGGAAGTCCTCGGTGCGCGGGTCCATGGACAGGGTGGCGGTGGCGCCGTTGAAGTCCTTGTTCATGTCGATGGCCTTCACCGTGCCCACCTGCACGCCGTTGTACATCACCGGGGTGCTGCCGGCGGAAAGGCCGCTGACGTCGTCCACCTTCAGGCGCACCGCCAGGCCCGCCTGGGCGGCGTCGTAGTCCTCGTAGAGGCGGAACGGCTTGGTCGGGTCGGTGGGCGGGCTGTCCGGGTAGCTGTCCGGGGTGGCGAAGGCGATGCCGCCGGCGGCGATGCTGGCCAGCGACTCGGTGCGCAGCTTCAGGCCGCTGAGGCTGCCGGACAGGGTGATGCCGCTGGCGTTCCAGAAGCGCGTGTGCTTGCGCACCAGGTTGGCGTAGGCCGGCTCGATGTGGATCTTCACCTCGATGGTCTTCTGGTCGTCGGCCAACTGGTAGCTCTTCACCTGGCCGACCTGGATCTGCCGGTAGTAGATGGGGCTGCCCTGCTCCAGCGAACCCAGGCGCTCGGCCTTGAGCATCAGGTGCAGGCCGGGCAGGCTGTCGGACAGCGGCGGCGGCTCCTTGAGCGCGACGAAGTCGTGGTTGAGCTCGCCCTTCACCGGGTCGACGGCGATGTAGTTGCCCGACACCAGGGTCTCCAGCCCGGTCACCCCGGCCAGGGACACGCGCGGCTTGACCAGCCAGAAGCGCGTGCGCTTGCTCAGGTACTCGATGCTTTCCTTGCGCATCTCGACCACCGCGGTGACGCCCAGGGTAGGCTTGTTCACGTGCAGGTCGACGACCTTGCCCACGGCGATGCCCTTGAAGATCACCTCGGTCTTGTTCGGCTGGATGCCGTCGCCGCTCTCGAACTGGATGTTGATGGTCACCCCGGCCTGGTCGTAGGCGCGCCAGGCCAGCCAGGCGCCGATGGCCAGGGCGATCAGCGGCAGGATCCAGATCGCCGACCAGTTGGTGGTCTTGCGCAGTTTCGGGGTGGGGAGTTCACTCATCGTCGTTTTCCGCGTCCGTGTTATCCCAGATCAGCCTGGGATCGAAAGTCACTGCCGCCAGCATGGTCAGCACCACCACAGTGGCGAAGGCGGCTGCACCGAGGTTCGCCTCGATGCTGGCCAGATTGCCGAAGTTCACCAGGGTCACGAGGATGGCGATGACGAAGATATCGAGCATCGACCAGCGACCTATCCACTCGATGAAGCGGTACATCAGGATGCGTTGCCGCGCCGACATCGGCTGGTGGCGCTGCACCGAATAAAGCAGCAGGGCGATGCCGACCAGCTTGAAGGTCGGCACCAGGATGCTGGCGACGAACACCACCGCGGCCACCGGGATCATGTCCGCGTGGATCAGCTCCACCACCCCTTCCATGATGGTCGCCGGGGTGCCGCTGCCGAGGAAGTTGACGGTCATGATCGGCAGCAGGTTCGCCGGGATGTAGAGGATGGCCGCGGTGATCAGCAGCGCCCAGGTGCGGGTGAGGCTGTTCGGCCGCCGCGCGTGCAGCACCGAGCCACAGCGCGAACAGTGCTGCGGCTCTTCGTCGGTGGCGCGGTTGAGCTGGTGGCATTCGCCGCAGGTCAGGATGCCGGCGTCAATGGCCCTCATCGTCGAACTCCCCGGCCAGCGATTCCCACACCTGGTGGCGCGACATGGTCACCTCCAGCCATATCTGGCTGAGCAGCAGGCCGATGAAGCAGGCCAGGCCCACGCCGATGTGCAGTTCGGCCATGTCGATCAGCTTGACGATGGCCACCAGGATGCCCATCAGGTAGACCTCCAGCATGCCCCACTCGCGCAGGTGCTGGTACCAGCGCAGCAGTTGCATGGCCTGCGCGCGCGCCACGTCGAAGCGCAGGCTGCAGAGGACGAACAGCTGGCACAGCAGCTTGGCCAGGGGGATCACCATGCTGCACAGGAACACCAGCACGGCCACTCCGTGCATGCCCGAGGCGTACAGGCCAAGCACCCCGCCCCAGACGGTGTCGATACCGACCTGGCCGAGGATGTCGATCTTCATGATCGGCAGGAAGTTGGCCGGGATGTAGAGGAAAAGCGCGGTGAGCACCAGCGCCATGGCGCGGCGCACCATGTGCGGCCGGTGGATTTCCAGCTCGTAGCCGCAGCGCGGGCAGACCGAGCGGCTGCCCGTGGGGACCGGCTCGCGGCGCATCAGCAGGTCGCATTCATGGCAGGCGATCAGCTGCTCCAGCGGCAGGTCTTGCAGCGCACGGCTGTCGGTTTCGGACATGGGGGGACTCAGGATGGTTTGTGCCTATTGTAGACGAGGCGGCCTGCGCGGCGCTGCGCCCGTAGCGCCTCGAAATCGGCCGGAAAACCGCCCGCGGGGCTTGCCGTAGACGGCATTTTCAAGTCTTGCGCGGCTTGGCCCGTGCGGTGGGTTCGGCGATCAGCGGATCGTCCGGCCAGTAGTGCTTGGGGTAGCGGCCCTTGAGGTCCTTCTTCACCTCGGCGTAGGTGCTGCGCCAGAAGTTGGCCAGGTCCTGGGTCACCTGCACCGGGCGCTGCGCCGGTGACAGCAGGTGCAGTTTCACCGCCAGGCGGCCGCCGGCGATGCGCGGGGTGTCGGCCAGGCCGAACAGTTCCTGCAGGCGCACCGACAATACCGGCGGGAATTCGCTGTAGTCCAAGCGGATGTTCGAGCCGGACGGCACCTGCAGGGTGCGCGGCGCCAGCTCGTCCAGGCGCTGCGGCAGCGGCCAGGGCAGCAGGCCGTGGAGGATGCCGGGCAGCTCCAGGTTGGCGAAGTGGGCCAGGCGCGAGACCTTGCCCAGGTACGGCAGCAGCCAGTCCTCCAGGGAGGCCAGCAGGGCCGCATCGCTAACGTCCGGCCACTCGCTTTCGCCCTTGCCTTCCAGGTCGAGACGGCGCAGCAGGTTCACCCGCGCCTGCCACTGGCGCAGTTCCGGGGTCCAGGGCAGCAGTTCCAGGCCCTTGCGCCGCACCAGGCCGAGCAGCGCGCGGCTGCGGGCTTCGGCGTCGAGGCCGGGCAGCGCCTCGCGGCTGAGCACCAGTTCGCCGACCTTGCGCTGGCGTTCGGCGCGCAGCACGCCTTCGCGCTCGTCCCAGTCCAGTTCGTCGTGCACCCTCACCTGCTCGGCCAGCACCGAGTCGAACAGCGTCGCGTCCAGGGCGGCGGCCAGGTAGATGCGTTCTTCGCGCTGGCCCTGGCGGCTGCCGAGGTCGGCGACCACCAGCCAGGGTTCCTTCATCAAGGCATCAGGCTCGCCGAACTGCGCGGCGCGGCCGTTGGCCAGGCGGTATTCGCCGCCACCCTCGCGGCGCTGGCGGGCCACGCGGTCGGGATAGGCGAAGGCCAGCAGCGCGCCCAGCCAGCGTGGATGGTCGGGGTCGGCCACCGCTTCGCTCGGCTTGCCGCGCAGGTAGCCGCGGAACTGCCGGGCCAGTTGCTTGGCCCGTTGTACTGCGCCGCGACTGGCGCGGTTGCCGGCCGACTCTCCGGCAAGCAGCGCCATGCGTTCGTGCAGGTCGGCACCGGCGCCGCGCAGGATGTCGCGCTCGCCCAGCAAGGCGGCAACGTCGCAGGCCAGGCTGCCCAGGCCCAGCGCCTGGCCGCGCAGCAGCAGGTGGGCGATGCGCGGGTGCGCCGGCAGTTCGGCCATGGCCTGGCCATGGGCGTTGAGGGCGCCGCTGTCGTTCAGTGCACCGAGACGCGCGAGCAGCTCGCGGGCCTGGGCGTAGGCCGCCATCGGTGGCACGTCGAGCCAGGCCAGTTCCTCCGGCGCCACGCCCCAGCGGCCCAGTTGCAGGGCCAGGCCGGCGAGGTCGGCCTGGAGGATTTCCGCCGTTCCGTAGGCCGGCAGTTGCTCGTGCTGCGCCTCGGACCACAGGCGGTAGCACACGCCCGGCTCCAGGCGCCCGGCGCGGCCGGCGCGCTGGGTGGCCGAGGCGCGGGAGATGCGCTGGGTCTCCAGGCGCGTCATGCCGCTGCCCGGGTCGAAGCGCGGCACCCGCGCCAGCCCGGCGTCGACCACCACGCGCACGCCGTCGATGGTCAGGCTGGTCTCGGCGATGTTGGTGGCCAGCACTACCTTGCGCTTGCCCGGCGCCGCCGGCTCGATGGCGGCGCGCTGGGCGGACAGCTCCAGTTCGCCGTGCAGCGGGCACAGCAGCACCTCGTCGCGGCCGGCCAGGGCCTCGCCCAGTTGCTCGGCGACGCGGCGGATCTCGGCCTGCCCAGGGAGAAACACCAGCAGGCTGCCGGGCTCGTCGGCCAGGGCCTGGAGCACCGTCTGCACCACCCGCGGCTCGACGAATTCGCCAGCCTGCCAGGGCCGCCCCCAGCGCAGCTCCACCGGGAACATGCACCCCTCGCTGCGCACCACCGGCGCCTCGCCGAGCAAGGCGGACAGCCGCTCGCCCTCCAGGGTGGCGGACATCACCAGCACCTTCAGCGGCGTGTCGCGCAGCAGCTCGCGGCCGTTCAAGGTCAGCGCTAGAGCCAGGTCGGCGTCCAGGCTGCGCTCGTGAAACTCGTCGAAGATCACCAGGCCCACGCCTTCCAGCGCCGGGTCGTCCTGCAGGCGGCGGGTGAGGATGCCCTCGGTGACCACCTCGATGCGCGTCTTCGGCCCCACCCTGCTGTCCAGGCGGATGCGGTAGCCGACCGTGTCGCCGACCTTCTCCCCCAGCTCCGCGGCCAGGCGCTCGGCCGCGGCGCGGGCGGCCAGGCGGCGCGGTTCGAGCATGAGGATGCCCTGCCCGGCCAGCCAGGGCTCGTCGAGCAGCGCCAGCGGCACCCGGGTGGTCTTGCCGGCGCCGGGCGGCGCCTCCAGCACGGCCTCGTCGCGCTCGCCCAGGGCCTGGCGCAGAGATGGCAGAATGGCATCGATGGGAAGGGCATTCATGGCTATATTTCATCCACCCTTAAGCACGCGGAAACAACGAACCGGCGATTATAACGGCGAACCACGACCGACCCGCCGCAGTCCTATGCAACAAGGGCGGCGGCCGACGATAGAGGCCCCTGCGCCGCATTGATATAGTTGCCCGAAGCCTATTCCGGAGGTTCTAGATGCGTCTTTCCACCCGAGTTTCCTGCGCGGTTCTCAGCGCAGCCCTGCTGAGCCAACTGGCCGCCTGCGGCACCCTGTTCTACCCCGACCGCCGCGGCCAGATCGACGGCCGCATCGACCCGGCCATCGCCGTGTTCGATGCCATCGGACTGTTGTTCTACATCATCCCGGGGCTGATCGCCTTCGGCGTAGACTTCGCCACCGGAGCCATCTACCTGCCGGACGAGAAATACTCCGTCGCCCCCGAGAAACTGCACGAGGCGGTCGGCGCCGACGGCCAGGTGGACCGGACTAAACTCAAGGCAATCATCGAACGCGAGACCGGCCGCGCCCTGCCGCTGGACGACCCACGCCTGATCCAGCGCGTCGGCAACCCGCAGCAGCTGGCCAGCCTGGGGCTCAAGCTGGAGGGCTGACATGCACGCGGCACTGGGGCGCCACCTGGAAAAACTCCTCGACTACCATCTGTGGGCCCACGAACGCATCCTCGAGGCCGTCGCGCCCCTGGACGAGGCCGCCTACCGTGAACCGCGCGGGCTGTTCTTCGGCAGCCTGCACGGCACCCTCAACCACCTCGCGGTGGTCGACCGCATCTGGTTCGATCGCGTCGTCGGCCGGCCCTGGCAGTTCACCCGCCTGGACAGCGAGGCCGCGCCGGACCGCACCGCCCTGGCCGACTTCCTCCGCGAGGGCGTGCAGGGCTGGAAGCAGTGGCTGGCCCGGCAGGACGAGCGCGACCTCGGCAAGCTGCTGGAATACCGCAACATGGCCGGCCAGGACCACCGCCAGAGCCTGGCCGACATCGTCCAGCACCTGGTCAACCACGGCACCCACCACCGCGGGCAGATGAGCGCCGCGCTCACCGCCCTCGGCCAGCCGGCGCCGCTGCTCGACTACATCTATTTCCTGCCGCAACGCCAGGACACCCGCTGAACTTGGACAACCGACGCGCCCGCCTGCTGCACCTGGCCACCAGCGCCTCGCTGGCGGTGGCCGTCACCCTGGTAGTGGCCAAGGCCCTGGCCTGGTGGCACAGCGGCTCGGTGAGCCTGCTGGCCGGCCTGACCGACTCCCTGCTCGACGGCGCTGCCTCGCTGCTCAACCTGCTGGCAGTGCGCTATTCGCTGCGCCCGGCGGACGACGACCACCGCTACGGCCACGGCAAGGCAGAGTCGCTGTCGGGCATGGGCCAGGCGCTGTTCATCTCGGTCAGCGCGGTGCTCATCGGCTCCCAGGCGCTGGACCGCCTGCAGCACCCCGAACCGCTGGGCGCCACCGGCTGGGGCATCCTGGTGATGCTGTTGTCGCTGGCGCTGACCGCCGCGCTGCTGGGCGTGCAGCGCTACGTCATCAAGCACACCGGTTCGCTGGCGGTGCAGGCCGACTCGCTGCACTACCGCTCCGACCTGCTGCTCAACGGCAGCATCCTGGTCGCCCTGCTGCTGGCGCACTACGGCTTCCCGCGGATGGACGCGTTCTTCGGCCTGGGTATCGCCGCCTACATCCTCTGGAGCGCCGTGCGCATCGCCCGCGAGTCGGTGGCGGTGCTGATGGACGAGGAACTGCCGGCGGACGTCAGCGAGCGCATGCTCGAACTGGTGCGCCAGGTGCCCGGAGTGGTCGGCGCCCACGACCTGCGTACACGGATTTCCGGCGATCGCTGGTTCGTCCAGCTGCACCTGGAACTGCCCGGCGACATGCGCCTGTCCCAGGCCCACACCCTGTGCGACCAGGCCGTGCTGGCGATCCGCGCCGAGTTCCCCCGGGCCGAGGTGCTGGTGCACGCCGACCCGCTGGAAGTGGTGGGCCGGGAAACCATCAGTTGATGCTGTAGCCGCGCCCCTGCAGGCAACTGCCCAGCGCGCCGCGGTAGGTATCCACGGCCTGCTGCGACGGCGCGTAGCCGGCCATGGCCGGGTCGAAGCCGCTCTGCCCGACCGCCCAGGTGTGGCACTCGTAACGGTCCTGGGCCTGCTGCTGCGGGCTCTGTCCGTACATCGGGTAGGCGATCACGTCGTAGGGATTGCCCGTCGGCAGCGGGGCCTGCGCCACCTGCGGCGGGGGCGGCACCACCTCGTAGGTCTGCGAGGAATTGTCGAACAGGTAGTAGGTGCCGGCGGCGAGGAAGTACAGCATGCTGCCGAACCACAGCTGCTCGGCGTAGGACGGCAGGTAGCGCACCCGCACGCCGTAGGGCGGCGCCACCACCACGTAGCGCGCGCCATGGGGGCGGTACCAGTAGCCGTCGTTGAAGAAATAGTCGCTGCCGCGCCAGGGCACGCGGTAGTAGCCCGAGGGCACGCGGTCCACCACATAGCCCGGCCGCCAGTTCGACGGATGCGGCCCCCAGTTGCCGCCCGGGCGTCCATGCCAAGCATTGCCGGGCGCGGGCGGCGGCCGGCCCTGCCAGGAGCCGCCCCCGGCGGAAGGCCGGCCGGGACCGTGGTCGTCATGACCGGCGGAAGGGCGGCCCTGCCATTGGCCGTTCCAGTTGTTCTGGGGTCGGCCTTGGCCCTGATTGGCCTGGGGTCGGCCTTGCCACTGGCCGCCCTGATTGCCTTGCGGACGGCCCTGCCACTGTCCACCCTGGTTGCCTTGCGGGTGGCCCTGCCACTGACCACCCTGGTTGCCCTGCGGACGGCCTTGCCACTGGCCGCCCTGGTTGCCTTGCGGTCGGCCCTGCCATTGTCCGCCCTGATTGCCTTGCGGACGGCCCTGCCACTGGCCGCCCTGATTACCCTGCGGACGGCCCTGCCACTGGCCACCGTCGTTGCCTTGCGGACGACCTTGCCACTGACCGCCCTGGTTGCCCTGCGGGCGACCTTGCCACTGGCCGCCCCCATTGCCGCCGCCATGCCCACCCTGTCCGCCATGGCCGCCCTGCCCGGGTCCCTGCCCTTCGGCGAAGGCCTGGCCGGCAATGGCCAGTGACAGCAACCCAACGGATGCCAGACGCCAGATGCCCGACTTCATGAATGCCTCACAGCGGCCTGCCGGCCGACCTCGCTCATTTGCATGACAGATAGACAACCGCGCAGACCGCGCATCCCCGGGGCCAGGGTAAAGTCAAGGTAAAGGTCGGCGGGCGAATCGCAGGCAAGAAAAAAGGGAGGTCGGTGACCTCCCCTCGGGGAATTCGTCCTGGCTCGTCGCTTCTGGCGCCGGCTCACCTCGCTCCACCTTCTGGGCGGTGCGTAGCCCGGTGGCCTGGGCGACCCGATCGGGTCGGCAGGCCGCGATGCGCCTGATTGGGCGGATCGCCGTGGACGTATGGGTCCGGGCCGTGATTTCTGGAGCCATGTTACGGGGAGCGAAGCGGCAGCGGATTGCGAAGATTGCGCATCGAACTACCCATTGCGCAATAAATCACCAAGAATGTATAAAAACATGCAATCCGATAAATTTTCGAGGCCACAATGAACAAACTGGACCGCTACGACCTGCGAATCCTCGCCGAATTGCAGCGCGACGCGCGCATCTCCAACCAGGAGCTGGCCGAACGCATCGGCCTGTCGCCCTCGCCCTGCTCGCGGCGCGTCAAGCAACTGGAAGACGACGGCTACATCCTGCGCCAGGTCGCCCTGCTGGACAGCAAGAAGCTCGGCCTGAGCCTCACCGCCTTCGTCCTGATCGGCATGGACAGGCACACCCCGGAACGCTTCGAGCACTTCCAGTCGATCATCGCCCAGTGCCCGGAGGTGCTGGAATGCAGCCTGGTCACCGGGATGGACGCGGACTACCAGTTGAAGGTGATGGTGCCGGACATGGAGCACTACCAGCACTTCCTGCTCGGCACCCTGACGCGCATCGAAGGCGTGACCAGCGTGCGGTCGAGCTTCGTGCTGCGCAACATCATGGCCAGCACCGAACTGCCGCTGGAGCACCTGCGCAGCTGACCCGGCGAATGTAGGAGCGCGCCCTGCGCGCGAATCGCGGGCAGGGCCCGCTTACAGGGGACCGGCGCGGCTGGGGCCGCGGATCTCATCCGCGATCCGCGCCGATACATCCGGCTATCGCGGACAAGGTCCGCTCCTACGCCCTCCGGCAAACACAAGACCCGTAGGATGGCGTTGAGCGAAGCGATACCCATCACCACGACCGCATGGGTTTCGCCAAGGCTCACCCCATCCGTTGAGGCGCGCCTTGGCGCAGCCGGCAAGACAGTTGCTCCTACCGTCCAGGCGGGCACGGCTCGCTCCTACGAAGGGCGTCCGCTGCGACAAATGCGCGCACCCCGCGTCCTGCCAGGGCCGCCCGGCGCTCGACTATTTCCCGCCAGGGCCGCTGCGGCGGGACTTCTTCGGCCGTCGCCGGCCCCGCGCGGGAAATTCTGCTCACTTTCTGAACAGCGCTGATCAACCCGCGACCAAGCCCTTATAATGCCGCCCGTCCTCGCGACCGCCGGACCTTCCGGCCCCCCACTCAAGCGCCCGCGCCGGGCAGGAGCAGCAATGAACGAGAGTTTCGAAGACTGGATGATGTACGGGCTGGTCAGCGCCCTGGTCCTGTTCATGGCCTTCATCGTCTGGGACCTGGCCAAGAAGTCCAAGGCCGGACGCATGGGCACCATGGTGCTGTTCTTCGCCCTCGGCCTCGGCGTCTTCGGCTTCCTGGTCAAATCCTTCGTGGTCGCCGGCCTGGAAGGCGGTTTCTGATCCGGCCCTAGGGCTGCGCCTCGCGCCACTCCCCCGGCTGCAGCCCGTCCAGGCTCCAGGGGCCGATGCGCACCCGCACCAGGCGCAGGGTTGGCAGGCCGACGGCCGCCGTCATACGCCGCACCTGGCGGTTGCGTCCCTCGCGGATCACCAGTTCCAGCCAGGCGGTGGGCACCGACTTGCGGAAACGCACCGGCGGCACCCGCTCCCACAATTGCGGCTCGTCGATGCGCCGCGCCTCGGCCGGCAATGTCGGGCCATCGTTGAGCTGCACGCCCTCGCGCAGGCGCTGCAACTGCGCCTCGCCCGGCTCGCCCTCCACCTGTACCCAGTAGGTTTTCGGCAGCTTGTGCCTGGGGTCGGCGATGCGCGCCTGCAGGCGGCCATCGTTGGTCAGCAGCAGCAGGCCCTCGCTGTCGCGGTCCAGGCGCCCGGCGGGATAGACGCCGGGCACCGGCACGTAGTCCTTGAGCGTCGCCCTGCCCTCGCCATCGCTGAACTGCGTCAGCACGTCGAACGGCTTGTTCAGCAGGATCAGCCGCGGCTGCTCCGGCGGCGCCTTGGCGACGCGGCGGGGAGCGGGACGACGTGCGGTGGGACGAGGCGGACGGGGCATGGGCGAAAAGGCAACGAGTCGGCGGAGCACAAGGATGGGCCGGCATGCTAGGTTGTGCCACCGTTCCCCCGCAAGAGCACGCAGAGCATCCCACCATGCCCAAGGCCCGTCGCTCCCCCTGGCTGATCACCCTGCTCAACCTCGCCGGCCGCCTCGGCGGCGGCTACAGCGGGCCGCAAAGCCCGAACTTCGACGGCCTGCGCTTCCGCAACCTGGACGCCAAGCCGCACCACGGCTTCCGTGAATTCCTCAAGTGGCAGCTGGAGCGCGACAGGCAACTGGCCTGGATCGAACAGCCCGGCGCCGAACGCCGTCCGGAAACCCCGGCGCAGGTCAGCGGCGAGGAACTGCGCGTCACCTACATCAACCACGCCACCCTGCTGATCCAGCACCGCGGCCTGAACATCCTCACCGACCCGCTGTGGTGCGAGCGCACCAGCCCCTTCAGCTTCGTCGGCCCCAAGCGCCACCATCCGCCGGGCCTGGCCCTGGACGAACTGCCGCCGATCAACCTGATCCTGGTCAGCCACAACCACTACGACCACCTGGACGTCGGCAGCCTGGGCGAACTGGCCCGGCGCTTCCCGCAAGCGAAGGTGGTGACCGGCCTGGGCAACGCCGAGCTGATCCGCGCCTGCGGCTTCGTCGACGTGCACGAGCTGGACTGGTGGCAGAGCCTGCCGCTGCACGAGGGCATGCTGCTCACCGGCGTGCCGGCGCAGCACTGGTCGGCGCGCTCGCGCTACGACACCAACCGCACCCTGTGGCTGGGCTTCGTGCTGAAATCGGCGGACGGCCCCGTGCTGTTCCCCGGCGACACCGGCCTGGGCCCGGAATTCGCGCTGATCCGCGAACGCTTCGGGCCGATGCGCTTCGCCGCGCTGCCCATCGGCGCCTACGAACCGCGCTGGTTCATGCGCCACCACCACATGAACCCGGACGACGCCGTGCAGGCCCACCGCACGCTGGAATCGCAGTGCAGCATGGCCATCCACTTCGGCACCTTCCGCCTCAGCGACGAAGGCCAGTTCGCCCCCGTCCACGACCTGGCCCGGGCGCTGGATGAACAGGGCGTGGAAAGCCAGGCGTTTCGTGCGCCAAAGCCGGGGGAGCAGTGGTTGGTGGGGCGGATGGGTGGGTGAAGGGGCCTAATGCTTGTTCGCGAGGGGAGTCTCCCGGAACCATTGGTGCCGACCTGAACGCCGCCCCTCTCCCCAACCCTCTCCCTGAAGGGAGAGGGGGCTAGTCCGTGCCAACGTTGAGAACGTGCCTCATGGAGAGATCAGGCGCTATGCGAGGCATCAGGGAGAGCTAAAGCACCGGCGCACGCCGAACAGCTCCCTCTCCCGTCAGGGCGAGGGGGGCTAGTCCGTGTCGGCGTGGAAGACGTGCCTCATGGAAATATCAGGCGCTATGCGAGGCATCAGGGAGTGCTGAAGTGCCAGCGCACGCCGAACGGCCCCCTCTCCCTTCAGGGAGAGGGCTGGGGAGAGGGTGCTCTTTGGAGGCATCGCCGAGAGGCACCGTTCGCGAGCAAGCTCGCTCCTACACAAGTCACCCCTCCATTTCGCGCAACAGCTCATCGAGCAACCCCGAAGCCCCAAAGCGCAGGTGCTCGGACGTAATCCAGTCATCCCCAAGCATCTCCTGCGCGATAGCCAGGTAGACCTCGGCATCGTCCAGGCTACGAATACCACCGGCCACCTTGAGTCCCACCTTGCCGCCCGCCTCCACGATGCACTCCAGCATCACCCGCGCAGCCTCCGGCGTAGCATTCACGGCCACCTTGCCAGTACTGGTCTTGAGAAAATCGGCACCACCGGCAATAGCCTCGCGACAAGCCGTACGAATCAACTCAGGCTCACCCAACTCGCCGCTTTCGATAATCACCTTGAGCCGATGGTAGGGCCCGCAAAGCGCCTTGCAGGCACGAATCAGCTCCACCGCCCCATCTGCCCGCCCAGCCTTGAGCGCCTTCCACGGATAGACCAGGTCAATCTCATCAGCACCCTCGGCAAGGGTACGCCGCACTTCTTCCACCACCTCCGCCCAAGGCGCATCGCCAGCGGGAAAGTTGCACACGCTGGCGACCTTCACCGAGCGCGCACCAAAGCCATTGAGCGTACGCCGCGCCACATGCACGAAACGCGGGTAAACACATACCGCGGCCACCTCGCCATAGGGCGTCAACGCCCGGCGGCAGAGCTGGACGATGCGCGGCATGTCGTCGTCGGCGTTCAGCGAGGTCAAATCGAGCAGCGACAGTACCCGCGCGGCGCGCTCGGCGCGGGTCGGTTGCAGGGGTTCAGCCATGGCGTCCTCCGGTTGCGGCCTTTGCGCCATCCTGCCACGGGCCCTCCCCGCGCGGGCGGGAAAGGGCCGTGGGCATGCGCCGGATCAACGGAACGGCGGCTCGTCGAAACTGCGCAGCTTGCGCGAGTGCAGCGAGTTGAGCTGGGTGCGCAGCAGGTCGACGGCGGCGATGCCGATCGCCAGGTGCTGGCTCACCGCGCGCTGGTAGAAGGCGCTGGCGGCGCCGGGCAGCTTGATCTCGCTGTGCAGCGGCTTGTCCGAGACGCACAGCAGCGTGCCGTAGGGCACCCGCAGGCGGTAGCCCTGGGCGGCGATGGTGCCGCTCTCCATGTCCACCGCCACCGCCCGCGCCAGGTTGATCAGCGGGCGCTCCTGGGCCCAGTGCAGCTCCCAGTTGCGGTCGTCGTAGGTCAGCACGGTGCCGGTGCGCAGGCGCCGCTTGAGTTGCTCGCCGCGTTCGCCGGTAACCAGCGCCGCGGCCTCCTGCAGCGCCACCTGCACCTCGGCCAGCGCCGGGATCGGGATGTGTGGCGGCAGCACCCGGTCGAGGATGCCGTCGCGGCGCATGTAGGCGTGGGCCAGCACGTAGTCGCCGATGGTCTGCGACTGCCGCAGGCCGCCGCAGTGGCCGATCATCAGCCAGCAGTGCGGGCGCAGCACGGCCAGGTGGTCGGTGATGTTCTTGGCGTTGGACGGGCCGACGCCGATGTTGATCAGGGTGACGCCGTCGCCGTCGTTGGCGATCAGGTGGTAGGCCGGCATCTGGAAGCGGTGCCACTCGACGCCGGCGATGATGGCGTTGGCCTCGCCCCGATCCATGTCGCGCTCGATCACCACGTTGCCCGGCAGCACCATGCGCACGAAGCGCGGGTCCTCGTGCAGGCGCTCCAGGCCCATGTGGATGAACTGATCGACGTAGCGGTGGTAGTTGGTCAGCAGGATCCACGGCTGCACGCAGCGCCAGTCGCTGCCGGTGTAGTGCACCAGGCGGCGCAGCGAGAAGTCGGTGCGCGCCGCGTCGAACAGCGCCAGCGGCATGGGGTCGGCGCCTTCCCACTGGTACAGGCCGTCGGCGATGCCGTCGGAAGTGGCCGACAGATCGGTACTGGGGAACACCCGCGCCAGCTCGGCGGCGGTCACGCCCGAGCCGGCCAGCTCGTCGCCCTGCTCCACCACGTAGGGATAGGGAATGTTCTGCTCGCTGGGGCCGACCTCGATGCGCACGGTGAAGTCTTCCATCAGCGGGCGCAACTGCTCCAGCAGGTATTTGCGGAAGGCCGCGGGGTGGGTGATGGTCACGGCGTAGGTGCCGGGCGTCTGCACCTTGGCGTAGGCGCGGGTGGTCGAGGGCACCTCGCCCTGGCACAGGTAGGTCAGGCGCAGCTGCGGATAGCGGAACAGCGCGCGCTCCTCGGCGCCCGGCTGCTCGCGGGTCTTCAGGTAGCGCCGCAGAGCCTGGCTGAGCGCCCCGGTGGCGCGCTGGTGCAGGGCAGCAAGGCGGTCGACCGCTTCTTCTGCGGTATGGGCGACGACGAAAGCGTCGCCGAGCTCGGCATTCATGGTGGGCTTCCTGTCTGAGCGATCAGCTCCATCTTGCCTGCTTATTTGCAGGAAGGGGATGACTGAATCATGTCCTTGGTTCCCCATCCAGCCGGGAGGACTCCCACTGTGCGGGCAACCATTAAAAGACTATATTCAGTCCTTAACTCTTCCAGGTGCCGCCACCATGCGCTACTCCTCCCAGGTCAAACCCATCAGTTACCTCAAGGCCAATGCGGCAGAGGTGCTCAAGCAGCTCGGCGAGCAGCAGGAGCCGCTCATCATCACCCAGAACGGCGAAGCCAAGGCGGTGATTCAGGACGTCCGCAGCTATGAGGAAACCCAGGAGACCCTGGCCCTGCTGAAACTACTGGCACTGGGCAACCAGGAAATCGAGGAAGGCCGATTCGCTGCCCTGGACGAAGTGGCGAAACGCCTGCGCGGGGACGCCTGATGGGGGCAGAATCGCCCTATCGCGTGTTCATCACGCAGGGCGCCGAACGCGATTTGAAGTCCATCCACGACTACGTTGCCGAATTCGACGGGCCGCAACATGCGGTTCATGTCCTGAGCATGCTGCTGGAATGCATCGGCGAGCTGAGTCACTCACCGGAGCGCGGAAATTTCCCCAAGGAACTGCTGAGCCTGGGCATCCGCGAATACCGCCAGCTGTTCTTCAAGCCCTACCGCATCATCTATCGCCAGCGTGAACGGGACATTCACGTCTATCTGGTAGTGGACGGCCGCCGCGACCTGCAACACCTGCTGAGTCGGCGCCTGCTGGGCTAGGCCGGGAACCTCGCGGCTCCCGGCCAGCGGCATCAGGCCAGATGCGGCGTAGCCCGCGCCACCAGCGCCTCGACGTCCGTGCCGCGCGGCAGGGTGCCGTAGACGCGGCCGCCGCCGCCCAGGCGGCTGCCGATGAAGGCGTCGGAGACGGTGGCGTTGCCGGCTTCCAGCAGCAGTTTGGCCTGCAGGGCCACGGCCACGTCCTCGGTGAGTTGGCGGGCGCGGAACTGGATGTCGGCGGTGTCGGCGAAGGAGGCCTTGAGGTTGCCGATGAAGGCTGCCAGGCGGGCGTCGCCGTGGCCGTCGCCGAGTTCGTGGAACAGCGCGTCGAGCACGCCCGGCTCCTTCGACAGGGCGCGCAGCACGTCCAGGCACTGGACGTTGCCCGAGCCTTCCCAGGTGGAGTTCACCGGGGCCTCGCGGTACAGGCGCGGGAGGATGGTGTCTTCGACGTAGCCGGCGCCGCCCAGGCATTCGGCGGCTTCGTTGATCATCGCCGGGGCGCGTTTGCAGATCCAGTACTTGCCCACGGCGGTGACCAGGCGGGCGAACTTGTCTTCCTGCTCGTCGTGCAGGTGGTCCAGGGCGCGGCCCATGCGCATGGTCAGGGCCAGCGCGGCCTCGCTTTCCAGGGCCAGGTCGGCCAGCACGTTCTGCATCAGCGGCTGTTCGGCCAGCACCCGGCCGCCGACCTGGCGGTAGGCGCAGTGGTGCGCGGCCTGGGTCAGCGCCTGGCGCATCAGGGCGCTGGAGCCGACCATGCAGTCGAAGCGGGTCATGGCCACCATCTCGATGATGGTCGGCACGCCGCGGCCCTCCTCGCCCACCATCCAGGCCAGGGCGCCGCGGTATTCCACCTCGCTGGAGGCGTTGGACCAGTTGCCCAGCTTGTTCTTCAGGCGCTGCACGTAGAACTCGTTGCGCGTGCCGTCCGGGCGGTGGCGCGGCAGCAGGAAGCAGGTCAGGCCCTTGTCGGTGTAGGCCAGGGTGAGGAAGGCGTCGCACATCGGCGCCGAGCAGAACCACTTGTGCCCGACCAGCTCGTAGGCCTGGCCCGGGCCGGGGATGCCCACCGGGTAGGCGCGCGTGGTGTTGGCGCGCACGTCGGTGCCGCCCTGCTTCTCGGTCATGGCCATGCCGATGGTGGCGCCGGCCTTCTGTTCGATCGGCAGGTTGCGCGGGTCGTATTCGCTGGCGAGGATCTTCGGCAGCCATTTCTCGGCGATGTCCGGCTGCAGGCGGATCGCCGGGACGCTGGCGAAGGTCATGGTCAGCGGGCAGCCGGTGCCGGCCTCGGCCTGGCTGTGCAGGTAGCTCAGACCGGCGCGGGCGACGTGGGCGCCGGCGCGCGGGTCGGTCCAGGGCATGGACGGGATGCCGTGCTCGATGGCCGTGCGCATCAGCTCGTGGTAGGCCGGGTGGAACTCCACCAGGTCGATGCGGTGGCCGTAGCGGTCGTGGCTCTTGAACACCGGCTTGTTCTCGTTGGCGAGGAAGCCGGCGGCCATCAGCGGCCCGCCGGCCAGGGCGCCGTAGGCCCCCAGGCGCTGCTCGGCCCAGCCGCCGTCGTAGCGGCGCACCCACTCCTGCAAGGGCAGGTCGATGCGGTAGAGATTGGCGCCGTCCAGCGGCGGCACCTGGTTGGTCACTTCGTGGGTCTCGGCGTACTGGTGCAGGTTCATCGCTGTTCCTCCGGCTGGGGCGCGCCGACGGCGCGCAGGCAGAAATCGACGAGGGCCTGGCTGACTTGCTCCAGGCCAGGGCTGGGTTGCCCGGCATCGCGGGCGGCTCGGGCCGGCGGCGACAGCGGGCCGACCAGGGATTCGGCGATCGCCCCCACCAGGCAAGCGGCGATCAGCGGCGCGGGGCCGCAATGGAAGTGGCCGCTGCGCGCACCCTCTTCCAGCAATTCGATGAACAGCTCGGCATAGGCCTCGCGGTAGAGCAGGCGCTGCTCGTCCACCTCGGGGTCCACCGGTTCGGCGATCAGCGCGAAGGCCAGGCGGCGGCTGTCCCAGGCGCGCCGGGCGAACTGGCGCAGGCCGCGGGCCAGGCGCCCGGCCGGCCCGCCGGTGCCGCGCAGGACGACGGCCAGGGCGTCCACCTCACGCTGGCTGGCGCGGGCGAAGACTTCGGCGGCCAGTTCGCCCTTGCCGCGGAAATGCCGGTACAGGCTGCCGGTGGCGATGCCCGCCTCTTCGGCCAGGCCCTGCATGGTCAGCGCCGCGAAACCGCCCTCGGCGACCCGCGCCAGGGCCAGTTGGAGAATGCGCTCGCGCAGTTCCACATTTTTCTGCAGGCGGGCTTCGGTGAGACGGTAAACCATGCTCTGAATCCGGATTCACTGTTTCAAGCAGTGAATCACGGTTCAGGACTTGGCCATAGGGGGAATTGCGCCAGCGGTGCGGGCGTTCCGGCCAGCGGATCGCGCCGCGTGACGCAACGGGCGCGGCGGATCAGGCGTGGCTGGGCAGCGCCGGCTGGCACAGCAGCCAGTCGTGCAGCAGGGTCTGCAGCTCCTCGAACTTCACCGGCTTGGCCAGGTAGTCGCTCATGCCCGCCGCCAGGCAGCGTTCGCGGTCGCCGCTGTGGCTGTGGGCGGTGATGGCCAGCACCGGCAGCTCGCCGCCCTGGGGCAGCGCGCGGATCGCCCGGCAGGTGGCGAAGCCGTCCATGATCGGCATCTGGCAGTCCAGCAGCACGGCGTCGACGCCTTCGCGGCGCAGCAGGTCGATGGCTTCCGAGCCGTTGTCGGCGGTGCGCACCCGGTAGCCCAGCTTGAGCAGCATGCCGCGGATCACCAGTTGGTTGATGGCGTTGTCCTCCACCACCAGCACCGTGCACTGTTCCGGACGGCGCAGGGCCTGGCCGCCGGCGCGGCGTGGCGGCACGCTGAAGCTCTGCGCCGGCTGGCCGAGGTTCAGTTCGAGGACGAAGCGGCTGCCGCGCCCGGGGCTGGAATGGTGCTGCAGCTGCCCGCCGAGCAGCTCGGTGAGCTGGCGGCACAGCGCCAGGCCGATGCCCAGGCCGCCGTACTCGCGGGTCAGCGAGCCGTCGAGCTGGTGGAAGCGCTGGTACAGCGCATCGTCGGCCGGCGTCTCGAAGCCGATGCCGGAGTCCTGCACCGTCACCCGCAGGGCGACGCCGTCGCTCTGCCGCTGGCCGTCCACCCGCAGGCTCACGCCGCCCTGGTGGGTGAACTTGATGGCGTTGTCCAGCAGGTAGCCGAGGGTCTGGGCCAGCTTGCCGGCGTCGCCTTCCAGGGTGTCGGGCAGGTTCTCGTCCAGTTGCAGGTCGAAGCGCAGGCCCTTGGCCTCGGCGCGCGGCGCGTACTGGGCGCGCAGGCTGTCGAACAGGCCGCGCAGGCTGAAGGGCTCGCGCCGCGGGTAGAGCTTGCCGGCCTGCAGCTCGATCAGCGCGAGGATGTCGTTGACCATGCGCATCATGTCGCGCGCCGAGCCGGTGGCGGTCTTCTGGTACTGCGCCAGCTCCACGTCCATGGGCACCGTCTGCATCAGCTCCAGCGAGCCGATCACCCCGCTCATGGGCGTGCGCAGCTCGTGGGTGACGGTGGCCAGGAACTCGTCCTTCAGGCGGTTGCTGTTGGCCAGTTCGAGGTTGAGCTGCTCCAGCTTGCGGCTGGATTCCTGGAGGATGCGCGTGCGCTCTTCCTTCATGGCGTTGATGCGGTCGGCCAGGGCCAGGGACAGCAGGCCCACCTCCAGCGCCGAGCCGATCTGCCCGGAGTACATGGTGAAGAACACGTTGGGCAGCAAGCCCAGCACCATCAGGGTGTTGATGGTCCCGCCGAGGAGGAAGGCGGTCCAGGCGAAGATGAAGTAGCGCGCCACGCGCATGCCGCGCAGCCAGGCGAGGATGCCGGCGCTGAAGATGACCACCACGAACGCCAGCGCCAGGTAGGTGGCCAGGCGCAGCGACAGCGCATAGCTGGCCGAGAACGCCAGCAGCATCACCAGCGCGCCCACCGCCATCAGCGCCAGCAGGGTGCGGTCGACCCACGGGCTGTGCTCGCGGGTGTGCAGGAAGCTGCGCGCGAACTGGCAGCCGAACAGGCTGGCGGAACCGATCAGGAAGGGCGTGGCGGCGTTGGCCCACCAGGGGCTGTCGGGCCAGAAGTATTCGATGCCGGCGCCGTTGACCGAGACCTGGTAGAGGCCGAAGGAGGCGATGTAGAGGATGTAATAGAGGTAGCTGGTGTCGCGCACGCTGACGAAGATGAACAGGTTGTACACCAGCATCACCAGCAGCACGCCGTAGATGATGCCGAGCACGTAGACGTTGCCCGGCAGGTTTTCCATGTAGGCCTTGGGCGACCAGAGCGTCAGCGGCGCCTGGATCGAGCCCTGGCTCTCCAGGCGCAGGTACACCCGCAGCGGCTTGCCGGGCGCAAGCTTGAGGTCGAACAGGTAGTTGGTCAGGCTGATCGGCCGGCTGGCGAACGGCAGGGTGTCGCCGGTGCGCTGGGCCAGCTGGTACTTGCCGTCGGCGCCGGGCAGGTAGAGGTCCAGGCGGTCCAGCGGCGGGTAGGCCAGTTCCAGCAGCCAGGGCGCCGGGTCCTGGGATTCCTGCGGGCGGTAGTCCAGGTCCAGGCGGATCCAGAACACCGAGCGCGAGTAGCCGGCGTTGAGCACGTCGCGGTCGTGGCGGCGGAAGCTGTCGGCCAGGGCCGCGGAGGTGATGTCGGCGATGTCGGCGGTGCCGCGCACGTCCTCGAAGACATCAATCGAGTGGCCCAGCGGCAGGCGGCTGGTGTGCTCGTCGAAGCTGACCGCGCCGGCCAGCGGCGAAAGAAGGAGAAGGAAGAGGATCAGCCAGCGCTGCATGCTACCCCGCAGTGCCCCTCCGGACGGCGCCCAGGGGCCCCATCCCCCGCGATCGGCGCGCCCTGTGGGCGTGATTTTCGAATCGGCCAACTTTAGCACGCCGGCATGACGATCAAGCAGCGCCGGGCCGGGGGTCGGGGCAAACGACGCCTGCCGGGTTTAGTGGTAAGCTCCCGCGCCATGAAAACGCCAACCTCCCGTCCCGTAGTGCTCTGCCTGTCCGGCCACGACCCCAGTGGCGGCGCCGGCCTGCAGGCCGACATCGAAGCCCTGATCGCCCAAGGCTGCCATGCGGCGCCCGCCGTCACCGCGCTGACCGTTCAGGACACCGTCAACGTTTCCGACTTCCGCGTGCTCGACCGCGAGTGGGTGCTGGCCCAGGCCAACGCCGTGATCGCCGACCTGCCGGTGGCCGCGGTCAAGCTGGGCATGCTCGGCTCGGTGGAGATGGTCGACACCGTGGTCGAGATCATGCAGTCGCTGCCCGGCGTGCCGCTGGTCTGCGACCCGGTGCTGCGCGCCGGCGGCGGCGGCGCCCTGGGCAAGGACGAAGTCGGCTACGCGATCCGCGAGCGGCTGTTCCCGGTAGCCGCCATCGCCACGCCGAACCTGCCGGAGGCGCGCATCCTCGCCGAGCTGCCCGAAGGCAGCGCCGAGGAATGCGCCGAGAAGCTGCTGCCGTATATCCGCAACCTGCTGATCACCGGCGGCCACGGCGACGAGTCCGAGGTGCACAACCGCCTGTACGGCCGCGACGGCAGCCGGCACACCTTCACCTGCCAGCGCCTGCCGGGCAGCTACCACGGCTCCGGCTGCACCCTGGCCAGCGCCCTGTCCGGCCGCCTGGCCCTGGGCGAGGAGTTGGCCAGCGCCGTGCGCAGCGCCCTCGACTACACCTGGCGCACCCTGCGCGACGCCGAGGCCCCCGGCCACGGCCAGTACGTCCCGCGCCGGCTGCCGCTGGACTTCTGCTCCTGATTCACCTGCCGAGGCCTTCATGAAACTCCGCGGACTCTACGCCATCACCGATAGCAGGCTGCTCGCCGACGGCCGCCTGCTGCCCTACGTCGAGGCCGCGCTGCGCGGTGGCGCGCGCCTGCTGCAGTACCGCGACAAGTCCGCCGACGAGTCGCGCCGCCTGCGCGAGGCCGAGGCCCTGCGCGAACTCTGCGAGCGCCACGGCGCCACCCTGATCATCAACGACGACGCCGAGCTGGCCGCGCGCCTGGGCGTGAGCGTGCACCTGGGCCAGACCGACGGCTCCCTGGCCGCCGCCCGCGCCCTGCTGGGCCGCCAGGCGATCATCGGCGCCACCTGCCACGGCAGCCTGCAGCTGGCCGACCAGGCCGTCGCCGAGGGCGCCGACTACATGGCCTTCGGCCGCTTCTTCCAGTCGCTGACCAAGCCCGGCGCCTCCGAAGCCAGCCCCGAGCTGCTGGAGCAGGCCCGCGCGCGCTTCGCCAACGTGCCGCTGGTGGCCATCGGCGGCGTGAGCCTGGACAACGCCCCCGAGCTGATCGGCCGCGGCGCCGACCTGCTGGCGGTGATCAACGCGCTCTTCGCCGCCGACACCCCGGCCGAGGTGGAGCGCCGCGCCCGCGCCTTCGCCGCGCTGTTCTAACCCTTTCCCGCGGCGCCGCTGCGCGCCGCTTTCACGGATCCCAACGAGAGGTCGCCATGTCCCGTTCCGAACTCCTCTTCGCCAACGCCCAGAAGCACATCCCCGGCGGCGTCAACTCGCCGGTGCGCGCCTTCAAGAGCGTCGGCGGCACCCCGCTGTTCTTCAAGCACGCGGAAGGCGCCTACGTGGTGGACGAAGACGACAAGCGCTACGTCGACTACGTCGGCTCCTGGGGCCCGATGATCCTCGGCCACGCCCACCCGGAAGTGCTCGACGCGGTGCGCCGCCAGCTGGAGCACGGCCTGTCCTACGGCGCGCCGACTGCGCTGGAAGTGGAAATGGCCGACCTGGTCTGCTCGCTGGTGCCGTCCATGGACATGGTGCGCATGGTCAGCTCCGGCACCGAGGCGACCATGAGCGCCATCCGCCTGGCCCGCGGCTACACCGGCCGCGACGACATCATCAAGTTCGAGGGCTGCTACCACGGCCACTCCGACAGCCTGCTGGTGAAGGCCGGCTCCGGCGCCCTGACCTTCGGCGTGCCGAACTCCCCGGGCGTGCCGGCGGACTTCGCCAAGCACACCCTGACGCTGCCGTTCAACGACCTGGAAGCGGTGGAGAAGGCCCTGGACGAGTGCGGCCGGAACGTCGCCTGCATCATCGTCGAGCCGGTGGCCGGCAACATGAACTGCGTGCCGCCGGCCCCGGGCTTCCTCCAGGGCCTGCGCAAGGCCTGCGACAAGCACGGCGTGGTGCTGATCTTCGACGAGGTGATGACCGGCTTCCGCGTCCACCTCGGCAGCGCCCAGGCGCTGTACGGCGTGACCCCGGACCTGTCGACCTTCGGCAAGATCATCGGCGGCGGCATGCCGGTGGGCGCCTTCGGCGGCAAGCGCGAGATCATGCAGCAGATTTCCCCGCTGGGCCCGGTCTACCAGGCCGGCACCCTGTCGGGCAACCCGCTGGCCATGGCCGCCGGCCTGACCACCCTGAAGCTGATCAGCCGCCCGGGCTTCCACGACGAGCTGACCGACTACACCAGCCGCATGCTGCAGGGCCTGCAGGAGCGCGCCGATGCCGCCGGCATCCCGTTCGTCACCACCCAGGCCGGCGCCATGTTCGGCCTGTACTTCAGCGGCGCGGACGACATCGTCACCTTCGCCGACGTAATGGCCAGCGACGCCGAGCGCTTCAAGCGCTTCTTCCACCTGATGCTGGAAGGCGGCGTGTACCTGGCGCCCAGCGCCTACGAGGCCGGCTTCACCTCCATCGCCCACGGCGAGACCGAGCTGAAGCTGACCCTGGACGCCGCCGAGCGCGCCTTCGCCGCCCTCAAGTAACTCCCTCCGGCCGCGGCGCTCGCCGCGGCCAATTTTCCGTCGTTACGCTTTCCCGGCGAGCCCTACGCCGGTTTCTTGGCCATTCGGACGGAAACCGCGAAAAACACCGTAAAGACTTTGTAAGGAAGCATCGGCTTATTTCATAATGTGCAGGCCGGCACGTTTTCGCCGGCCGGGCATTGTGCCCGCCCCGTTGCCGGAGGCCGTTTCTCCCCATGTACCGTTCTGGTCGCGCCCTGCTGCTGGGCAGCCTGTTGCTCATCTCGCCCCTGTTCGCGCAGGCGGGAGGCAACTCGCTGCTGGTTCCGGCGACCGGCCGTTGCAGCCTGAACACGGTGCCCGAGCAACTGCAGCAGGCCCTGGCCAGCTGCCAGCAGATCGCCAATGGCGGCGACGCCCAGGCGCAGTTCGAACTGGGTGAGTACTACTACACCGGCGAACGCGCCCCGCGCGACTTCCCCGCCGCCCTGCGCTGGTACGAAAAAGCCTCGCTGCAGGGCCATGCCCAGGCCCAGTGGCGCCTGGGGACCATGTTCTTCCGCGGCGAAGGGGTCAAGGCCAACAACATCCAGGCCTACATAGTGCTGAAGATGGCCGCGGTGAACGGCGCCGAAGACGCCATGGACAGCGCCGACCTGGTCGCCGAGCAGATGAGCAAGGACGAACTGGACATCGCCAGCAAGGTGCTGGGGCAGATCTTCCGCAACTACCTGATCGAACTGCAGACCGCGGGCAATACGCCGTTTTCGCCGTTGCCCTAAAAAAAGAAGCTGGAAGCTGGAAGCTGGAAGCTGGAAGCATGCAGCCACTTCCAGCTCATGGCTTCAAGCTTCTAGCTCTTGTCCGGCATCGGCATCGGGAACGGCATCACGTTGCCGCCGCCCTTGGCTTCGCTGATCTTCGGCGTGCCCAGGCGCTCGACTTCGTCGATGCGGATGATCGCGTGCAGCGGCACGAAGCTGCGGATAACGCCCTCGAACTGGGCCTTGAGCTTCTCTTCGCTGGGGTCCACGACCACCTGGGTGCGCTCGCCGAAGACGAACTCCTCGATTTCCAGGAAGCCCCACAGATCGCTCTGGTAGATCTGCTTGGCGTACATCTCGAACACCTGGCCCTGGTTGAGGAAGACGACTTTGTAGATCGGGTTCTCGCGCTTGTTCATGAACGACGGGTGACAGTTCTGCGAAAAGGAGGGCGCGAATCATAGCACAGCCGCCTGGCGCGCAACCCTAGGAACGGGCCCGGCGCGCCACTATAATGCCCGGTCATTTTGGATTTCCCCGACGAAGCGCGCATGGCCAAGAAGCTTTTCATCCAGACCCACGGCTGCCAGATGAACGAGTACGACAGCTCGCGCATGGCCGATCTGCTGGGCGAGGAACATGCCCTGGAGCTGACCGCGAAGGCCGAAGAAGCCGACGTGATCCTCCTCAATACCTGCTCGATCCGCGAAAAGGCCCAGGAGAAGGTGTTCTCCGAACTGGGCGCCTGGCGGGCCCTGAAGCAGCGCAAGCCGGAGCTGGTGATCGGCGTCGGCGGCTGCGTGGCCAGCCAGGAAGGCGCCGCCATCCGCGAGCGCGCGCCGTTCGTCGACGTGGTGTTCGGCCCGCAGACCCTGCACCGCCTGCCGGAAATGATCGACGCCGCGCGCACCACCCGCAAACCGCAGGTGGACGTGTCCTTCCCGGAGATCGAGAAGTTCGACCGCCTGCCCGAACCGCGGGTCGACGGCCCCACCGCCTTCGTCTCGGTGATGGAAGGCTGCAGCAAGTACTGCAGTTTCTGCGTGGTGCCTTACACCCGCGGCGAGGAAGTCAGCCGGCCGTTCGACGACGTGCTCGCCGAGGTCATCCACCTGGCCGAGAACGGCGTCAGGGAAGTCACCCTGCTGGGGCAGAACGTCAACGGCTTCCGCGGCGCCACCCATGACGGGCGCATCGCCGACTTCGCCGAGCTGCTGCGGGTGGTCGCCGAGGTCGACGGCATCGAGCGCATCCGCTACACCACCTCGCACCCGCTGGAGTTCAGCGACGCGCTGATCGCCGCCCACGCCGAACTGCCGCAGCTGGTGCCCTTCGTCCACCTGCCGGTGCAGTCCGGCTCGGACCGCGTGCTGGCCGCCATGAAGCGCAACCACACCGCGCTGGAATACAAGTCGCGCATCCGCAAGCTCAAGGCCGCGGTGCCGGACATCTGCATCAGTTCGGACTTCATCGTCGGCTTCCCCGGCGAGACCGACAAGGACTTCGAACAGACCATGAAGCTGGTGGAAGAAGTCGGTTTCGACTACTCCTTCGTCTTCATCTACAGCCAGCGCCCGGGCACCCCGGCGTCGGACCTGGCGGACGACACCCCGGAAGAAGTGAAGAAGCAGCGCCTGATGATTCTCAACACGCGCCTGCAGCAGCAGGGCTTCGAGATCAGCCGACGCATGGTCGGCAGCATCCAGCGCATCCTCGTCACCGACTACTCCAAGCGCGACCCGGGCCAGTTGCAGGGCCGCACGGCGAACAACCGCGTGGTCAACTTCGCCTGCGACAATCCGCGCCTGATCGGCCAGTTCGCCGAGGTGGAGATCTACGAAGCGCTGCCCAACTCGCTGCGCGGCCGCCTCATCGAGCCCACCCGCCACTGAAGTGCATCCCGGCGCCCGACTTTCCCACAGGGGCCGCCGGGGTTATTCTTCGGTCATCCCTAATTTCCCAACGGTCATACCGACAGCACCTTGAACGCCCCCCTGGATCTTCATCGCTTCACCCTGGAACCCTTCGACGCGCGCAGCTTCGCCAATCTCTGCGGGCAGTTCGACGAGCACCTGCACCAGATCGAGAAACGCCTGGACATCGAGATCCGCAACCGCGGCAACCAGTTCGAACTGGTTGGCGAGGCCGCGCGCACCCAGGCCGCCGAGCACCTGTTGCAGCGCCTGTACCGCGAGGCGCAGAGCGGCACCGAGCTGACCCCGGACATGGTCCACCTGTTCCTCCAGGAATCCGGCCTGGAAGACCTGGCCAGCTCCAGCGAAGCGCCCAGCATCACGCTGAAGACGCGCAAGGCGCACATCCGCCCGCGCGGCGCCAACCAGCAGCGCTACGTCAAGGCCATCCTCGACCACGACATCAACTTCGGCATCGGCCCGGCCGGCACCGGCAAGACCTACCTGGCGGTGGCCTGCGCGGTGGACGCCCTGGAGCGCGAGCAGATCCGCCGCATCCTGCTGGTGCGCCCGGCGGTGGAGGCCGGCGAGAAGCTCGGCTTCCTGCCCGGCGACCTGTCGCAGAAGATCGACCCCTACCTGCGCCCGCTGTACGACGCCCTGTACGAAATGCTTGGCTTCGAGACCGTGGCCAAGCTGATCGAGCGCCAGGTGATCGAGGTCGCGCCGCTGGCCTACATGCGCGGGCGCACGCTGAACAACAGCTTCATCATCCTCGACGAAAGCCAGAACACCACCATCGAGCAGATGAAGATGTTCCTCACCCGCATCGGCTTCGGTTCCACCGCGGTGATCACCGGCGACGCCACCCAGGTCGACCTGCCGCGCGGCACCCGCTCGGGCCTCAAGCACGTGATGGAAGTGCTGCGCGACGTGCCGGGCATCAGCTTCACCCACTTCAAGCCCAAGGACGTGGTGCGCCACCCGCTGGTGCAACGCATAGTCGAGGCCTACGAGCGCTTCGAGGCACGCCAGCCGCTGCGCCAGGACGGCGAGCGCGCCCCCGGGGAAACCCGCGATGCTTGAACTCGACCTGCAGGTCGCCAGCCAGGCTGCCGACCTGCCCGCCGAGGCGCAGCTGCGCCAGTGGTGCGAGCTGGCCCTGCGCCAGCGCCAGGCCGACTCCGAGCTGACCATCCGCCTGGTGGACGAGGCCGAGGGCCGCGAGCTGAACCGCACCTGGCGGCACAAGGACTACGCCACCAACGTGCTGTCCTTCCCCGCCGACGTACCCGACGAGCTGCTGGACATCCCGCTGCTGGGCGACCTGGTGATCTGCGTGCCGGTGGTCGAGCGCGAAGCCGCCGAACAGGGCAAGGCGCCGGCGGCGCACTGGGCCCACCTGGTGATCCACGGTTGCCTGCACCTTTTGGGCTACGACCATATCGAAGACGCCGAGGCCGAGGAAATGGAGGCCCTGGAACGGCAATTGCTGGCCGAACTGGGCTACCCCGACCCGTACGCGGCGGATGAAGAATAAAAGCCAACGAGCAAAGGAAAGATGAGCGAAGACCGATCGAGCAACGGGCATAAGTCCTGGCTGGACAAGATCACCCAGGCTTTTGCCCATGAGCCGAGAAACCGCCAGGAGCTCCTCGAGCTGCTGCGCGACGCCCACGACAACAAGCTGCTGGACAGCGAGGCGCTGTCCATCGTCGAGGGCGCCATCCAGGTCGCCGACCTACAGGTGCGCGACATCATGGTGCCGCGCTCGCAGATGATCAGCATCAAGGCCAGCCAGAGCCCGCGCGAGTTCCTCCCGGCGATCATCGAGGCGGCGCACTCGCGCTACCCGGTGGTGGGCGAGAGCCTCGACGACGTGATGGGCGTGCTGCTGGCCAAGGACCTGCTGCCGCTGATCCTCCACGACGATAGCCACACCTTCAACATCAAGGACCTGCTGCGCCCGGCCACCTTCGTGCCCGAGTCCAAGCGCCTGAACGTGCTGCTGCGCGAGTTCCGCGCCAACCACAACCACATGGCCATCGTCATCGACGAGTACGGCGGCGTGGCGGGCCTGGTGACCATCGAGGACGTGCTGGAGCAGATCGTCGGCGACATCGAGGACGAGCACGACGTCGAGGAAGACAGCTACATCAAGCCGCTGCCCAGCGGCGACTTCATCGTCAAGGCGCTGACCCCGGTGGAAGCCTTCAACGATTTCTTCGGCGCGGAATTCTCCGACGAGGAATTCGACACCGTCGGCGGCCTGGTGATGAGCGCCTTCGGCCACCTGCCCAAGCGCAACGAGACCACCGAACTGGGCGGCTTCCGCTTCCGCGTGCTCAACGCCGACAGCCGCCGCCTGCACCTGCTGCGCCTGACGCCGCTGCGCGACTGAGGCGGGCCTGCTCCTCTGTAGGAGCGCGCCCTGCGCGCGAATCGCGGGCAGGGCCCGCTCCTACAGTTCCAGGGAAGCACCATCGTAGGATGGGTTGAGCGAAGCGATACCCATCACCGCAACCGCATGGGTTTCGCAAGGCTCAACCCATCCTACGAAGAACGCCTCCCGCCGCGGACAAGCTCCGCGCCTACGGGCCGTTCAGACATCCTGCAACACAGCGTCGCAGACGCCTCGTGGCTTTTCGCCCTTGCCCCCATAGCCGACCGTTCGTCTCTCCATTACTCTTGCGCATCGCCAAATCGCTTCCAAGGAATACCGATGCGCTGGATCACCCGTCCCGGCTGGCCGGGCCACCTGCTGGCCCTCGCCGCCGGCGCCATCACCCCGCTGGCCCTGGCCCCCTACGGCATCTGGCCGCTGGCGCTGCTTTCCGTCGCCCTGTTCTACCTCGGGCTGCGTGGCGTCACCCCGGGCTCGGCGTTGTGGCGCGGCTGGTGGTACGGCTTCGGCGCCTTCCTCGCCGGCACCGGCTGGATCTACTACAGCATCCACGACTTCGGCGGCGCCTCGCCGGCCCTGGCCGGTTTCCTGGTGGTCGGCTTCAGCGCCGGGGTGGCGTTCTTCTTCGGCCTGCCGGCCTGGGCCTGGGCGCGCCTGCTGCGGCGCAACAACGCGCCGGTCAGCGACTCCCTGGCCTTCGCCGCGCTGTGGCTGGGCCTGGAGGTGTTCCGCAGCTGGTTCCTCACCGGCTTCCCCTGGCTGTTCACCGGCTACAGCCAGCTGCAGGGCCCCCTGGCCGGCCTGGCCCCGATCGGCGGCGTGTGGCTGATCTCCTTCAGCATCGCCCTGTGCGCCGCGCTGCTGATCAACCTGCCGCAGCTGACCTTCCGCCCGGCGCAACTGGTCGTCGGCCTGGTCCTGCTGCTGGCACCGTGGATCGCCGGCCTCGTCCTCAAGGGCCACGCCTGGACCGCCCCCGCCGGCGCGCCGCTGACCGTCGCCGCCATCCAGGGCAACGTCGCCCAGGACATGAAGTGGGACCCCAAGCACGTCACCGCGCAACTGGAGCTGTACCGCGACCTCAGCGCCGAGCAGCACGACGTCGACCTGATCGTCCTGCCGGAAACCGCCGTGCCGCTGCTCAAGGACCAGGCCGGCGGCTACCTGGCCATGCTCGACGAGATGGCCAGGCAGAAGCGCGCCGCGCTCATCACCGGCGTGCCCATGCGCCAGCGCGACGCCGACGGCGTGCACTACTACAACGGCATCACCGTGGTCGGCGAGGGCAGCGGCGACTACCTCAAGCAGAAGCTGGTGCCCTTCGGCGAATACGTGCCGCTGCAGGACCTGCTGCGCGGCCTGATCACCTTCTTCGACCTGCCCATGTCCGACTTCGCCCGCGGCCCGGCCGACCAGGCGCTGCTCAAGGCCAAGGGCTACGCCGTCGCGCCGTACATCTGCTACGAAGTGGTCTACCCGGAGTTCGCCGCCGGCCTGGCGGCGCAGAGCCAACTGTTGCTGACCATCAGCAACGACGCCTGGTTCGGCACCTCCATCGGCCCGCTGCAGCACCTGCAGATGGCGCAGATGCGCGCCCTGGAAGCCGGACGCTGGATGGTCCGCGGCACCAACAACGGCGTCACCGCGCTGATCGACCCGCAGGGCCGCATCGCCCACGAGATCCCGCAGTTCCAGCAGGGCGTGCTGCGCGGCGAGGTCACCCCGATGCAGGGCCTGACGCCCTACCTGAAATGGCGCCTGTGGCCGCTGGGCAGCCTGGCGGTGGTCCTGGCGCTCTGGGCCGTGGCGCGCCGCCAGACCGCGCCCGAGCAGCGCCGGATGTTCGGCTGAGTGTAGGGCGCACAACCGTTCGCGGTTATACGCCGAGGTTGAGTTCAACAGCGGCTCCGTGCTCGACACCGAGCGGAATGCAGCCAAGGTCAGGCGGCGGATAACCGCGAACGGTTATCCGCCCTACGTTGCCCCACCCACATCGTTCCCCTGTAGGAGCGCGCCCTGCGCGCGAATCGCGGACAAGGTCCGCGATGCATCCCTTCAGCGATAGAACAACCGGTACCCCAGCAACCCCAGCGCCTCGTTGAGCAACTGGTTGCTCTGCCAGAACGCCTTGGCCTCCGGCAGCCAGCCGCCGAACGGGCGGGCGTTGTCCACGCCGATGAAGCCCATCGGCGCCGGCACCACCTCCAGGCCGTTGGCCTCGAAACTCCAGAGCGCACGCGGCATGTGCTGCGCCTGGGTGACCAGCACCACGCGGCGCACGCCGGCCTGGCGGAGGATTTCCGCGCTCATGGCGGCGTTCTCCCAGGTGGTGCGGCTGCGCCCTTCCTGCCAGCGCACGCTCACGCCGTAGTCGTCCGCCAGGCTGGTGGCCATGATCTGCGCCTCGCTGGGCGGCGTGCCGTAGTGCAGGCCGCCGGAAGTCAGGATCGGCAAGCCGCTGGCCTTGGCCAGGCGCGCGGCGTAGCGCAGCCGCTCGCGGGCCATGAGCCCGGGCTGGTCGTCGCCCCAGGCCGGGTCGCCGCGCTCGCGGCCCGCGCCGAGGATGACGATGGCCTCGGCGCGCTGCGCCAGCCCCGCCCACTCCGAACGCGCCAGGGCTGGCTGGCGCTCCAGCAGGCGCGCGCCCCACTCCACCGTCAGCGGCAGGCTGAGCAGCCAGAAGCCGGCGAACCCGGCGACGAAGCAGGCCAACGCCAGCCTCGGCCGACGGCGGCTCAGGACGAAGCCCAGCAACAGGAGAATGAGCAGGATGCCCGGCGGCATCAGGATCTGCTTGATGAGATAGCGCAACGGCATCGGCGGCTCCTTTCATGGAGCGCCACAGCCTAGCGGATGAACGCGCGGAATCAACGCCCGCGGGAGCCGCGGAACAACTGCGAACCACAGGAAGCGCAGGGCATCACCCCGTGCTGGCGGTTGTACACCACCGGCGTGCCGCACAGCGCGCAGAGCAATTGCAGGTGGCGGTGGGACGGACGCGTCTTGCCGGCGCTGCCGCCCAGGCGCGCCCGCGTGGAACGGGCGGGAGCGTGCTCGATCAGCGCCAGTTCCTCGGCGGCGGCGTGCCAGCCGCGCAGCCAGTTGACATCCTGGTCGAGGTAGGCGCGGATCAGTTGCATCTCGGCGCTGCTCAGGCCGCGCAACTCCAATTCCTCGGGATGCTCATCGCGCAGGCGTTCCGCGGTCTCGGCCTCGTCCAGGGCCAGTTCAAGTCGATGCAACAACCGCTCATAAAGACCGGGACCCGACAAACTTGCACGATGCAGCTCAGCCATCAGTCACCTCAAGCAGGCGGAAACCTCCCGCCCTCAGGCCAAGCTTAGCGCCCCGGCCCCCGGGCCACCGAGCGCGCGACAAACGGCGCGGGCTACCGGCTCGGGGAGGGCTCATGTATGCTACGAGGCTTTATGCAGCCCCTTGCCGACCGGCCGCCGCGGTGCCCCGGCAAGACGGGAGCGCCCGCTCCGCTCCCACGGCCGCGCCGTCTATTCCGTACAGGTCCAAGTCGCGCCATGCACGAGCAATACCAGCCTCTCGAGATCGAATCCCAGGCCCAGAAGTACTGGAACGAACACAACTCCTTCCGCGTCGAGGAAGTCCCCGGCAAGGAGAAGTTCTACTGCCTGTCGATGTTCCCGTATCCGAGCGGCAAGCTGCACATGGGCCACGTGCGCAACTACACCATCGGCGACGTGATCAGCCGCTACCAGCGCATGCAGGGCAAGAACGTCCTGCAGCCGATGGGCTGGGACGCCTTCGGCATGCCGGCGGAAAACGCCGCGATGAAGAACAACGTCGCCCCCGCCGCCTGGACCTACGACAACATCGCCTACATGAAGGCCCAGCTGAACAGCCTGGGCCTGGCCATCGACTGGTCGCGCGAAGTCACCACCTGCAAGCCGGACTACTACCGCTGGGAGCAGTGGCTGTTCACCCGCCTGTTCGAGAAGGGCGTGATCTACCGCAAGAACGGCACCGTCAACTGGGACCCGGTGGACCAGACCGTGCTGGCCAACGAGCAGGTCATCGACGGCCGCGGCTGGCGCTCGGGCGCGCTGATCGAGAAGCGCGAAATCCCGATGTACTACTTCAAGATCACCGCCTACGCCGAAGAGCTGCTGGAAAGCCTCGACCACCTGCCGGGCTGGCCCGAGCAGGTCAAGACCATGCAGCGCAACTGGATCGGCAAGTCCCGCGGCATGGAGATCGCCTTCCCCTACGACCAGGCCTCCATCGGCGAGGCCGGCCAGCTGAAGGTCTTCACCACCCGCCCGGATACCCTGATGGGCGCCACCTACGTCGCCGTGGCCGCCGAGCACCCGCTGGCGACCCTGGCCGCCCAGCGCGAGCCGGCCCTGCAGGCATTCATCGACGAGTGCAAGCGCGGCGGCGTCGCCGAGGCGGACATCGCCACCCAGGAGAAGAAGGGCGTCGCCACCTCCCTGTTCGTCGAGCACCCGCTGACCGGCGAGAAGCTGCCGGTGTGGATCGCCAACTACGTGCTGATGACCTACGGCGAAGGCGCGGTGATGGCCGTGCCGGCCCATGACGAGCGCGACTTCGAGTTCGCCAACAAGTACCAGCTGCCGATCAAGCAGGTGATCACCCTGGCCGCCGGCGACGACGGCTACGACGCCAGCGCCTGGCAGGAGTGGTACGGCGCCAAGGACGACAGCGTCCGCACCGTCAACTCCGGCAAGTACGACGGCCTCGGCTACCAGGCCGCCTTCGACGCCATCGGCGCCGACCTGGCCGCCAAGGGCCTGGGCCAGGCGCGCACCCAGTTCCGCCTGCGCGACTGGGGCATCAGCCGCCAGCGCTACTGGGGCTGCCCGATCCCGATCATCCACTGCGAAGCCTGCGGCGACGTGCCGGTGCCGGCCGACCAGCTGCCGGTGGTGCTGCCGGAGAACGTGGTGCCGGACGGCGCCGGTTCGCCCCTGGCGAAAATGCCGGAATTCTACGCGTGCAGCTGCCCGAAATGCGGCCAGCCGGCCAAGCGCGAAACCGACACCATGGACACCTTCGTCGAGTCGTCCTGGTACTTCGCCCGCTACGCCTGCCCGCAGTTCGAAGACGGCATGCTGGACAAGAAGGCCGCCAACTACTGGCTGCCGGTGGACCAGTACATCGGCGGCATCGAGCACGCCATCCTGCACCTGCTGTACGCGCGCTTCTTCCACAAGCTGATGCGCGACGAAGGCCTGATCGACTCCGACGAGCCGTTCAAGGACCTGCTGACCCAGGGCATGGTGGTCGCCGAGACCTACTACCGCACCACCGCCAATGGCGGCAAGGACTGGTTCAACCCGGCCGACGTGGAAGTCGAGCGCGACGCCAAGGCCAAGGTCATAGGCGCGCGCCTGAAGACCGACGGCCTGCCGGTGGAGATCGGCGGCACCGAGAAGATGTCCAAGTCGAAGAACAACGGCGTGGACCCGCAGGCCATGATCGACGCCTACGGCGCCGACACCTGCCGCCTGTTCATGATGTTCGCCTCGCCGCCGGACATGAGCCTGGAATGGTCCGACTCCGGCGTCGAGGGCGCGAGCCGCTTCCTGCGCCGCGTCTGGCGCCTGGCCCAGGCCCACGTCAACGCCGGCTTCGCCGCCGCCGTGGCGCAGGACACGCTGGACGACGCGCAGAAGGAAATCCGCCGCGCCATCCACCTGGCCATCAAGCAGGCCAGCCAGGATATCGGCCAGAACCACAAGTTCAACACCGCCATCGCCGCGGTGATGACGCTGATGAACGTGCTGGAGAAAGTCCCGCAGGAAGGCGCCGGCAACCGCGCCCTGCTGCAGGAAGGCCTGGAGACCGTCGCCCTGCTGCTGGCGCCGATCACCCCGCACATCTGCCACGTGCTCTGGCACGAGCTGGGCCACACCGGCGCGGTGATCGACGCGCCCTGGCCGCAGATCGACGAGAGCGCGCTGGTGCAAGACACCCTGCAACTGGTGGTGCAGGTCAACGGCAAACTGCGCGGGCACATCGAGGTGCCGGCCGAAGCCAGCCGCGAGGACGTCGAGGCCACCGCCCGCGCCAACGAGAACGTGCTGCGCTTCACCGACGGCCTGACCATCCGCAAGGTGATCGTGGTCCCCGGCAAGCTGGTCAACATCGTCGCCAACTGATGGCATTCGCCCGCGGCGCCTTGCCGCGGGCAACCCGGATCAACAGGAGTGAGGGAAGCTTGATGAAACGTATCCTGACCGGCATCGCGCTGATCGGCCTGACCACCGTGCTGGCCGCCTGCGGCTTCCAGCTGCGCGGCCTGGGCGATACGAACTTCGCGCTCAAGGAAATCGACCTGAGCGCGCGCAACGCCTATGGCGACACCGTCAAGGACCTGCAGCGCCTGCTGGAGAACAGCGGCGTGAAAGTGACCAAGAGCGCGCCCTACCACCTGTTCCTCGCCAGCGAGGCCGAGACCCAGCGCACCGCCAGCTACAGCAGCTCGGCGCGCAGTGCCGAGTACGAGCTGACCACCACGGTCGACTACGAAGTGCGCGGCGCCGACAACCTGCTGCTGATGACCGACAAGGTCGAGGTGCAGAAGGTCTACCTGCACGACGAGAACAACCTGATCGGCTCCGACCAGGAAGCCGCCCAGCTGCGCAAGGAAATGCGCCGCGACCTGGTGCAGCAACTCGCCCTGCGCCTGCAGATGCTCACCCCGGCCCGTCTGGAATACCTGCAGCAGCAGGCCGAAGCCAAGGCCAAGGCCGAAGCCGACGCGCTCAAGGCCGCGGACGAAGCGGCCAGGCAGCAGCCGCAGCAGTCGCCGATCGAACTGCCCAAGGCGCAGTAAGAGGACCAGGGGGCCGGCCATGCCGGCCCCAGTACTTTCATGAAGCTCAATCCCGCCCAACTCGCCAAGCACCTGCAGGGCAGCCTGGCCCCCGTCTACGTGGTCAGCGGCGACGAACCGCTGCTCTGCCAGGAAGCCTGCGACGCCATCCGCGCCGCCTGCCGCCAGCGTGATTTCAGCGAACGCCAGGTGTTCAACGCCGAGGCCAACTTCGACTGGGGCCTGCTGCTGGAAGCCGGCGCCAGCCTCTCGCTGTTCGCCGAAAAGCGCCTGCTGGAGCTGCGCCTGCCCTCCGGCAAACCCGGCGACAAGGGCGCCGCCGCCCTCCAGGAATACCTGCAGCGCCCGCCGGAAGACACGGTGCTGCTGGTCACCCTGCCCAAGCTCGACGGCGCCACCCAGAAGACCAAGTGGGCCAAGGCGCTGATCGACGGCGAGGCCGCGCAGTTCATCCAGATCTGGCCGGTGGACGTGCACCAGCTGCCGCAGTGGATCCGCCAGCGCCTGTCCCAGGCCGGCCTCGCCGCCAGCCAGGACGCGGTGGACCTGATCGCCGCAAGGGTGGAAGGCAACCTGCTGGCCGCCGCGCAGGAGATCGAAAAGCTCAAGCTGCTGGCCGACGGCAACCAGCTCGACGCCGCCACCGTGCAGGCGGCGGTGGCCGACAGCGCGCGCTTCGACGTGTTCGGCCTGATCGACGCGGCCCTGGCCGGCGAAGCCGCGCACAGCCTGCGCATGCTCGAAGGCCTGCGCGGCGAGGGCGTAGAGCCGCCGGTGATTCTCTGGGCCCTGGCCCGGGAAATCCGCCAACTGGCCGGCATCGCCCAGCAGTTCGGCCAGGGCGTGCCCCTGGACAAGGCCTTCGCCCAGTGCCGCCCGCCGGTGTGGGACAAACGCCGCCCCCTGCTCACCCGCGCCCTGCAGCGCCACAGCGGCAACCGCTGGAACCAGCTGCTGCAGGACGCCCAGCTGATCGACGCGCAGATCAAGGGCCAGGCCCAGGGCGACGCCTGGAACGGCCTGGCACGCCTGGCGCTGCTGCTGGCCGGCCAGCGTTTGCCGCTGCCGCCGGGCTGATTTCCCGGCCTGGCGCAATCGCGAATACATCCTCCGACACCCGTAGGATGGGTTGAGCGAAGCGATACCCATCACCACCACCGCATGGGTTTCGCAAGCTCAACCCATCCTACGAAAAGCGCCTCGGTGCAGTGGGCAAGACAGTCGCACGGCATCTCGTAGGAGCGCGCCCTGCCCGCGATTCGCGCGCAGGGCGCGCTCCTACAGGTTGATGCCGGACAGCCGCCGTTCGGCACCTGTGCGCTGTACGACAAGAACCACTGCGCTGCCACGCAATACGCCCGGCCGGCGCCTCCCTATCGTCGCCCCATCGACCCGCCGATAAGGAGAACAAAGCGATGCCGGCCGATCCTATTACCCTGGCCGTGGTGCGCGGCGCGCTGGAGATGACCCAGCGCGAGATGACCCTGACGCTGGAAAAAACCAGCCGTTCCAGCGTCTTCAACCTCGCCCACGACTATTCCAACGCCCTCTTCGACCACCACTCGGAAATGATCCTGCAGGGCCAGGACATCCCCATCCACCTGGGCTCGCTGATCCCGGCGATGAAGGCCGTGTCCGGCTACTTCGGCGACGACATCGCCGAAGGCGACGTGATCTACCACAACGACCCCACCTACGCCGGCAGCCACATCATCGACTGCTGCATGTACAAGCCGGTGTTCTACCAGGGCGAACTGGTGTTCTGGACCGTGTGCAAGGGCCACCTCACCGACATCGGCGGCCCGGTGCCGGCCGGCTACAACCCCGACGCCAAGGAAATCTACGCCGAAGGCCTGCGCATCCCGCCGGTGAAGCTGTGGGAAAAGGGCCGCCGCCGCGAGGACGTGATCAACCTGCTGCTCACCAACATGCGCGCCCGGCGCAACCAGGAAGGCGACCTCAACGCCCAGTACGGCGCCTGCCGCGTCGGCGAGCGCAACCTGGTCGCCCTGCTCGACAAGTACGGCGTGGCCACGGTGCGCGAGTGCATCGCCGAGCTGAAGGACATGGCCGACCGGCAGATGCGCGAGCTGATCCGCTCGGTGCCCGACGGCAGCTACACCGGCCACGCAGTGCTGGAGGACTCCGGCCACGGTCTGGGCGAACTGGCCATCAGCGCCACCGTCACCATCGAGGACGACAGCTGCCACATCGCCGTGCAGAGCCCGCCGCAGGTGCCCTACTTCATCAACTCCTACGCCGGCAACTCGATGTCGGGCATCTACCTCGGGCTGATGATGTTCGCCCAGGTGCCGCCGCCCTATAACGCCGGGCTGTACCGCTGCGTGAGCGTGGACCTGGGGCCGAAAGGCACCCTGTGCAACGCCGAGGAACCGGCGCCCCACGTCAACTGCACCACCACGCCCATGGAAACCCTCACCGACGCCGTGCGCCAGGCCTTCGAGCAGGCCGCGCCGGAACGCGTCACCGCCTCCTGGGGGCACACCAGCGGGGTGAACATCGCCGGCGTCGACCCGCGCACCGGCGAGGAATACGTGACCATGGTGCTGGCCTCGATCATCTCCGGCGCCGGCGCCACCTCGGAGCTGGACGGCTGGCACGCCTGCGGCCCGCTGTGCTGCTTCGGCGCGCTCTACTCCGGGGACATCGAGCTGCTGGAGTACAGCTACCCGATCCTCATCCACCGCTACGGCCTGATGGCCGACAGCGCCGGCGCCGGCCAGCTGCGCGGCGGCTCGGGCACCTGCCTGGAAGTGGAGCCGCTGGACCACGAGATGACCGTGATCTCCTTCGGCGAAGGCCGCCAGCGCACCACCATGGGCGCCGCCGGCGCGGCCAACGGCCTGGACGCGCCCAAGCTGGGCGGCGTGGAGATCGTCCGAGGCGGCGAGCACGAGAAGCACACCCGCAACGTCATGACCGTGCTCAAGCCCGGCGAGCGCCTGGTCAACCGCACCCCGGGTGGCGGCGGCTACGGCCCGGCCTTCCGCCGCCTGCCCGAGGCGGTCGCCCGCGACGTGCGCGACGGCCTGGTCTCGCCGCAGGGCGCCGAACTCGACTACGGCGTGGTGCTGAGCCCCGCCGGCGAAGTCGACCAAGCTGCCACCGTCCAACGCCGCCAAACCGCCTGAGGAAACCGACATGCACAGCCAATACCGCCTCGGTGTCGACGCCGGCGGCACCTTCACCGACTTCATCCTGGCCGAGCGCGAAGGCCGCGTTCACCTGTTCAAGGCCCTTTCCACCCCGCAGGACGGCACCCTGGCCATCGCCGACGGCCTGCGCCAGATCAGCCAGGCGCTGGGCCGCCCGGTGGAAGAGATCGTCGCCAACTGCGACCTCTGCATCAACGGCACCACCGTGGCGCTCAACGCGCTGATCGAACTCAAGGGCGTGAAGGTCGGCCTGCTGGCCAGCGCCGGCCACGAGGACAGCATCGAAATCCGCCTGGGCCACAAGGAAGAAGGCTACCGCTACGACCCCGACTACCCGCCGGCGCCGCAGCTGGCCCCGCGCTTCCTGCGCCGTCCGGTGCGCGGGCGCATCCTCGCCGATGGCCGCGAGCACACGCCGCTGAACGAGGACGACGTGCGCGAGGCCGCGCGGCTGTTCGCCGAGCAGGGCGTGGAGGCGGTCGCCGTGTCCTTCCTCTGGTCGGTGCGCAACCCGGCCCACGAGCAGCGCGCCGCGGCCATCCTCCGCGAGATGCTGCCGGGGGTATTCGTCTGCACCGGCACCGAGGTGTTCCCGCAGATCCGCGAATACACCCGCACCTCCACCACCCTGGTCAACGCCTACCTGAGCCCGGTGATGGCGCGCTACGTGGCGAAGATCGACGACTACTTCCGCCAGCTCGGCGCGCAGCGCCCGGTGCGCTACTTCCAGTCCAACGGCGGCCTGGCCACCGGCGAGCACATGCGCGGCCGCGCGGTGAATGCGATCAACTCCGGCCCGGCCTCGGCGCCCCAGGCCGGGCTGTTCGTGGCCCAGCCATTCGGCATCCGCAACGTCATCACCGTGGACATGGGCGGCACCTCCTTCGACATCACCCTGACCCGCGAAGGCAAGACCAACCTCAGCCGCGATGCCGACTTCCTGCGCCAGCGCATCGGCGTGCCGATGATCCAGGTCGAGACCCTCGGCGCCGGCGGCGGCTCCATCGCCCACATCAACCCCTACGGCATGCTCGAGGTGGGCCCGCAGAGCGCCGGCTCCAGCCCCGGCCCGGTGGCCTACGGCCAGGGCGGCGAGCAGCCGACGGTGACCGACGCCAACCTCGCCCTGGGCTACCTCAACCCCGAGGCGCGCCTGGGCGGGCGCATCAGCCTGGACCGCGAGGCGGCGCTGGCGGCCATCCGCGGGAAGATCGCCGAGCCCCTGGGCATGGACGTGGACAAGGCGGCCTGGGGCATCCACGCCATCGTCAACGCCAACATGGTCAACGGCATCCGCCGCGTGTCCATCGAGCGCGGCTACGACCCGCGCGACTTCGCCCTGATCGGCGCCGGCGGCGCGGCGGGCGTGCACATGACCGCGCTGGCCGAGGACATGGGCATCGACACCGTGCTGATCCCCAAGGTCGCCTCCGGCCTGTGCGCGCTCGGGCAGATCCTCTCCGACGTGAAGCACAACTACCTGGCCACCTACCCCATCCTCGCCCGCGAGGACGCCGACCTGGCCGGCCTGGAAGCGGCCTTCGCCGAACTGGAGCAGCAGGGCCGCGCCACCCTGCGCGGCGACGGCTTCCGCGACGAGAACATCGCCGTGGTGCGCAGCCTGGAGATGCGCTACGTCGGGCAGATCCACGAATGCACGGTGGAAATCGGCGACCTGCAGGTCAACGCCGACACCCTGCCGGCCATAGTCGAAGCCTTCCACCGCCGCCACGAGGCGCTCTACACCTACGCCGAGGCGGACAACCCAGTGGAGATCGTCAACCTGGAAAGCCAGGTGATCGGCCGCGTCTCGCGCCCGCCCTTCCCCAGCCTGGCGGCCAGCGACGGCCACGCCCGGCGGGCCCTGGCCGGCAGCCGGCCGATGCTCTTCGGCGAGGACGGCATCCGCACCGACACGCCGGTCTACCAGGGCGCCCTGCTGCTGGCCGGCGACCGCCTGCACGGCCCGGCGGTGATCGAGGAAGCCACCACCAACATCCTCATCCGCCCCGGCTGGGTCGTCGAGCTGCACGAGTCCGGCTGCTACCGCCTGACGCGCCAGCGCTGAGCCGCACGGCCGGGGCCCCGCCCCGGCCGTTGCCCGGGATGCGGCACGGGACCTGCTTGGAAAACGCCCCTGCACGCCAGCCACACAGCGCCCGCCATGACCGCCATCGCCCGCTTCGACACCGCCAGCCAGCCCGAACAGCAGCGCCAGGCCTACTGGAACCAGTGCGTCAGCGGCGCCTATTTCCCGCTGGAACTGGACTACACCGGGCCCCAGCCCCTGTGCGCCAGCCTGGAGCTCTTCGACCTGGGCGAACTGTCGCTCTCCCAGTTGCGCTCCACGCCGCTGCGCTACCGCCGCCAGACGCGCCACCTGAGCGCCTGCGATGAGGCGTCGTTCCTGCTGACGCTGCCGCTGCACAGCTGTTTCGAATTTACCCAGCGCGGCCGCAGCATCCGCTGCGCGCCCGGGTCCTTCGTCCTCGAGCGCAGCGCCGAGCCCTACGAGTTCCACTACGCCCAGGACAACCTGCTGCGCGTGCTCAAGCTGCCCGAGACCACCCTGCGCCGCCACGTGGCCGCACCCGATCGCCTCTGCGCCCTGGCCTTCGACGCCAGCCAGGGCGCCGGCGCCCTTTTCGTCGACTACCTGGAGCTGTGCGTGCGGCGCCTCGGCGAACTGCACCCCGGCGACGAAGCGCACCTTGGCCGCCAGCTCATGGAACTGCTGGGCCTGGCCCTGGAGCGCCAGGCCCCGGGCGAGAGCGGCGAAAGCGCGGTGAGCGCCGCCCACCTGCTGCGCATCGAGCGGCACATCCACCGCCACCTCGGCGACAACGACCTGAGTCCAGCCAGCATCGCCGCGGCTTGCGGCATTTCGGTGCGCTACCTGCACCGCCTGTTCCAGGGCAGCGGCCGCAGCGTCCAGGAGTGGATTCGCGCATTGCGTCTGCAGGCCTGCCACGAAGCCCTGAGCAGCGGCCCGCCGAATCTGCCGCTGGGCGAGCTGGCCTACCGCTGGGGCTTCGCCGACCAGGCCCACTTCAGCCGCCTGTTCAAGCAGCGCTTCGGCGTCACCCCCGGCGAGGTCCGGCGCAACCGACCAAAGGCCTGAGCCGAGCATGGACATTCCCGGCGAAAGCGCCGATGATGCCCGCGCCCGCAATGGGCGGGCGTTCATCCCGAGGAGAAGAGCATGGCGAAGAAAGCCAAGCGGCCGAACAAGGCCAAGTCCCTGGTAGCCCAACCGCTGTTCCGCAGCCGCCAGGAAAAACCGCAGAAAGGCAAAGGCAGCTACCGCCGCGAAGCCTCCCACAACTGGGAGGCTTCGTTCTTTCTGGCAGCCTGAAAACCGCACGTCCCTCCGCATCGCCCCGCCCTCGTCCCTCCCCGCCCCCTGCGCTTCCCGGCCAGTTCGATTGAACTTGGCAGCCCGTTCGAGCCTCCATGGAATAGGCACGACACCCGGAGAAGCACGATGAACACCAGGACACTCGCCGCCGGCCTGGTGCTGGCCCTGCTGCCCATGGCCGGCTCGGCCTGGGCCTTCTGTTCCGACCAGCAGGCCCTGGCCAAGGGCCGCCAGGTCGCGGACAAGGTCGCCACCATCACCAAGCGCGACCCGGAAACCGCCAAGCGCCTCAACGCCCAGCTCGCCGCCATGAAGAAGAGCCGTTCCAGCAAGGAGCGCCCGGACGACTGCGCGGCCTACGACCAGATGCTCAAGGAGCTGGACCAGAGCGCCGCCAAGGCCAAGCCCGCCCCCTGAACCTGCAACAACCTGTCATCGCGGCGCCCGGCCCGGCGGCAGACGCTCCGGCGTCCGCGTGCTAAGGTGGCCGCTGCCTGAAGAACCCGCCGAGGAGCGCAATGCGCACACCCGCTTCACCCTTCCGTCTGTTTCCCCTCTGCCTGACCCTTCTCAGTGCCTGCGTGCTCTCCGCCTGCGCCGACGCGCCGGCGGCGAATTCGCAGCCGTCCACGGCCAGCGTGCTGCTCGACGCCGATGGCCAGCCGTTGCCGTCCATCAGCTTCGAGACCTGGCGCGAGGGCTTCCGCCAGCAGGCCCTGGCCGCCGGCATCAGCGCGCAGACCTTCGACCAGGCCTTCGCCGGCCTGGAGCCCGACCCGGCGGTGGTCACCGCCGACCGCAGCCAGCCGGAGTTCACCCGGCCGGTGTGGGAATACCTGGCCGGCGCCGTGTCGCCGGCGCGCATCCGCAATGGCCAGGGCAAGCTGACGCAGAACGCCGCCGTGCTGCAGCGCATCGACAGCCGCTACGCGGTGGATGCCGAGGCCGTGGTGGCGATCTGGGGCATGGAAAGCAACTTCGGCAACAACATGGGCGAGCGCAACGTGATCCGCTCCCTGGCCACCCTGGCCTACGAAGGGCGCCGCCCGGAGTACGCCCACGGCCAGTTGCTGAGCGCCCTGCGGATCATCCAGCACGGCGACGTGCCGGCCAGCGCCATGGTCGGCTCCTGGGCCGGCGCCATGGGCCAGACGCAGTTCATCCCCACCACCTACGACCAGTACGCGGTGGACTTCGACGGCGACGGCCGCCGCGACATCTGGCGCTCCGCCGACGACGCCCTCGCCTCCACCGCCAACTACCTCCAGGCCTCCGGCTGGAAGCCCGGCCAGAGCTGGGGTTTCGAGGTGCGCCTGGCCCAGGGCTTCGACTACGCCCAGGCCGACATGAGCATCCGCAAGCCGATCGGCGAATGGCTGCGCCTGGGCGTGCAGCCGGTGGGCGGGCGCCTGCCGGGCAACCCCCAGGCCACGGCCTCGCTGTTGCTGCCGGCCGGCTACCGCGGGCCGGCCTTCCTGGTGCTGGACAACTTCCGCGCCATCCTCAGGTACAACAACTCCACCGCCTATGCGCTGGCCGTCGGGCTGCTGTCGGACAGCTTCAAGGGCCTGGGCCGCATCGAGGCCGGCTGGCCGGTGGAAGACCGTCCGCTCAGCCGCAGCGAGCGCATCGCCCTGCAGCAGGGCCTGGCCGCTCGCGGCTACCAGCCGGGCAACCCGGACGGCATCATCGGCGCCAACACCCGCACGGCCATCCGCGCCTACCAGCAGAGCCAGGGCCTGCCGGCCGACGGCTACCCCACTCCGGCGCTGCTGGCGCGCCTGCAGCAAGGCGACTGAAAGGTCCAGTGCGGGCCGGCAACGCCGGCCCGCACCGACCGCCTCATTCGTAGAACAGCGTGAACATCGCCGAAGCCCGCACCGCACCGCCGCTGATGCGGTTGGAAGTCTTGTAGTACCTGGCCACCAGCGGGATCGACAGCGGCAGGTTGGAGCCCGAGACGTTCGCCTGGGTCAGGCGGGTGGACAGCGGCAGCACCGTGGAACTGGACGCGTCGCCCTGGAACAGCTGGATGCCGACGCCCGCCGCGTAGTCCGCGCCCTTCGCATTGTCGATGACGTTGGCGACGGTCGCGGCGTTCAGCGGATCGATCCTGTAGCTGACCTTCATGCTGCCGCTGCACAGCAGGCCGATATTGAACGGGGCGGCCTTGCTGTCGTCGGTCATCACCCCGATGCCCGGCGGGAAGTCGGTGACCGTCACCTGGGGCATCCGCACGCGCACGTCGGTGCCCGAGGTGATCTGGCAGGCGGGCGCGCTGACGATGGTCTGCCCCGACAGGGTCAGCTGGGAGACCTCGATGGCGTTGTAGAACACTTGTGACAGGCCACCGATCCGTATCACGCCGGGGCTGACGTCGCCGGTCTTCACCAGATACACGATGAAGTGCGTGAAAGGATCGTAGGTGCCGGCCCGGTAGCTCCAGTTCAGCGCCGAGACTTCCGACCAGGTGCGATTGTCGGTCACCCCGAGCGGAAACGGATCGGGCACACAGGAAGACTGGCCCACGTTGCACCAGAACACCGCGATGCCGATACCGGGAACGTTCGTGGCATGGACCGCAGGATTGCCGGTGGGCTGGCCGATGTCGCTGCTCAGGCGGCCGCTGATACGCCCCGCCGAACAGCGGTTGAGCATGCCGGTGGCCCCCCATTTCCAACCCGAACGCCAGAGCACCGCGCCTACCGGTTTATCCCGCGGAACCGACAGCGTGGCAGGTAGAGGCCAATCGACTTTGCCGGGGCCAGCATACCCCGAGCCGCCGTTGCTCCAGGAGCAGTCGGCCTGGGCCAGCACCGGCGACAGTAGCGCCAGGCCCGAGGCGATCGACAACCCCAGGGATTTCATGGGCAATGACAAGGATCCGACACGCAAGCATTTCCGTGACACTTCTCGTTCTCCATCCAGTGGCAGACGAACGGTGCCCGGAACCTCCGCACACGACTCCCCCGCTCCGTGGCAATGTGCCCCGGCTCGGCGGCAGGCGCCTGCCGGGTCGGACCATGATCGGGGTGTCGCCGCCCTGGCTCAACGGCCCGTCCGCGCAAATGCAAACGGGTTCCGCCGCCAGGGCTCAGGATGTCGAATGCGTCACTCGTAGATCATGCTGAAGGTCGCAGCAGTGTTGAGGGCGCCGGGCGTGACCCGCGCGCCGGTCTGGTAGTAGCGGGCGAACAGCGAGATACGCTGCGCGCCGCCCTGGGTCCAGCCCTCGAACACCGTCATCCGCAGCGGCAGCACCACGCTCTTGCCGCCAAGCTCGCGGAACAGCTGGATGCCGACGTTGCGCGCCAGGCCGTCGCCCTGCCGGTTGGCCAGGACGTCGGGGAAGTTGCTGGGGTACAGCGGATCGATTCGGTAGCTCAGGCGGATGTCCGGATCGCACTCCATGCGCAGGTCGAACGGCCGCCCCAGCCAGGGGTCGGGCAACACGCCGCCCTCCTGGAAGGCATCCACCGGGACCGTCGGCAGGCGTATGGTCTGGCTGCTGCTGGCGGGGTCGAGCCGGCAGCCCCGGGCGGTCACCTTCAAGCGCCCGTGGATGCTCAGCTCGCCGACGTCCAGGTTGTCGTAGCGCACCGTCGCGGTGCCGAGGAAGTCGTGCACGCCCGAGGCGATCGGCCCGGTCTTGACCAGCAGCACCAGCCAGTTGTTCTCCGGATCGTAGTCCCAGGGCCCGACCTCCCAGTCCAGGCTGGTGACCGGCAGCGAGGGCTCGCAGCTGTTGCCCCGGTTGCACCAGTACACGGCGACGCCCACGCCCGGCACGTTGGTGGAATGCACGCCGCCGTTGTACCAGCCCGGCACCTCGAGCAGCGGGCCGATGTGCCCCGCCACCCGCCCGGACACCCTGCCCGAGGCGTTGCAGGCGATGCGCACGCCGGTGGCGTTTTGCCAGGCGCTGGAATACAGCATCCGGCCTGGCGCCAGGTCCTGGGGGAAGTCCAGGTCCGCCGGCAGCTCGACCTTGTAGACGGACTTCATGTAGCCCTGCTTGAAACTGCATTTCGCCCAGGCCGCCGGTGCGGCGAGGCACAGCAGCAGGCACAGGGCACAACCCAGGGTTCTGTTGAACATGGGAGGCCTCACTCGTAGGTCAGGGTCAGCGTGGCCGAGGTGGTCACCAGCCCCGAGGTGACCTTCGGGGAAATCTGGTAGTACCTGGCCAGCAGCGGGATGCGCACCAGGCCGGCCGCGGTCGAGGGGGTGTGCAGCAGCTTGGTCATGATGGGCAGCGGCTGCGCGTCCTCGCCATCGCCGTGGAACAGCTGGATGCCGACGTTCCTGGCCATGTGCGGCCCCTCGCGGTTGGCCATGACGCCCACCGCCGCGGCCGACAGCGACAGCGGGTCGACCCGGTAGCTGAGGCGGATGCCGGCGTCGCACTGCAGGTTGATGTCGAAGCGCTTCTGCCAGGGCTCCGGCAATACCCCCGGACCCTGGAAGGCATCCAGGGGCGCGGTGGGCATCTGCACCACCAGGTTGGGCGTGTCCAGCCGACAGGTCGGTGCGCTGGTGGTCAACGAGCCCTGGACGCTGAGCGTACCGATGTCCAGGTCGATGTAGCGTACCGTCGCCGTGCCAGCGAAGCTGTGGAGGCCAGCCTGGAGCGGCCCGGTCTTCACCAGCCGCACCCACCAGTTGTTCCTGGGCGAATAGGTCTCGGCAAACACCCGCCAGTCCAGCTTCTGTACCAGCGACACGCTCTCGTTCGGCACGGGAGGGCTTCCGCACTTGGAGTCGTAGTTGCACCAGAACACCTGGATGCCCACACCCGGAATGTCGGTATCCAGCACCTCGCCATTGCCGAACCCGGGAATGCCCGACAGTGGCGCACCGAAGCCCCCGCCCAGTTGGCCCTGGGCTTGGCCGCTGCTGTCGCAGCGGATGGTCACGCCGGTCGCGCGCTGCCAGCCGCTGTCGAACAGCGCGGTGCCGACCGGCACGTCCCGCGGAACGGCCAGGACGTTATCGATGGGCACGCTGAAGACCGAGGTCATGTAGCCCGGCACGAAGGCGCAGGAAGCCCAGGCCGAGGGCGCGGCGAACAGCAGCAGGCAGAGCGACAGGGTTGTTCTCAGCATGGGGAGTCTCCGTGGACGCCGGGCGCCCACCTGTCAGTTGGCGGATCGGCGGCAGAGCGCCTCGAGGCGGAAGAACGGCTGGCCTTCGGCCTTCGCTTCCGGCAGTTGGTAGGCGGCCGCGCACTGGCGGTCGGGGCTGGTTCCCCAGCGCACCAGCAGTTCGCCCTGCGCCTGTTCGGCGCGCAGGAACACGCGGCTGCCCTGCCCCACCAGGGTCAGGCTGGTACCCTCGGCATCCAGCACCTCGGCGCCCACCGGCAGCTTGCCGCCGTCCTCGTCCCGCAGCGTCAGCAGCAGCGGCTGGCCGTTGCGCGTCGGGTACTTGAGCAGGGCCACCGAGCCGAAGCGCGGGGCCACCGTCTGCTCGGTCAGTTGCAGTTCGACGTCCTCGCCCAGGCCCTTGGGGTCCAGCCCCACGCGATTGCGCCGGTAGGGGGTGAGGCCGCTGGTGAAGGCGAAGCCGTTGCCGGCGACCTGCGCGCCGGTGCTGTTGACCAGGCCGGCGCCGCTGGCGCCGCGGGCCTCGACCAGGACCTTGGTCTCGCCCTGGTCGGGGCTGAAGTTGATGCCGCCGGCATGGGCCAGCAGGCTGCCGGACAGGCCCACGCCCAGTTGCCGGTAGCCATCGCCATCGCTGACGCTGGCCGACAGCGAGGCGGCCGAGGCGCGATACTGGGCGTTGGCGCCGCTGCTGGTGCTGCTGCCGCCGTCGTTGCGGCTGCGCGATGCGTAGACGCCGTAGCTGAACGCGCTGCGCTCGCCGAGGGAGCCGGACAGGCCGAGCTGGGCATCGCTGGCGCCGTTGTCGGTGCGGCTGTAGGAACTGCTCAGGTAGGGCGAGCTGGGCGCGCGGCCCAGGGGCAGCGACAGGCTGAGCATGTACTGGTTCTGGCTCTGCCCGGACTGCGAGCGGGTGCGGCTGGCCGACAGGTTAAGGCTGCCCCAGCGCCAGCCGTTGCTGTAGCCGGCCTGGTAGCTGAGGTCGCTGCCGGCGTCGACGTTCCAGTAGTTCTGCGCCGAGCCGCTGAGGTAGAAGCTGCCCCAGCCGTCCGCCAGGGGCTGGCTGATGTTGGCCTGCAGGCGGTTGCGCTGGCGGAAGCGCCCGGTGCCGCCGGAGCCGTCGCTCAGTTCGGCGAACTCGCCCAGCCCCAGGTAGCCTTCGCTGGAAAAGCGGTAGGCGGCGACCGCGAAGTTGGTGCGCGTCGACTCCACCAGCTTGCTGTAGCTCAGCCGGTAGCTCTCCCCGCTGGCATCGCCGCCCAGGCCGTGGACCGGGTCCAGGCCGGAGGCGCTGGAGCGGGTGACGTCGAAGGCGAAGGCGCCCACCGGCGTGCTCAGCGCTACCCCGCCCTGCAGCGCCAGGTAGTTCTGCGCGACTATGCCGCCGGTGTAGCCGGTCCACAGGTTGGACAGGCCGCGCTGGTAGGTGCCCTGGAGGAACTTAGGCGCGTCGTCCAGGCGCTCGTCGCGGTATTCGCCGACGCTGAGGCTGTAGCGCGACACGCCCGGACGCAGCAGCTGCGCCACGCTGGCGAAGGGCACGGTGAAGCGCCGTTCGCGGCCGTCGGCCTCGGTCACGGTGACTTCCAGGTCGCCGGCATAGCCGGTGCCGTAGAGCTCGTCGATGATGAAGGGGCCGGGCGCCACCGTGGTTTCGTAGAGGATGTTGCCGCCCTGGCGCACCGTGACCTTGGCGTTGGTCTCGGCGGTGCCGCGGATGGCCGGGGCGAAGCCGCGCTGCGAGTCGGGCAGCATGCGCTCGTCCGAGGCCAGCTGGACGCCGGTGAAGGGCACGCTGTCGAACAGGTCGGCTGGGGTGTAGTACTCGCCCAGGGTCAGCTGCGACTTCAGCGCGGTGATGTCGCGCTGGGCGTAGCTGCTGATGGCGTCGTACTCGGAAACGCCGTCGGAGCGGCTGTAGCTGCCGTTGTGGCGCAGGCGCCAGTCGCCGAGGTTCACCCCGCTGTTGAGCCCGGCGTAGTACTGGCTGGAGCTGCTGCCGCCGACGTCGCTGCGGTAGGCATTGGCGTTGTAGTCGACGAAGGCCGCGGTGATGCCGCGGTCCCAGTCGCGCGGGTCGACGTGGTCGGCACGGGTGCGGCGCAGGTAGGCCTGGGGAATGCTCAGTTCCAGGCGCATGTCGGCCAGGTCGGGCGCAACCCGGCTGTCCGGGATCAGGCGCTGGAGGTCGATGCACGCCGGGTCGGCGGCCTGCAGCGCCTCGCGGGCCTCGGCCGGCAGGCGGTCGATGGCCAGCCCCAGCAGCGGCAGTTGCTCGCGCGCCCAGCACACGCTGGCGTCCTCGCGCACCTCGACGCGCTGCCGCCCCTGCCAGTTGTCGTTGAGGTACAGGTCCAGCGTGTAGCTGCCGGGCTGCACCGGGCTGCCCTGCTCGAAGCGCGTCAGGTCGACCGTCTGGCCCGGCGCGTTGCGCAGGAAATCGGTGTCGAAGCGCACCGGCTGGTCGTCCGCCCAGCCGACGAGGCTCGGCAGGCCGGCCAGGGCGGCGGCGAGCGAGCCCAGGGCGACGGTGGTCCCGCGCCGCCCGCTCCAGCGCCGGATGAAGCCTGTGCAGGAGCCCATGCCGGTCACGGCAGCTTGACCTTGTCGTCGGTGGCGACGCCGTAGTCGCTCATCCAGCTGTACTCCAGGGTGCTGCCGGCGGCCTGCAGGGTGGCGGGCAGGGCGAAGTCCTCGTGGGAGAACGGCTTGAGCATGCCCGGGCCGAGATCGTGGCCGCGCCCGCCCTGCTTCAGCCCCAGGCTGGCGTAGGAGACGTGGTAAGGCGTGGGATTTTCCCCGCGCAGTACGCGCTTGCCCGCCTGTTCCAGCACCTGCCAGCGCACCTTGCGCACCGCCTCCGCGGCGCTGCCGGGCAGCCCCGAGGGGCGGTAGAAGAGCTTCAGCCGCGAACGCACGGCGATCTGCATGTAGCTGCGCTCGCTGGCGTCCGGCAGCGGCGGGATCTCCAGGGCGTTGAACCAGAACAGCGACTCGCGGTCGTCCGGCAGCGTCTCGCCGCTGAAGGCCACGCGCACCGACTGGCCCTTGGCGGGGTCGAGGCGGAAGATCGGCGGGGTGATGACGAAGGGCGCGTCGGCATCCTGGGGTTGCGTCTGGATGTCGCCTTCGTCGACCCAGATCTGCATCAGCGCCGGGACCTTGCCGTCGTTGCTCAGGCGGACGGTGATTTCCCGCTCGCCGGCGGGGTAGACCAGGCGGGTGCCCTGGACGGTGACGGCGGCCCAGGCGGAAGTGCTCAGGCACGCGGCAAAGGCGAGCCCTGCCGTCATTGCGACAGCACGAATCAGCATGCTCATGGAAACCTCGGTGGATGCCCCGGGAGTCGCCTCCCGGGGGAAGCGGGACTTACTGGTAGCTCATGGTGTACTGCAGGTTGGTCTTCAGTACGCCAGGGGTGGTGGTGGCACTGCTCGCGGCATACTTGGCGACGAACCCCAGGGAAGCCTTGCCGTCGGCACCGGACTCCACCTGGTAGCCGCCGGAGCTGGAGATGTCGCTCAGGTCGATCTTGGTGGTGCCGTCGGCGCGGAACAGGGCGACTTGCGCATTGGTGCCGCCGTTCGCGGGAGGGATGGTGTTGTTCAGGTTGCCGGTGGCGGGGTCGACGTTGCCGCCGGTGGCGAACACCGCGGCGACCATGGCATTGGCGTCGCAGCCGGTGGTGTTGAGGGTGAAGGTCTGCGAGCCGGCAACCGTCCCGGCGCCCTGCAGGAGGTCGGCGTTCACCGGCTGCAGGGTGACGAGCTGGCTGGCGCTGGAAGGCTCGAGGGTGCAGGTCTTGGCGTTGACCAGGCCCTCGAAGGTCAGGGTACCGTCGGCAGCCGTTGCCGCACCGGACAAGCCGGCCACGGAAAGACACGCCAGGGCGGCGATTAGCTTCTTGCTCATTTGTTCGAACTCCAGGTCGATACGGCGTCAGGCAGCGCTTGGCTGGCACTGACTCGTTGGTTGTCAGGGCGTCTTCAAAGGCCCGGACAAATGGTCGAACAAACTCGGAAATGAATTAAGGTAAGGGAACCCCCAAAAAACGTAGGAAACGCCCTATACGCCCAATCGAACTTTTCCCCTATACAGTCAGGGAAAGGCGCCTTCAGCCCCACTTATTTCCTGGCAATGTGCCACTATTCCCGTAAGCCATATCTGTGACCGGCCGCACAGAGGCCCGGGGCAAGCGCGGTTCGTGGGTATGGCGCGGAGGGGAAAGAGAGGTGTCGCAGGGAGGGGAAAATTCGCAGGATGAACGGCCGGCCCCTTGCGGGCCGGCCGGGGTATCGGGCGCCGGTCAGCCGATCTTGCCGCCGTGGGCCTGCTGGTCGGCGTGGTACGAGGAGCGCACCAGCGGGCCGGAAGCGACGTTCTTGAAGCCCATCTTCGCGCCTTCCTCGGCGAACCAGGCGAAGGTGTCCGGGTGGACGAAGCGCTGCACCGGCAGGTGGTTGCGCGAGGGCTGCAGGTACTGGCCGAGGGTCAGCATGTCGATGTCGTGCTCGCGCATGCGTTGCATGACCTCGATGACCTCGTCGTCGGTCTCGCCCAGGCCGAGCATCAGGCCGGACTTGGTCGGCACGTGGGGCACCAGTTGCTTGAACTTCTGCAGCAGGTCCAGCGACCACTCGAAGTCCGAACCCGGGCGCGAGGACTTGTACAGCCGCGGCACGGTTTCCAGGTTGTGGTTGAACACGTCCGGCGGCTCGGCGGCGGTGATTTCCAGGGCGATGTCCATGCGTCCGCGGTAGTCCGGGACCAGGGTTTCCAGCTGGATGCCGGGGGACAGCTTGCGGATCTCGCGCAGGCAGTCGGCGAAGTGCTGGGCGCCGCCGTCGCGCAGGTCGTCGCGGTCCACCGAGGTGATCACCACGTACTTCAGGCGCAGGTCGGCGATGGCGATGGCCAGGTTGGTCGGCTCGTCCACGTCCAGCGGCTTCGGCCGGCCGTGGCCGACGTCGCAGAACGGGCAGCGGCGGGTGCAGATGTCGCCCATGATCATGAAGGTCGCGGTGCCGCCGGAGAAGCACTCGCCCAGGTTCGGGCAGGAGGCCTCTTCGCACACGCTGTGCAGCTTGTGCTTGCGCAGCAGTTGCTTGATGCGGTCCACCTCGGGCGAGACCGGGATGCGCACGCGGATCCAGTCGGGTTTCTTCGGCAGTTCCTCGGTGGGGATGATCTTCACCGGAATGCGCGCCACCTTCTCGGCGCCGCGCAGTTTCACGCCGACTTCCACCTTGCCCGGCTTGCCTTGGCCCGGGGTCTCCACAACAGTGCTCATCTCAGTTCGATCCCGCCCGTTAGGGTCTTCTGTTCAGCGTAGCCAAGACGCTCGGTGAGTTCGCCGCGCAGGCGTTCGCGCACCTCGGCCAGGGTGATGGGGCCGGCCAGCTCGCGCAGCTGGGTCATGGCCATGCCTGCGTAGCCGCAGGGATTGATACGACGGAAAGGCTCCAGGTCCATGTCGACGTTCAGCGCCAGGCCATGGAAGGACCGGCCGTTGCGAATGCGCAGGCCGAGGGAGGCGATCTTCGCGCCGTCCACGTAGACGCCTGGGGCGTCGGGTTTGGACACGGCGCTGACGCCGAAGCCCTCGAGCAGGCCGATCAGGCTCTGTTCGATGCGCGTGACCAGCTCGCGCACGCCCAGGTGCGAGCGGCGCACGTCGAGCAGCAGGTAGGCCACCAGTTGGCCGGGGCCGTGGTAGGTCACCTGGCCGCCGCGGTCCACCTTGACCACCGGGATGTCGCCGGGCATCAGCACGTGTTCGGCCTTGCCGGCCTGGCCCTGGGTGAACACCCGCTCGTGCTCCAGCAGCCAGACTTCGTCGGGCGTGCCCTCGTCGCGCTCGGCGGTGAAGCGCTGCATGGCGTGCCAGGTCGGCTCGTAGGGCAGCACGCCGAGTTCGCGGAAGCCCAGGGAAGAACCGGACTCGGGCATCACAGCACCATGTGCACGCGGCCGCTGGCGCGCAGGTCGCTGTGGATGTTCTGCAACTGGTCGACGCCGGTGGCGGTGATCAGCACCTGCACCGAGAGGAAGCGACCGTTGCGGCTGTCGCGGCTCACCAGGGTGGTGACGTCCAGGTCCGGCGCGTGGCGCTGGATGATCTCCACGACCAGGTCGGCGAAGCCGTCGCCGGCGTCACCGATCACCTTGATCGGGTAGCGTTCGCAGGGGAACTCGATCTTGGGCGCGGGAGGAGTGCTGGTATCAGTGGTTTCAGTCATGGCTGTCGCGGGCGGGTAGCCCGCCTCCGCACGAAGCTCCCGGGTCGGGAGGTTCCGGATGGATCGGACCTGACGGCTGCCGACGCCACGGGGGAGGTCGATCAGGCGCAGGCGCGCATTTTACCTGAGTCGGGCGCGCGCATGCGTAGAAATTCCCGGGCTTGTATACAAAAGTACGAGCCCGGGGGACCGTCGGTCAGTTGAACAGGCCGTAGAAGAACAGGCGGATGCTATCCCACAGGCGGCGGAAGATACCACCCTCCTCCACGGCGTTCAGGGCCACCAGGTCGGAGGTACGCACGACCTTGTCGCCCAGCTTCACTTCCACCTTGCCGATCACCTGGCCCTGCTGGATCGGGGCCATCAGCTGCGGCTGCAGCACCATGTTGGCCTGCAGCTGCTTGAGCTGGCCGCGCGGCACGGTCATGGTCAGGTCTTCGGACAGGCCGGCCTTCACTTCATGCTCGGAGCCCTTCCAGACCATGGCCTTGGTCAGCTCGGCGCCTTTCTTGTAGAAGGTCTGCGATTCGAAGAAGCGGAAGCCGTAGGTCAGCAGCTTCTGCGTCTCGGCGGCGCGGGCCTGCTCGCTGTTGGTGCCGAACACCACGGCGATCATGCGCTGGCCGTCACGCACGGCGGAGGCCACCAGGCAGTAGCCGGCTTCCTCGGTGTGGCCGGTCTTCAGGCCGTCGACGGTCTTGTCGCGCCACAGCAGCAGGTTGCGGTTGGGCTGCTTGATGTTGTTCCAGAGGAATTCCTTCTGGGCGTAGATGGCGTAGTGGGTCGGCTCGCCGTAGATGATGGCGCGGGCCAGGGTCGCCATGTCGCGGGCCGAGGAGTAGTGCTCCGGGTTCGGCAGGCCGGTGGCGTCCATGAAGTGGGAATTGGTCATGCCCAGCTTCTGCGCGGTGTTGTTCATCATGTCGGCGAAGGCGTCCTCGCTGCCGGCGATGTGCTCGGCGAGGGCGACGGAGGCGTCGTTGCCCGACTGGATGATGATGCCGTGCAGCAGGTCGCTGACCGACACCTGCGAGCCCAGCTTGATGAACATGCGCGAACCGCCGGTGCGCCAGGCGTGCTCGCTGACGGTCACCATGTCGCTCTCGGCGATGCGCCCGCCCTCGATTTCCTTGGTGGCGATGTAGGCGGTCATCAGCTTGGTCAGGCTGGCCGGGGGCAGGCGCTCGTCGGCGTTGTTCTCCACCAGGACCTGGCCGCTGGCGCCGTCCATCAGCACCCAGGCCTTGGCCGCCAGCTGCGGCGCGGCGGGGACAACGGATTCAGCCGCCCAGCCGGCCACGGGGGCGCTGAGCAACACGAGCATGGACAGGCGTTTGGCGATGGTGATGATATTCATCCGTCTCTCTGGGTTCACTAATGGTCAAACAATCCCTTGGGGGAATTCCCGGGCGGCCTCTGGCGTGCCGCTTGATCGGTGCGCCGCGTTCAGTCCGGACGCACCAGCTTGGGTTGGCCGAGGTTGGCCAGGCGGATGCTGTCCTGCATCCGCGCCGCTTCATCCTGCGTTCCGATCGGCCCCAGGCGTACCCGGTGCAGGGTCTGCTTGTTGACCACGACCGAGCTGATAAAGACCTGGGCCGAAGTCATGCCGCTGATCTTGTCCCTGAGCAGTTCCGCAGCGTCCGGGTTGGCGAAGGCACCCACCTGGAGATACAGGCCAGCGGCTGGTAATGAAGCGTTTTTTTTTGAGTCGACCTGCACCGGCGCCACGGGTGCGGCGTGCTGCGCCGGCGGCGGGGTGTAGACCTCGATCGGCTGGGCCATGGCCACCGCCTGGGGCTGTGCGCCGGCCGCCGGGGCACTCTGCACCGGCGCCATCTTCGGCTGCGCCAGGACCATCGGCACCGGGCGGCCCTGGGCGGCCCACCAGCGCTGCGGGTCGATGCCCTCGACCTTGACCCGCGCGGTGCCGGTCTCGGCGTAGCCGAGCTTCTTGGCCGCGGCGAAGGACAGGTCGATGACGCGGTCGGAATAGAACGGGCCGCGGTCGTTGACGCGGACGATGACGCTCTTGCCGTTGTCCAGGTTGGTCACCCGCACGTAGCTGGGCAGCGGCAGCGTCTTGTGCGCCGCGGTCATGCCGTAGAGGTCGTACATCTCGCCGTTGGCGGTGGCCTGGCCGTGGAACTTGGTGCCGTACCAGGACGCCGTGCCGGTCACGCTGTAGGCGCGCGCGTCGCTGAGCGGGTAGTAGGTCTTGCCCAGCACGGTGTAGGGGTTGTTCTTGAACGGGCCGTTGTGCGGCATCGGCACGGCATCGGGGATGCGCGATACGTCGACGTCCCACCAGGGGGCGCCGTCGCGGTGCGGCCGGTTGTAGTCCATCGGCCCGGAAAGGCCACCGCTTTTCGCCGGTTGCGGAGCCCGGGAGCTGGTGCAGCTGGCGAGCAGCACGGCGCTCAGGCCGAAGCACGCCGCCGCCGACCAGAAGCGCGGTCGCTTCAGTCGCTGGTTCACTGGACACCTCGCGCCCGGACGATCTCGCCGGCCAGCTGATGGACCGCCATGGCGTACATGGCGCTGCGGTTGTAGCGGGTGATCACGTAGAAGTTGGGCAGCCCGACCCAGTATTCGGGGCCGTCGGCGCCTTCGAAGCGGATGGCGGTGACCTTGAGGTCGTCGCGCAGCACGTCATGGGTACGCCAGCCCGCGGCGCGCAGCTGGCCGAGGCTCATCTGCGGCTCCAGGCCCTGGGTGATGGCGTCCTGGGCGCTGTCCATGCTCAGCTCGGCCTGCGACACCACCGGCTCGCCGGCCTGCCAGCCGTGCTGCTTGAAGTAGCTGGCGACGCTGCCGATGGCATCGGTCGGGTCGGTCCAGATGTTGATGTGGCCGTCGCCGTCGAAGTCCACGGCGTAGGCGCGGAAGCTGCTGGGCATGAACTGCGGCAGGCCCATGGCGCCGGCGTAGGAGCCGTTCAGGCCGAGCGGGTCGACCTGCTGCTCGCGGGCCAGCAGGAGGAACTGCTTGAGTTCCTTGCGGAAGAAGTCGGCGCGCGGCGGGTAGTCGAAGGCCAGGGTGGACAGCGCGTCCATCACCCGGTAGTTGCCGGTGTTGCGGCCGAAGAAGGTCTCGACGCCGATGATCGCCACTATGTACTGGGCCGGCACGCCGTAGTCCTTCTCCGCGCGGGCCAGGGCCTCGGCGTTCTGGTTCCAGAACTCCACGCCGCGCTTGATGCGCGCGTCGGTGAGGAAGATCGGCCGGTAGTCCTTCCACGGCTTGACGCGCTCGGCGGGCCGGGAAATGGCGTCGAGGATCGACTGCTTGCGTTCGACGTCCTGGAACAGCGAAAGCAGCTGCTCGTCGGCGAAGCCGTAGTCGCGGGTCATCTCGCCGACGAACTGGGCGACCTGGGGCGAGCCGTCGTAGTCGCCCGCCTGGGCGGCGCCGCCGAAGCCGATGGCCCCGGCCAGCCCCACCCAATGGACACCCCTGACGGCCCACTCGCGCAGTATCTGCATTCCTTTCTTCACTCTGGTCTCAACGTTTCTTCTTCAAACCTGGGCGATCCATTTCCGGTGCGTATGAATCGACATCAAAACCCCGAACCCTGACATCAGCGTCACCAGCGAAGTTCCGCCGTAGCTGATGAAGGGAAGCGGAACCCCCACGACCGGCAGCAACCCGCTGACCATACCAATGTTGACGAACACGTACACGAAGAAGGTCATGGTGATGCTGCCGGCCAGCAGCTTGCCATACAGCGTCTGGGCCTGCGCCGTGATCACCAGCCCGCGGTAGATCACCATCAGGTACAGGGCCAGCAGCAGGCATACCCCCACCAGGCCGAACTCTTCGCCGAGCACGGCAATGATAAAGTCCGTATGGCTTTCCGGCAAAAAATCCAGGTGCGACTGGGTGCCCAGCAGCCAGCCCTTGCCGAATACGCCGCCGGAACCGATGGCCGCTTTTGACTGGATGATGTTCCAGCCGGTGCCCAGCGGGTCGCTTTCCGGGTCGAGGAAGGTCAGCACCCGCTGCTTCTGGTAATCGTGCATGACAAAGAACCACATGGCCACCGCCACTGGCACCGCCGCGGTCACCGCGCCGAGGATCCAGCGCCACTGCAGGCCGCCGACGAACAGCACGAAGGCGCCGGAGGCCAGCACCAGCATGGCGGTGCCCAGGTCCGGCTGCTTGAGGATCAGCACGAAGGGCACGCCGATCAGCGCCAGGCTGATCGCCAGGTGCTTGAGGTTCGGCGGCAGGTTGCGCTTGGACATGTACCAGGCCAGCGTCATGGGCATGAACAGCTTCATGAACTCGGCGGGCTGGAAGCGGATCACCCCGGGGATGTTGATCCAGCGCGTGGCGCCCATGGCGTTGTGGCCCATGACGTCCACCACCACCAGCAGCAGCACCCCGATCAGGTAGCCCAGCGGCACCCAGCGGGCCAGGAAGCGCGGCTCGATCTGGGCGATGACGAACATCATCACCAGGCCCAGGCCGAAGGACGAGGCCTGCTTGAGCAGCAGGTCCCAGCTCTTGCCGCTGGCCGAATAGAGGACGAACAGGCCGGCCGCGCCCAGCACCAGCAACAGCAGCAGCAGCAGGCCGTCGATGTGCAGCCGCTGCAGCAGGCTGGCGCGCCGCTTCATCACGTCCTCGTTGGACAGCGTGCGGTCGAAGTTGGGGTTCATGTTCATGCTCATGGCTTCGGCGCCTCCGCCACCTGTGGCGCGAATTCGGGCTTGAGCTTGCCGCTCTCGTCCAGCAGCCAGGCGTCCATCACCTGCTTGAGCACGGGGGCGGCGACGCCGGAGCCGGACTCGCCGTTCTCCACCATCACCGACACCGCGATCTGCGGGTTGTCCGCCGGGGCGAAGCCGATGAACAGCGCGTGGTCGCGGTTGCGCTCGTTGAGCTTGGAACGGTCGTAGCGCTCGTTCTGCTTGATCGCCACCACCTGCGCGGTACCGGACTTGCCGGCGATGCGGTAGACCGAGGCGGCGCCGACCTTGTGCGCGGTGCCGCGGGCATTGTGCACCACTTGCTGCATGTCGGAGTCGATCAGTTCCCAGTTGCCCGGCTCGCGCAGCTCGATGTCGGGCATCGGCTCGGGGTCGACCGGCGGCTGGCCGTCGACGGTCCTGGCCAGGTGCGGGCGGATCCACTTGCCGTGGTTGGCGATCAGCGCGGTCATCTGCGCCAGCTGCAGCGGCGTGGACTGCATGTAGCCCTGGCCGATGCCGAGGATCAGCGTCTCGCCGGGGAACCAGACCTGGCGGCGGGTGGCGCGCTTCCACTCGCGCGAGGGCATCAGCCCCGGCGACTCGCCGTACATGTCCAGGGACACGCGCTGGCCGAAGCCGAAGCGGCTCATGTAGTCGTGCAGCCTGTCGATGCCGAGCTTGTGGGCGAGGTCGTAGAAGTAGGTGTCGTTGGAACGCATGATCGCCGTCTCCAGGTTCACCCAGCCCTCGCCGGAGCGGTTCCAGTTGCGGTACTTGTGGTCGTAGTTGGGCAGTTGGTAGTAGCCGGGGTCGAAGACCCGCGAGCTGGGCGTGACCACTCCGGCATCGAGGCCGGCCAGGGCCACCGCCGGCTTCACCGTCGAGCCCGGCGGGTACAGGCCGCGCAGCACGCGGTTATACAGCGGGCGGTCGATGGAATCGCGCAGCGCCGAGTAGTCCTTGAAGCTGATGCCGGTGACGAACAGGTTGGGGTCGTAGCTGGGCTGGCTGACCATCGCCAACACCTCGCCGGTGGCCGGCTGGATCGCCACGATGGCGCCGCGGCGCCCGCCCAGGGCCTCCTCGGCCTTGGCCTGCAGCTTGCTGTCGATGCTCAGGACGATGTCCTTGCCCGGCACCGGGTCGGTGCGCTTGAGCACGCGCAGCACGCGGCCGCGGGCGTTGGTCTCGACCTCCTCGTAGCCCACGGTGCCGTGCAGCTCGGCCTCGTAGAACTTCTCCACGCCGGTCTTGCCGATGTGGTGGGTGCCGGAATAGTTGACCGGGTCGAGCACCTTCAGCTCGGCCTCGTTGATCCGCCCGACGTAGCCCACCGAATGGGCGAAGTGCTCGCCCAGCGGATAGTGGCGGACGAACTGCGCGGTGACGTCGATACCCGGCAGACGGTACTGGTTCACGGCGATGCGGGCGATCTGCTCCTCGGACAGCTCGAACATGATCGGCACCGGCTCGAACGGCCGCCGGCCCTGCTTCATGCGCTTCTCGAAGATCGCCTTGTCCTCCTCGGTCAGGCCGAGGATCTCCACCAGCGCCTGCAGCTCCTGCTGCAGGTTCTCGGTGCGCTCGCGGGTGACCGTGAGGCTGAAGCTGGGGCGGTTGTCGGCGATCAGCACGCCGTTGCGGTCGTAGATCAGGCCGCGGTTCGGCGGGATCGGCTGGACGTGGACGCGGTTGTTCTCCGACAGCGTCGAGTGGTACTCGTACTGGGTGACCTGCAGGTGGTACATGCGCGCCACCAGCACCAGGGCCAGGAGGAAGATCGCCACCGCGCCGACGACGACCCGGCGACGCACCAGGCGGGCGTCCTTCTCGTGGTCCTTGAGTTGTATCGGCTGCGGCATCGGGTACGGCTACGACTACTTGTGGTAGGGGTGCCCGGACAGCACCGTCCAGGCGCGGTAGATCTGCTCGCCCACCAGGATGCGCACCAGCGGGTGCGGCAACGTCAGCGGCGACAGCGACCAGCGCTGTTCGCTGCGCGCGCAGACCTCCGGCGCCAGCCCTTCCGGGCCGCCGACCATGAGGTTGACGGTGCGCGCGTCCAGGCGCCAGCGGTCCAGCTCGGCGGCCAGTTGCGGGGTGCTCCAGGGCTTGCCTTCGACTTCCAGGGTCACCACCCGTTCACCGGGCTGCACCTTGGCCAGCATGGCTTCGCCTTCCTGGCGGATCAGCCGCGCCACGTCGGCGTTCTTGCCGCGCGTGTTCAGCGGGATCTCCACCAGTTCCAGGGACAGCTCCGAGGGCAGGCGCTTGACGTACTCCTGCCAGCCCTCCTCGACCCAGCGCGGCATGCGCGAGCCGACCGCGATCAGACGCAGGCGCAAGGGCGCTTACTCGCCGCTGTGATGGGCGCGGCTCTGTTCGGCGCCGAGCCAGAGGCGCTCCAGGTCGTAGAACTGGCGGGTGGCCGGCTGCATGACGTGGACCACGACGTTGCCCAGGTCGATCAGCACCCATTCGCCACCTTCCTGGCCTTCGCTGCCGATCGGCTTGACGCCCTGTTCCTTGACCTTCTCCAGGACGTTGTCGGCCAGCGACTTGACCTGGCGGCTGGAGGAGCCGGAGGCGATGACCATGACGTCGGTGATGCTGGTCTTGTCGCGCACGTCGAGGACGGTGATGTCCTGCGCTTTCATGTCTTCCAGAGCGGCGACGGCCAGCTCGACCAGTTGTTCGGTTTGCATTGAATGACTCTCTAGTTTGCCAGGGACGCGCGGTACAGCCCGTGCGCCTCGATGTAGTTCAATACCGCGTCCGGCACCAGGAAGCGCGGCGAGCGCCCCTGCGCCAGCAGGGCGCGGATCTGGGTGGCCGACACCGCCAGGGGCGTCTGCCAGATGAAAGTGACCTGCCCGGCCGGCCCGGCGAGGGCGTTGGGGTCGGCCATGCTACGCGCCGCCAGCAGATCGCGCAGGGCTTCCGGCGCTTCCACGTCGGCATCCGGGCGCTGCAGCACCAGCATGTGGCAGTGCTGCAGCAGTTCGTCCCAGCGGTGCCAGGTGGGCAGGCCGCAGAAAGCATCCCAGCCGACCATCAGGAACAGCTGCGCCTCGCTCCCCAACTCCGCGCGCAGCGATTCCAGGGTGTCGATGGTGTAGGACGGCTTGTCGCGGGCCAGCTCGCGGGCATCCACCGTCAGGGGCGCGACGCCGGCCACCGCCAGCTCGACCATGGCCAGGCGCTGCTGCGCCGAGACCTGCGGCGTCTCGCGGTGCGGCGGGCGCGCCGCCGGCAGCAGGCGCAGCTCGTCCAGGCCCAGCAGCTCGGCGGTTTCCAGCGCACTGCGCAGGTGCCCGATGTGCACCGGATCGAAGGTGCCGCCGAAGAGGCCGATCCGCCGCGCTTGCCGTTTACTCATCAGGTGCGCACGTGCCCGTCGCCGAAGACCACGTACTTCTCGCTGGTCAGGCCTTCCAGGCCGACCGGGCCGCGGGCGTGCAGCTTGTCGGTGGAAATGCCGATCTCCGCGCCCAGGCCATACTCGAAGCCGTCGGCGAAGCGCGTCGAGGCGTTGACCATGACCGAAGCCGAGTCCACCTCGGCGAGGAAGCGCCGGGCGTTGCTGAAGTTCTCGCTGACGATGGCGTCGGTGTGCTGCGAGCCGTAGGTGTTGATGTGCTCGATGGCGCTGTCCAGGTCGTCGACGATGCGGATCGACAGGATCGGCGCGTTGTACTCGGTGCGCCAGTCTTCCTCGGTCGCCTCCAGCACGTCGCTGCCCAGCAGCGCGCGGGTGGCGGCATCGCCGCGCAGCTCCACGCCCTTGTCGCGGTAGATGGCGGCCAGCGGCGGCAGCACGCGCGCGGCGATGGCCTTGTGCACCAGCAGGGTTTCCATGGTGTTGCACGGCGCGTAGCGCTGGGTCTTGGCGTTGTCGGCGATGCGGATGGCCTTGTCGAGGTCGGCCGACTCGTCGATGAACACGTGGCAGATGCCGTCCAGGTGCTTGATCACCGGCACCTTGGCCTCGCGGCTGATGCGCTCGATCAGGCCCTTGCCGCCGCGCGGGACTATCACATCGACGTACTCGGGCATGCTGATCAGCGCGCCCACGGCGGCGCGGTCGGTGGTCTCGACCACCTGCACGGCGCTCGCCGGCAGGCCGGCCGCGGCCAGGCCTGCCTGGATGCAACGGGCGATGGCCTGGTTGGAATGGATGGCCTCGGAGCCGCCGCGCAGGATGGTGGCGTTGCCCGATTTCAGGCACAGGCTGGCGGCGTCGATGGTCACGTTCGGCCGCGACTCGTAGATGATCCCGACCACGCCCAGGGGCACGCGCATCTTGCCGATCTGGATGCCCGAGGGCACGAAGCGCATGTCGCGGATCTCGCCGATGGGGTCCGGCAGCTTGGCCACCTGGCGCAGGCCCTCGATCATGTCGTCGATGCGCGCCGGGCTCAGCGCCAGGCGGTCGAGCATGGCTGGCTCCAGGCCATTGGCCCGGCCAGCGGCCAGGTCCTGCTCGTTGGCTTGGGCGAGCTGCTCGCGGGCAGCGTCCAGGGCATCGGCGGCGGCCAGCAGGGCGGCGTTCTTCTGCGCGGTGCAGGCCCGCGCGAGCACGCGCGAGGCTTCACGGGCGGCGCGGCCCAGGCGGCTCATATAGTCGAGGACGGACTCGGTCATGGTTCGTACGCGTCTGCGTGAGGGAAATGCGCGATTATAGCGACCCCGCCTGCGCCCGCCCAGCCACAGCAGCCAGCCGGTAGACAGGGCGTCCCACCGGCGCGCCGGTAACGCCGCCCGGGCGCCGCGGGCCGCGCCCCGGCCGCGGAACGGTGACACCCGCAACAGCGCGTTGCGATTTCCCCCGCCCGAAGGTTGGGTAAACAAAAGGCCGGCCTCTGTCTACCTTGGAGCCACCCCGCCGCGCACTGCCAGCCGTTCGCCATCCGGCACGCCAGGGAAGAACAACAAGAGGCGGAACACCGCCGGAGATTCGCCATGCGCTACCGCACCGACTACAGCGCCCAGGCCCTCACCGCCGCCCCGGCGGTGCTCGAACTGGACGGCTGGCAACTCCACTACCAGGCCTTCGCCCACCGCGCGGACGACCCGCGCCCGCCGGTGCTGCTGCTCGGCGGCGCCTTCCAGAGCTTCCGCTCCTTCGCCGGCGAAGTCAGCGAGCTGCTCGCCGAGCACCCGGTGATCCTCCTCGACCTGCCCAGCCAGGGCGGCAACCTGCAACTGGCGCCGCAGCTGAGCCTGGAGGACCTGGCTGACCTGATCGCCGCCTTCGCCGAGGCGCTGCGCCTGCCACCGCTGATGCCCATCGGCCTGTCCTACGGCTCGGCCCTGGCCGCCCTCTTCGCCGCCCGCCACCCCGGACGCTGCGCGCGCCTGCTGCTGGCCGGCATCACCGCCTTCGGCCGCCCCGGCGCCCGCGCCCTGCTGGAAGAAGCCCTGGCGCGCCTGGACCTGGGCCAGCACGAAGCCTTCGCCAACGGCGTGCTGACCGGCCTGGTCAACCCGCTGCGCCTGGCCGATACCGGCGTCTCCCCGGTGTTCCGCAAGGCCCTGCTGCGCCAGTTGCAGCGCCTGATGCCGGCGGAAGTCGAACGCTACCGGCAGAACAGCCGGCGCCTGCTGGCCTTCGGCGGCTTCGAGCGCCACCCGCAATGCCCGACCCTGGTGCTGGCCGGCGAATACGACCACTTCACCCAACCCTGGGAACACGCCGAATTCGCCCTCGCCTGCGCCGACGCCCAGTTCGCCCTGATCCACGACGCCGACCACCTGGCCCAGTTCGAACGCCGCGGCGCCTGCGCCCGACTGTACACACCCTTCCTCGACGGCCAGCCGCTACCACTCAACGCCGCCGGCAGCACGCGCTTCCAGCGCCAGCAGCTGCCGCACCTGGAACGCCGCTTCGAACCGCGCCTGGCACCACCGCAACCCCGCGCCCTGCTGCGCCACGCCGACGGCGGGCAATGGCGCGCCGAACTGATGGAAATAGGCTACTTCGGCGGCCTGGCCCACGCCGACCTGCCACCGGAACTGCCGCAACGCGGCTGGCGCCTGGCCATCCCCGGCGTGGAAGAACTGGACATCCTGCCGCTGCGCCGCACCACGGACGGCGTCGCCTTCATCTTCCCCCACGGCGATCCTCGCGCCAGCGCCAGCCTGGCGGAGCTGGTGGTGCCGTTGCAGCAAGGGGCCTGCGCGGCCTGATACCGGATGGCGCAAGATCACAAACGGTCGTGCGTCCCTACGTATTCGCTTAAATACAAGACAGGGCGCGCCCCTCATAGCGTGGCCTGGAAAAAACTCCCATGTAGCATCCGAGATGCTCGTATTGTCTTGCCATTTGGGCCACGGTGGCTTTCTACCCGCACCGTTTCTGCACAGACCTCAGCGCTAAATCGATCGTCCATTATCCATCACATGGATAGCCCACACACTCGATGCTCAAGTTCATGCTCACCAAAAGACGCATTAATTCCAAACCATATTTCATAGGAAACACGATCGACTCACTCAAATCATAGAAAACCCCAACTCTCAAACACCCTCCAGCCCAATTAACACCTAAAAACGGCACAAGTCGATCACAGACATTCCTATTAAAAACCTCAAAATCCGACAATAGAAAATCACCCAAAAATATAGAAACCTCACAGCCTGAGAGCTTTAAACTCTCACCCACCATAGAGACCAATAATTCCAGGTCAACCTCCTCCCTCAGCAAAAACTTTAACTCCAAGTCATAGATCGTAGCCATATTTACTTTATAAATCTCTTAAATTAACAAGCAGAGCGCCTTGTTCAGCGCTTTACAGCACCAGAAAATTTTTACACAAAAAAAACCGCACAGAAACGTCAAAACGAGCACCACTTCCGTCGGAATAAACTCAATTTCAAATACATAAAAGACATCAGCTAATCCTTAGTTAGGCTTCCACCCTCTATTCCCACATCAAAATTTGAACCACCTCCAGAAATCATGAAATGGACTATTAGCAATCGAAGTCTATAGACCACAGCCTTCTGCACCGCGCAATAGGCGTTATCATTGAAGATGATCGATATCTATTTCGGCCTTTATAAACCCAGCAAACTCGGACATAGCAGGAGGTATGGTGAGCGGCGGAATTCTGTCCCCATCAGAAACTATGATGGTTATTTTTGCCTTACCTGTCCTTGCTATATTCCTGATCTTTTCCTTGGCCTTGAGCAAGGCCGCTTCCAGGCTTTTCCAGTGATCAACAAGATCACTAGATTTAGATCTTGACCTGACAGACCAAACGTTCTGTCGCGGCAATCCGCGGGTGGGATTTCGTTCACCTTGCAGCAGAGCCGTATCCGGGACTATTTCAATGATCCTAGAAATATCCTTCGGAGATACTGTAGTCCCTAGAAGCTGAAAATCAATTTGCAGAGAGCTATCCATTACAAACTCACCAACCCTGTGTGTTCATATTCAGATATTGGGGAATTCCTGTACCCTGCCGGGGGCCGGCGTACATATTCCCATGCTTGTCCACAAAAATGTCGTACTTAGAGTCTAGCTGCAAATCTCTTTTCATGTCATGAGCATCCTTATAGCCATTATTCTTACATGCCTGATCAAGTTCTTTTTTAGACATCCGCGTAGCATCTTTAGCGTCCTGTTCGCTTGGGAGACTATTATCTTTTGTGCAAGCTTGGATGTCGTTATATGGCAGTTTAAGAATGGTTTTGCATTTTACAGCAAGCCCGAAATAATCAGCGTAGATGAGCGGATTGGCAAACACATAGCCATAGGTGTTCAAACCACCCTCAAGCCCAATCGGATCACTCTCCACATACCGTCCGATCTGCGGGTCGTAATCCCTGAAGTAGTTGTAGTGCAGGCCGCTCTCGGCGTCGTAGTACTGCCCCGGGAAGCGCAGGTTCACTACGGTGTTGTCCGGGCTGCTGGGCTGGCCGTTGCCGAAGGCGTCGGACTGCCATTGCCAGGCCAGGCGCTGGTCGTCGTCGCTGGCCAGCCGAGGGGTGTCGAGGTGGTCGCTGTGCAGGTAGAGCACGCGGGGGTTGCCCGGATGGCCCTGGTCGTCGTAGGCCGTGCTCAGGGTGGCCAGGGGCAGGCGGTTGAGCCACAGGTAGTACTGTTCGCGGCGGGACTGGCCATTCCGGTCGTAGGCGGCTTCGCCGAGCAGTTGGCCGTCGGGACCGTAGAGGTAGGTGGTGAAGCCTTGCGCGGTCAGCTTGGCGATGCGCTGGCCGTGGGCGTTGTAGCGATACTGGGCGACTTCCTGGCCGTCGATCCGCACGTTCGCCAGGCGGCCCTGGGCGTCATAGCCGAGCAGGCGGCTGGCGCGGTCCTGGAGCAGGTTGCCGGCGGCATCGCTGGTCACCGTGTGGCCATTGAGGGCGGTGAGGCGGTTGCTGTCGCTGGCGTAGCGGTAGCTGTCCTGCAGGGATTCGCCGTCGGCCAGGCGCGTGGCGCTCTTCTCGGTGCGGTTGCCCACGGCGTCGTAGCCGTAGCGGCGCTCGGCCTGGCTGCTGCGTTCCGTGGTCAGGCGGTCCAGGGGGTCGTACTGGTAGTCCAGCGTGCCCCAGAGGCTGTGGGCCAGTTGGGTGATGTTGCCGTTGGCGTCGTGCCGGTAGTCGCTCTGCCAGGGGCCGATGCGCTGGCGGACCAGTTGGTAGTCCTGGTCGTACTCGCGGGCCAGGCTGATGCCGTTGGCCCAGCTCAGGCGTTGCAGGGGGCCGAAGGGCAGATAGGCGATATCGCTGGCCAGGACGAGGGGCGCCTGGCTGCCTACGCCCAGGGTGACGCTGCTCACCTGGCCGCCGGCATTGCGCGGGTAGCCGAGGGTGTAGCCGGACGGATAGCCGATGCCAACCAGGCGGTCGGCGGCGTCGTACTGGAAGCTCAGGGACTCTTCCAGTACCTGGCCGTTGATGCTCAGGCTGCGCGTCTGCTGCACCAGATTGCCGCGCGCGTCATAGCGATAGGCGAGACGGCCGCTGCCATCCTCGATGGCCGTCAGGCGGCCGATGCCGTGGTTGCCGTCGGCACTGCCGTCGTACTGGTAGCGCACGTCGAAGGCCGGGGTGGCCGGGTAGCGGCGTTCGCTCAGGCGGTTCAGGGCGTCGTAGCTGAACTCCACCACCACGCCACGGGCATCGGTCTGGCGGATGACGTTGCCGGCGGCGTCGTACTCGAAGTGGGTGGCGCCGCTGTCGGGGCTGATGCGCTGGGTGAGGTTGCCCAGTCCGTCATACCGGTAACGTGTCGTGACGCCGCGGGGATCGCTGACCTGGGTGAGGTTGTCCTGGGCGTCGTAGGTCAGGTGGGTGACGCCATCGAGGGCGTCGGTATGGCTGACCAGGCGATCGAGGGCATCGAACGCCTGGGTGCTGGCGTACTGGCGCGGGTTGGTCCGGCCGGTGGGATTGTCGTTGAGATCGTACCGGTAGCTGTGGGTCTGGCCGGCGGCGCCGACCGAGCGCAGCAGCCGGCCGAGTTCGTCGTACACCCACTGCTGCTGGCGCACCAGGCTGCCGCTGGCGTCCTTCAGCCGCTGCGCCGTGCGGTTGCCCTGGGCGTCGACGTCGTATTCCAGACGCTCGCCGAGGTTGTTGGCGATGGCCACCAGGCGCCGCGCGTCGTCGTAGGTGTAGGCCAGCCAGCTGCCGTCGCCGCGGGTCAGGCGGGTGATCTGCCCGATCGCGTCGTACTCGAAGCGGGTGGTGCTGCCGGCGCTGCCGATGGAGGCCAGACGCGCGTCGATGCCGCTGTAGGTCAGGGTGCTGACCACGCCGTTGGCGTCGGTGAGGGTGCCGGGGTTGCCGCGCTCGTCGTGGTCGGCCAGGCGAGTGACGTGGCCCAGGGCGTTGGTCACGGCGGTGAGGTTGCCCTTGGCGTCGTAGCTGTAGCGGGTGATGTCCTGCACGTCGGTGCGCGGGCCGTCGGCGCTTTCGATCAGGCCCAGGTCGTTGTAGCTGTAGGTCCAGCTGCGCTCGGCAGCTTGGATGCCCAGGCTCAAGGTGCAGGCCAGGGCGAGAGCCCCAAGCCGGAAGCTGTATGGCTTACGCATGATCGACATCCTTGTTCAGTGAGTGGAAAAGCTCTGGCTGATCTGCCGCCCTTGTTCGTCGTACTGGTAGCGGATGGTTCGTCCGGGCTCCTCCACCTGGCTAGGCAGGTAGAAGCGGGGATGCCACTGCGTGAGGATGGTGCGTTCCTGGGGCGTGCCCAGCGCTTCGCGGCGGGAGGTCTCCAGTCCGCGCTCGTTGTATTCGTAGAGGGTGACGTTGCCGTTGTTGTCCGTACGACGCGTCAAAAGACCGCGCTCGTCGTAGGCGAAGGTGGAGTTGCTGGCAGGGCAGTTCGGCGAAGGCTCGCCCTCGACGGCCACCAGCTTGCGAATCCCGTGGATCACCTGAAAACGGTAGGTGGCCTTCTTGCCGTATTCGTTGGTGACCGTGGTCGAACCGTCCTGGTTGTACGCCAGAACGATTTTCTCGGCGCCATTGGCGTGCTCGCTGGAAATGGCACGCCCCTGGCCGTCGTATGTCCAGGTTGCGTAGCGGACTCCGTTTTCGTCGACGATGCCGGTCAGGAAGCGGGGATACAGCTTGTTCTCATGGAGGTAGCGGCGTTCCCCGGTACTGCCCTGGCCGGATCGCTTGACGCTGACCAGGCGCCTGGTCGAGTCATAGGCATAATCCACCGTCGAGTCCGCTGCCACGAAGGACAATGGCTGATACTTCTCGTCCTGGGTGAACCTGAAGCTTTTGCCATGATCATCCGTGACCGTTATCTCCGCGGCCGAATAATCCAGCGCCACGCCTCTCCCCGATGCGTCCCGCCAGGACAACAGGCGCCCCTGCCCGTCGAACGCGCCCTGCTCCTGGTCAGCCGAGGCGAACAGCCATTGTCCCGCCTCATGCTTCAAGCTGCCCAACTCATTGGCCGGAGGTGTGGCCACGTTACCGGCCAGTGCAAATTCGACTTCTCTTCCGTCCGCATGGACAAGGCGAATGCTGGTCTTTCCCACGACCAGGCGCGTCGAGAAGTTATGCCGCCAGTATCCGTCGAAGCTGTTGTACGCTCTGGCGAACTCCATGAGCGGCGAAGACTTGTCGAGATAGTCGACCTCCCGCTGATACTTGTTCCCGACGGCCAGGTTGATCGGATTCCCGATGCAGGTTTCCGGAGGTGGCTCCCCCTTGTTCTTCGCCTGGGTCACCTCGGGATCGTAGGTCACGGTCATGGTGTCCGATGCGGAACAACTACCCGCGCTACCGCTGACGAATAGAAAATTCTGCCCAGGCCTCAGCCTGACCGGCACACCGCGACTCTCGAGAAAGGAAACCGCAGCGGTAAATGAGCCGGAATAGTTGAAAAAGGGGACGCCATTGAGCGTGGCAGTCACCGTTCCCTGATCGCCTTCCTGGGCATTCGCACCGCCCTGGCCATAGACGGTAATACCCGGACTGCGAACCGTTGCGCCATCCCCTGGAGAGGTGAAACTCAACGAACAGGCCTGGGCCGTGAACGGCGCCATGACCGCGACCGCAAGCAGAGTGAACCTGTGCATACGCCTACCTCCATGTGCTGAATTGACCGACCACACAGTGGTAAATCCATCGGCCCACGGAGCGATGTCAGACGCATGTAAAGAAGTATTTCAAGACGAAAGATCAGGCCACGCGGAACAGACAATGCCCATTAGAAGAAAAACAGAAGAAAATGATTGAATTGATCTTTCACCAAGAAAGGCAAGCAAGGTGAGAGAAATAATTAATTACATACGCCAACAACAAAAAATTTCCGCATGCACAAAAGAAAAATAAAGAACAGAACACAACCCTATACATGAGTCGCAAATATCAAAGGGAACAGCGGATTCAATTTGTAGGAAATCTCGTCAAATCATATCCATGCCCAAGATAGCGACAGTTCCTCTCCTGTTTCGTCCAAATTCAAATGCGGGCTTCGATGACGCGCACCAGGCTCGGCATCCGTCCGCGCGGCAGGCACAACTCGGCGCCGTGCACCTGTGGATCGAGCACTTCCACGCCGGCGAAGCCGCAGCCGCGGAAGGCCGCGGCTATTTCCGCCTCGCTGCGGTAGTGCAGCGGGTAGCCGCCGCGGGTGAGCCGGCCGATCAGGCCGACGCCCCAGCGGATCTGCCGGTAGCGCGGGTGTTCGCGCAGGTCGGGGTAGAGTTCGGTGAGGTAGGTGGCGGCCGGGAAGTCGGCCAGGACCGCCGCCAGGCGCGTCCAGAAGCCCTCGATCAGCGGGCGCTGGAAGTAGTTCACCAGGCCCTCGGTGATCACCACCACGGGGCGCTGGCGATCGAGCTGGGCGAAGAGCGCGGCCAGGGTATGCGGGCCTTGTTCGGCGAGGATGTCCACGGGGTGCACCCGGTGCCTTTCGTCCAGCCAGCCCTGCCCTTGCAGCAGGGCCGACTTGCGCGCGGCCATGGGCGGCAGGTCCGCCTCCAGGTAGTCCAGTTGTGGGTAACGCTGACGGAAGCGCCTGCCGCGCGGCGACAGGCCGCAGGCGATCTCCACCACCTGGGTGACGCCGCGCTGCTCGATGGCCTGGCGCAGGCGCGCGTCTATCAGCAGGTGGCGCTGCAGCAGGAAGTCCTCGATGTTCAGCCCGAAGCCCAGGCGCGCGCCCCAGGCGATCGGCGCCACGCAGCCGTGCACCCAGCGCCCGAAGGCGGTGGCGAAGGCCGGCTCGGCGAGCTTGTGGCGGAACCAGACATAGCCGGTGTAGTGCGCACTGGGGGTGATGTGCGCGCTGTCGGCGCGGATGCGTTCAGCCATGATTCAGTCTCTTGTTGTTATCATCCGCCAGCCTAAGAGCGCCCTGGTACCCACGACAATCCCATGCCTGCCGATCCCATCCTTGGTTTGCCCTGGCCCGAAGCGCGGCCACTGCCCCATTCCTTCTTCGACCGCGACGCCCTGCTGGTGGCGCGCCAGCTGCTGGGCAAGGTGATCCGTCACCGCGTCGGCGAGCTCTGGCTGTCCACGCGGATCATCGAGACCGAAGCCTATTACCTGGCCGAGAAAGGCAGCCACGCCTCGCTCGGCTACACCGAGAAGCGCAAGGCGCTGTTCCTCGACGGCGGGCACATCTACATGTACTACGCGCGCGGCGGCGACTCGCTGAACTTCAGCGCAGGCGGCGCCGGCAATGCCGTGCTGATCAAGTCCGGCCACCCGTGGATGGACCGCGTCAGCGGCGACGAGGCCCTGGCCCGCATGCGCCAGCTCAACCCCGCCGCCGATGGCAGCGAGCGCCCGCTGGGCAAGCTCTGCGCCGGCCAGACCCTGCTGTGCAAGGCCATGGGCCTCAAGGTGCCGGACTGGGACGCCAGGCAGTTCGACGTGCAGCGGCTGTTCGTCGAAGACGTCGGCGACACCCCGGCCCAGGTCATCCAGACCACCCGCCTGGGCATCCCCCACGGCCGCGACGAGCACCTGATGTACCGCTTCGTCGACGCCGCCTTCGCGCCCTTCTGCACGCGAAACCCGCTGCGCCGCGGCCAGGTCGAAGGCCGCGACTATTACCTGCTGGACAGCTCGGAAGCGCACCGCACATGAGCCTGGACCTGTTCAACCAATGGATCGCCGGCCACCCGCAATGGCTGGGGCTGGTGGTCTTCCTCATCGCCTTCCTCGAATGCGCGGCGGTGGTCGGCCTGGTGCTGCCCGGCGTGGTGATGCTCTTCGCCGTGGCCGTGCTGGCCGGCGGCGGCGCCCTGGGCCTGGGGCAGACGCTGCTGCTGGCCTTCGCCGGCGGCCTGCTGGGCGACCTCTGCTCGTACTTCCTCGGCCGCCGCTTCCACCAGGACATCCGCCGCCTGCCGCTGCTGCGCCACCATCCGGAATGGCTGGCCGGCGCCGAAGGCTTCGTCGCCCGCTACGGCGTCACCAGCCTGCTGGTGGGCCGCTTCATCGGCGCCCTGCGGCCGTTCCTGCCGCTGGTGGCGGGCATGCTCGACATGCCCTTCGGGCGCTTCCTGGCGGTCTCCATCCTGGCCGCCGCCGGCTGGTCGGTGGCCTACCTGCTGCCCGGCTGGACCACAGGCGCGGCCTTGCGCCTGCCACTGCCGGAAGGCTTCTGGCCGGAGATGGCGGTGGTCGCCGGCGGCCTGGCCGTGCTCGGCGGCGCCTTGATCCATGCCTGCCTGAAGCGGCGCCACGGCACCGCACTGATCGCCGCCGGGCTGAGCGCCGCCCTGCTGCTGGGCATCCTGATCGGCTGGCCGCACCTGGACGCCCTCGACCACGGCCTGATGACGCTGATCCAGCAGGAACGCAGCCCGCTGCTGAACCAGATCATGGTGGCGGTGACGCGCCTGGGCGACTTCCGCACCCAGGTGATCGTCGGCATCGTCGTCAGCGGCCTACTGCTGGGCCTGGGCAAATGGCGCCATGCGCTGTTCGCCGGCGGCACCCTGCTGGCCACGGCACTGCTCAACACCACCCTCAAGCACTTCTTCGGCCGCGCCCGCCCGGAGGTGATCGCCGACCCGCTGAGCGCCTTCAGCATGCCCAGCGGGCACAGCTCGGCGTCCTTCGCCTGCTTCCTGGTGCTCGGCGTGCTGGCCAGCCGCGAGGGCTCGCCGCGGGTGCGCCTGACCTGGCTGCTGCTGGCCATGCTGCCGGCGGCCTGGATCGCCGGCTCGCGCCTGTACCTGGGCGCGCACTGGCCCAGCGACGTGATCGCCGGCGCCCTGCTCGCCGCCGCCGTCTGCGCCGCCGCGCTCTGGGCCAGCCAGTTGCGCCAGCCACTGCCGGCCCTGCCCAAGCGCATCTGGTGGTGCCTGGTGCCGGCCCTGCTGCTGGTGTTCTCGGTCTCGGTCGGCTGGAACCTCAGCCACGCCGTGGCGCGCTACACCCCGCTCTGAGCCTCAACGCCAGGGCGCGCCGCGCAGATGCTCGGCGCAGCGCTGCTGGACGAACTCGCGTAGCAGGGTCACCGGCGGGCTCAGCTGCGCGCGGTGGGTGCAGAACAGGTTCAGCGGCGCCGCCTCGCCCCTGTGGTCGGCCAGGGCCACTTCCAGGCGCCCGGCACGCACGTCGGCGGCCACGTCCAGCCAGGACTTGTAGACCAGCCCGCGCCCGGCCACCGCCCAGCGCCGCACCACGTCGGCGTCGTCGCTGACGCGGTCGCCGCCCACCTCGACCGTCTCGTCGCCGAAGCGCCAGCGCTCGTGCACACGCCCGCCGAGCATGTACAGCAGGCAGTTGTGCCGGGCCAGGTCCTGCGGCCGCTGCGGCCGGCCATGCTGGGCGAAGTAGGCCGGCGCGCCGCACAGCACGCGGCGGTTGTCCGCCGCCAGGGGCAGCGCCACCAGGCTGGAGTCCGGCGGCTGGCCGAGGCGGATGGCCACGTCCACCGGCTGCCGGTAGAGGTCGGCCTGGCGGTCGCTGAGCAGCAGGCGCAAAACCAGCCGCGGGTGCTGCGCCTGGAACTCGTCGAGCCAGGGCAGCAGCACGTTGCGCCCCAGGTCCGAGGGCGCCGAGACCTGCAGCGGCCCGGCGATCTCGCTGCGCCCGCCGGCCAGCAACTGGCGCCCCTCCTCCAGGCTCTGCAGCGAGGCCCGCGCATGGGCCAGGAACAACTCGCCCTCGGCAGTCAGCCGCAGGCTGCGGGTGGAACGGGCGAACAGGCGCGCCTGCAGGGCGCCCTCCAGGCGCTTGAGCGCGGCACTGGCCACCGCCGGCGACACCTCCAGCTCGCGGGCCGCGGCGGACAGGCTGCCGCGTTCGGCGGTGCGGACGAACAGCTGGAGGTCGTCGAAACGCAGCATTTTCAATTTTCCTTTGAAAGAGACTTTCTTCCTACCTGGTTTTTCTTCACAACGAAAGAGCGGAGGATGCGCCCATCCCCCACTGCCGCAAGGAAGAGTCCCGATGAGCAGCCCCCTCACCCTGATCGCCATCATCCGCGCCAAGCCCGGCCGCGCCGACGCCCTGCAGGCCCGCCTGGCCGAGCTGCGCTTGCCCTCGCGGGCCGAGCCCGGCTGCATCCAGTACGACCTGCACCGCGACCGCAAGGACGCCGACCTGATCTACATGATCGAGCAATGGCGCGACGAGGCGGCCCTCGCCGAGCACGAGGCCAGCGAGCACTTCCAGGCCTTCGTCGCCGCCAGCCGGGACGACCTGGCCGAACTCGACATCCGCCTGATGAACCGCATCGACTGAGGAGCCGCCATGAAAGCCATCGGTTACACCCACAGCCGCCCGATCGACGCCGACGACGCCCTGCTCGACATCCAGCTGCCGGAGCCGACGCCCGGCCCGCGCGACCTGCTGGTGGAGGTCCGCGCCATTTCCGTCAACCCGGTGGATACCAAGGTGCGCCAGCGCGCCGAGCCTGCGGCCGGCGAATACAAGGTGCTGGGTTGGGACGCCGCCGGCGTGGTCCGCGCGGTGGGCAGCGAGGTCAGCCTGTTCCGCCCGGGCGACGAGGTGTTCTACGCCGGCGACCTGACGCGCCCGGGCAGCAACGCCGAACTGCAGCTGGTGGACGAGCGCATCGTCGGCGCCAAGCCGGCCAGCCTCGACTTCGCCCAGGCCGCGGCCCTGCCGCTGACCAGCATCACCGCCTGGGAACTGCTGTTCGAACGCCTGCAGATCGCCGAGGGCCCGGGCAGCGCCGGGCAGAGCCTGCTGATCGTCGGCGCCGCCGGCGGCGTGGGCTCCATCCTCGTCCAACTGGCCCGGCACCTGACCGGCGTAACCGTGATCGGTACCGCCTCGCGGGCGGAAACCCGGGAATGGGTCCGCGACCTCGGCGCCCACCACGTCATCGACCACGGCAAGCCGCTGAGCGAGGAACTGCAGCGCATCGGCATCGGCCAGGTGAGCCACGTGGCCAGCCTGACGCACACCGACAGCCACCTGCAGCAGATAGTCGCCAGCCTGCGCCCGCAGGGCCGCCTGGGCCTGATCGACGACCCGGCGAACCTGAACGTGAGCCTGCTCAAGCAGAAGAGCCTGTCGCTGCACTGGGAGTTCATGTACACCCGCTCGATGTTCCAGACCGACGACATGATCGAGCAGCACCGCCTGCTGCAGCGCGTGTCCAGCCTGGTCGACCAGGGCGTGCTGCGCACCACCCTGGGCGAGCACTTCGGCCGCATCGACGCCGCCAACCTGCGCCGCGCCCACGCGCTGCTGGAGAGCGGCAAGGCCAAGGGCAAGATCGTGCTGGAGGGGTTCTGAGCGGCGGGGAGGCACGGTACGCCGCCCACGCCTGCGATGGGCGTAGGGCGCATAACGCCTACGGCGTTATCCGCCGTTTGACCTCGCTTCCCGGCGGCTCCGGGATTGGCCTGGGCGTTGGCTGTGGTCCCGGTGTATCGGCGGATAACCGCGAACGGTTATCCGCCCTACGGCTCGGCCTTGGCGAGCAGGCGGCAGAGTTTTTCGGTGGCGGCCAGCATGGCGTAGCTCGGCCGCTCCAGGTTGCGGTCGGGCAGCACCCACAGCTGATTCAGGCGCGTTGCGCTCAGTTGCTTCATGGCCCGCCATTGCGCCGCCTGTTCGGCATTGGGCGCCAATATCACTTGCGGATCGCGGGCCAGCACCGCTTCCATGCCCACCTGCGGCGCCGGCTGCTGCAGGTCGTCGAACAGGTTGCGCGCGCCGCAGACCTGCAGGGCGTCGCTGACCACCTGGCGTCCGCCCAGGGTGTACAGCGGGCGGTTCCATACCTGGTAGAACAGCCGCAGCGGGTGCTCGCGGGCGTACTGCCGGCGCAGTTCGGCGATGCGCTGGCGGAAGCTGGCGGCCAGGGCCGTGGCCTTGTCCTGGGCGTCGAGCAGCGCACCCAGCTCTTCCAGTTGGCTGGGGATATCCTCCAGCCGGTGCGGCTCGGCGACGTAGAGCTTCAGGCCCAGGCCCTTCAGCCGCGCCATCTGCGCATCGGGAATGCTGCCGGGCCAGACCAGCACCAGGTCCGGCCGCAGGCTCAGCAGGCGCTCCAGGTTCAGTTGCCCGTAGCGCCCCAGCGACGGCAGGGCCGCCAGTTGCGCCGGGCGTTCGTCGCCGTCGAGCACACCCACCAGGCGCGCGCCGGCGCCCAGTTCCAGGACGCTGTCGGTCATCGAGGGCGACAGGCTCACCACCCGCTGCGCCGCCAGTGCCGGCAGGCCTAGCGATAGCAGCAGGACGGCAACGAGCAGGCGCATCAGAGCAACTGGCGCGGCAGGCGGTACAGCCAGAGGATCAGCAGGCTGGTCAGCACGAGGAGGATCAGCGCCACGCCGGACAGGTCGGTGAAACACGCCAGCACGCCGATCCAGGCCGGCAGGCTGGCGCCGAGGACGCCGTTGCGCCAGGTGCGCGCCAGCTCCGCCCAGGCGGCGGGCTCTTCGGCCGTGTCACGGGCCTTGCCGGCGTCGATCAGGGCGAGCTTGTAGCGGCGGAACAGCGGCAGGGTGAAGTACATCGAGACCAGCGCGGCGACGTACAGCGGGGTGGCCAGCACGGCCAGGGCGTCGATCTCGAAGCCCCACAGCAGCAGCGCCAGCAGCGGCCCGAGGGCCAGGACCAGGTGCAGCCACCACAGACGCCCCAGGCGGCCGAACTCGGCGGCGCGGTTCACTGCGCCTCGATCTCCGCCTCGCCCTGGTGCAGCTCGCCGAGCATGTGCCCGAGCTTGCCGGCCTTGGTCGCCAGGTAGCGCTTGTTGTGCGGGTTCAGGCCCTTCTGCAGGGGCACGCGCTCGGCCACGGTGAGGCCGTAGCCTTCCAGCGCCTTGACCTTGCGCGGGTTGTTGGTCATCAGCTTCAGCGAGCAGACGCCCAGGTGCTGCAGCATCGGCAGGCACATGGCGTAATCGCGCTGGTCGGCGCCGAAGCCCAGCCTGAGGTTGGCTTCGACCGTGTCCGCACCTTCGTCCTGCAGGGCGTAGGCGCGGATCTTGTTCAGCAGGCCAATGCCGCGGCCTTCCTGGCGCAGGTACAGCAGCACGCCGCGGCCTTCGCGGGCGATGGCCGAGAGCGCGCCTTCGAGCTGGAAGCCGCAGTCGCAGCGCAGGCTGAACAGGGCATCGCCGGTCAGGCATTCGGAATGCAGGCGACCGAGCACCGGCTGGCCGTCGTCGAGGGTGCCCATAGTCAGGGCGACATGTTCCTTGCCGGTTTCCTCGTCGAGGAAGCCATGCATGGTGAATTCGCCGAAGGGAGTGGGCAGCTTGGAGGCGGCGACGAACACGACGGACACCGGAAACTCCTGAAAGTCAGACAGTAGTAAGGAGCCGGCATTGTAACAGCAGTGCCGGGGCCGCCGTCATTGCGAAATCCGCAACTTGGCTATCGAAGCCATCGATGGATCGGCGATCTGGCAGAGTCCCTTCACCGCCTCGCAAGCTGGAGCAGAACAAGGCGGGAACAGGTTCGGAAGCGCAGTTCATGCCGCTAAATGAGCATTTCGAACCTGTTCCCAACGCAGTTATGCCGACGCGCAGCAGGCTGTGGAGGGGCTCTCAGTGTTTGGACTGGATATACATCATCCCCTGCTCCTCCCGCCAACCGACGCGGTTGAGGAAGCTCATGCCCAGCAGGATCTCGGTGGGGAACTCGCCTTCCAGCACGCTGGCGTCGACGCCCAGCACCTCGATGCCGCCGAGCTTCACGCTGTTCAGGCTGATGCGCCAGCCCTTGACGGTGCCGCTGGCGGTGGAGGCGACCATGGGCTTGCCGACCACCCGGTAGTCGATGCCCAGGCGCCGCGCCTGGGCTTCGTTCATGGCCACCGTGGTGGCGCCGGTGTCGACCAGGAACTGGGCGTTCTGGCCGTTGATCGAGCCGGACACCCAGTAATGCCCGCCGGTGCCGCGGGCGATGCTCATTTCCTGCACCGGCGCCGGGGCCGAGTAGCCGCTGGCGTTGTATTCGCGGCTCAGTTCGTAGGTGCGTTCCACGCCCTCGACGCGCAGCACCGCCTTGTGCGCGTCGGCGCTGACCACCTGCACGCCCTGCGGCCCGGTCTCGCCCACGCGGAGGAACTTGCGCTGGCCGTCGATGTTGACCACCGCGGCGTTGGGGAACAGCCCCACCACCCACACCTGCGGGGCGGCGAGGGCCGCGCTGGCGGCAAGGGCGAGGCTCAGGGCGGGCAGCAGGCGCAGCATGGTGGGGCTCCTTGTCGGCTGGCGCGAGGGTGGCGCCACGTTACACCGGCGCCGCTGCGCCGTCAGTGATGAAGTCGGCTGTTGTCAGGGCGGCTGTCGTCAGAGCAGCCAGGTGGCCCAGGCCCAGACCAGGCCCTGCATGGCCAGCCAGGCGAAGACCCCGGCGAGGACATCGTCGAGCATGATGCCCACGCCACCGTGGACGTGGCGGTCGACCCAGCGGATCGGCCAGGGCTTGAGGATGTCGAAGAAGCGGAACACCAGGAAGCCCGCCAGCAGCCACCACCAGCCCTCGGGCACCAGCCAGAGGGTGATCCACATGCCGACCATCTCGTCCCAGACGATGCCTTCGTGGTCGTGCACGCGCAGGTCGTCGGCGACCTTGCCGCACAGCCAGAAGCCGAACAGCATGGTCAGCCCCAGCATCAGCCAGTAGCCCCAGTCCGGCAGCAACTGCCACAGGGGGACGAAGGGGATAGCCACCAGCGAGCCCCAGGTGCCCGGCGCCTTGGGCAGGGTTCCGGAGCCGAAGCCGAAGGCCAGGAAATGCCAGGGGTTGCGCCAGACCGACGGCGGCACGGGCTGGGCGGGGGCTTGGTCGGGATGTTCGGGCACTGCGGTCACTCCGTGAAATGCAGGTAGCCGCCCTGGCGCGGCGTGATGTCGTGGCCGGCGCCGTCCAGCACGCGCACCCCGCTGCCGGCCTCGACGCGGCCGATGGCCGCCAGCTGCGGCCATTGCGCCTGCAGGGCCGGCAACTGCGCGGGCGGCAGGGTGAAGGCGATGACGTAGTCGTCGCCGGCGCCGAGCTTGGCCTGCAGCGCGCGCTCGGCGCCCAGCAGGCTTTCCAGCGGCGCGCTGGCCGGCAGGCGTTCGGCTTCGATGATCAAGGCCACGCCGGAGGCGCGGGCGATGTGGCCGCAGTCGGCGAGCAGGCCGTCGGACACGTCCAGCGCCGCCGTGGCGCGACCGCGCAGGGCCTCGCCGAGGGCCAGTTGCGGCTGCGGCGCCCAGTAGCGCGCCAATAGCGGCTCGGCCACTCCGGGTTCGGCGGCCAGGCGGCCGAGCACCAGCTCCAGGGCGCCGCCGGCCTCGCCGACCGGGCCGCCGACGCAGAGCAGGTCGCCGGGGCGGGCGCCGCTGCGGGTCAGCGCCTGGCCAACGGGCACCTGGCCGAATACGGTGAGGGTCATGCTCAGCGGGCCGCGGGTGGTGTCGCCGCCGACCAGCGCCAGGCCGCAGGCCGCGGCCATGCGGTTCAGGCCCTGGGCGAAGGCTTCCAGCCAGGCCGGGTCGGCCTCGGGCAGGGTCAGGGCGAGGGTGAAGGCCAGGGGCGCGGCGCCCATGGCCGCCAGGTCGCTGGCGGAAACCGCCAGGGCGCGCTGGCCGAGCAGGAAGGGATCGCACAGCGCGGGGAAATGCACGCCGGCCACCAGGGTGTCGGTGGACACCGCCAGTTGCTGCCCGGCGGCCGGCGCCAGCAGGGCGCAGTCGTCGCCGATGCCCAGGGCCACGCCATCGGCCGCGGCCGCACAGGCGGCCGCGGCGAAATAGCGGCGGATCAGTTCGAACTCACCCATGCCTTGCGGCGGACTCAGCGCTTGGCGCCGCGCAGCTCGGCGGCGCGCAGACGCGGCGCCAGCTTGTCCAGCACACCGTTGACGAACTTGTGGCCGTCGGTGGCGCCGAAGGTCTTGGCCAGCTCGATGCCTTCGTTGATCACCACCTTGTAGGGCACGTCCAGGCGGTTGCGCAGCTCGTAGGTGGCCAGGCGCAGGATGGCCAGCTCGACCGGGTCGATCTCTTCCAGCGGGCGGTCCAGGCAGGGGGTGAATTCCTGGTCCAGCTCGGTCTTCAGGCGCGGCACGCCGTGGAGGATCTCGTGGAAGTAGGCGCCGTCGACGTCGCTGAAGTCGTTGTCGGTGCGGAAGGTCGCCTCGATCTCGTTCAGCGGCTGGCCGGCCATCTGCCAGGAGTACAGGGCCTGCACCGCGAGGCTGCGGGCCTTGCGGCGCATGGCGATCTTGTTGGGCTTGGCCGGCTTGGACGGAGCGCCGTTGTCGTTGCTGCTCACTTGGCCTCCAGCTGCGACAGCAGGCTCACCATTTCCAGGGCGGACAGCGCGGCCTCGGCGCCCTTGTTGCCGGCCTTGGTGCCGGAACGCTCGATGGCCTGTTCGATGGAGTCGACGGTCAGCACGCCGAAGGCCACCGGCACGCCGAACTGCAGGGAAACCTGCGCCAGGCCCTTGGTGCACTCGCCGGCAACGTATTCGAAGTGCGGGGTGCCGCCGCGGATCACCGCGCCGAGGGCGATGATGGCGTCGAACTCGCCGCGCTGGGCGACTTTCTGGGCTACCAGGGGGATCTCGAAGGCGCCCGGGGCGCGGATGATGGTGATGTCGCCTTCGGCGACGCCGTGGCGCACCAGCGCGTCGATGGCGCCTTGCACCAGGCTTTCCACCACGAAGCTGTTGAAGCGGCCAACCACCAGGGCGAAGCGGCCTTTGGGGGCGATGAAGGTACCTTCGATGGTCTTCAGGGTCATGGGCAGGTCTCGTCTGTTAAAGAGCCGGAGCGTCGGCGACGCTCCGCGAAATTAGGCTAGAAGAACAACGCCGCCGTGCCAGGGCACGGCGGCGCGGGTTCATTCGGCGGGCAGGTATTCTACAACTTCCAGGTCGAAACCGGATATCGCGTTGAAGCGCATCGGCGCCGACATCAGGCGCATCTTGCGCACGCCCAGGTCGCGGAGGATCTGCGAACCGGCGCCGACGGTGCTGTAGGTGGTGGTGGGCTTGGGCGCCGGCGCGCTGGCGGCGATCTCGCGCACGTGGGCCAGCAGGTCCTCGCCGCCGATCTGGTGGCCCAGCAGCAGCACCACGCCGCTGCCGGCCTCGGCCACCTTGGCCATGGCCGCGCGCAGGCTCCAGCGTCCGGCCTGGTTGACCATCAGCAGGTCGCGCAGCGGGTCCATGTTGTGCACGCGCACCAGGGTCGGCTCTTCCGCGCAGATCTCGCCCAGGGTCAGCGCCAGGTGCACCTCGCCCTCCACCGAGTCGCGGTAGGTGATCAGGTTGAACTGGCCCAGCTCGGTATCCAGCGGCTGCTCGGCGAGGCGCTCGACGGTGCGCTCGTGGATCAGGCGGTAGTGGATCAGGTCGGCGATGGTGCCGATCTTGATGCCGTGCTGCTCGGCGAAGGCTTCCAGTTCCGGGCGGCGGGCCATGCTGCCGTCGTCGTTCATGATCTCGCAGATCACCCCGGAGGCCTCGAAGCCGCCCATGCGCGCCAGGTCGCAGGCCGCCTCGGTGTGGCCGGCGCGGGCCAGCACGCCGCCGGGCTGGGCCATCAGCGGGAAGATGTGGCCGGGGCTGACGATGTCGGCGGCCACCGCTTCCTTCGCGGCGGCGGCCTGCACGGTGCGAGCGCGGTCGGCGGCGGAGATGCCGGTGGTGACGCCTTCGGCGGCCTCGATGGAAACGGTGAACTTGGTGCCGAAGCCCGAGCCGTTGCGCTGCACCATCAGCGACAGGCCCAGGCGCTCGCAGCGCTCGCGGGTCATCGGCATGCAGATCAGGCCGCGGGCGTACTTGGCCATGAAGTTGATGTCTTCGGTGCGCACGCACTCGGCGGCCATGATCAGGTCGCCTTCGTTCTCGCGGTCCTCGTCATCCATGAGGATGACCATCTTGCCTTGGCGGATGTCTTCGACCAGTTCTTCGATGCTGTTGAGTGCCATCTGGGCAGCTCCTATCAATGCTTCATGAAGCCGTTTTCGGCCAGGAATGCTTCGGTGATGCCGCTGGCGGCGGGCTCGGCGGCCTTGTCGCCGAGCAGCAGGCGCTCCAGGTAGCGCGCCAGCAGGTCGACCTCGAGGTTCACCTGATGGCCCGCGCGGTAGTCGCCCATGATGGTCTCGAGCAGGGTGTGCGGGACTATGGTCAGCTCGAACTCGGCGCCGTTCACCGCGTTGACCGTGAGGCTGGTGCCGTCGACGGTGATCGAGCCCTTCAGCGCGATGTACTTGGCCAGCTCGCGCGGGGCGCGCACGGTGAACTGGATGGCGCGGGCGTTATCCTCGCGCTTGACGATCTCGCCGACGCCGTCGACATGGCCGCTGACCAGGTGGCCGCCCAGGCGGGTGGTGGGGGTCAGGGCCTTCTCCAGGTTGACGCGGCTGCCGACCTTGAGCTGGGCGAAGGCGGTGCGCGCCAGGGTCTCGCGGCTGACGTCGGCCCAGAAGCCGTCGCCGGGCAGCTCCACGGCGGTCAGGCAGATGCCGTTGACGGCGATGCTGTCGCCGAGCTTGACGTCGGCGAGGTCGAGCTTGCCGGTCTGCACGTAGAGGCGCACGTCACCGCCCTTGGGGGTGATCGAGCGGATGCTGCCGATGGCTTCGATTATGCCGGTGAACATGGGGCCTCCCGGACGGCGCAATGCGGTTGCGCGCAGGCGTGCCGGCCGGCGCGAGCCAGCGCAGTGGAAACGAAGGGGTGGTGCATGGTGTTGGAACTCCTGTTTTGGGAAAAACAGGGCATACCGATCGAAGGGACACGACGCGCAGGCGTGCAGGCGCACCTTGCGCAGGTTCATCCCGTTCTCTCTTCATCCGGACTGTTACCGTCGGCCCCGGGATCGCACCGGGTCTGCTGACCTTGCCGCTGCGGCGGTAAGCCGGTCGTGGCAAGCGCTCGCGGGCTCGACGCGTTGCGCGCCATCACCGCCGGTGGGGACTTGCACCCCGCCCTGAGAACGTCAATCGCGGCCGTTACAGCGTTGACCGCGTGTGGCGTTTTACCACAGGCCGGCGCAAGTCGGAAGGTTCAGTTTGCTCTCCCCCCGCATTCGCAGGGGGTAGCGCAGACGATTCCGTCAGACCGGCCGCGCCGTGACCAGCCAGTCGTCGCCCACGGCGCGGATGTCGGCGATCTTCAGTTCGCGCGCCTCGGCCATCTTCTCCAGCGGCAACTCCAGCAGCGGCCGGGCGCTGGAGCCCAGCAGCTTGGGCGCGACGAAAATCCGGTACTCGTCCACCAGCCCCAGGCGAGCGAAGGCCCCGGCCAGGCGCGGGCCGGCTTCCACCAGCACTTCGTTGGCGCCGCGCGCGCCCAGTTCGGCGAGCAGCTTCGCCAGGTCGACATGGCCGTCGGCGCCGGGCAGCACCAGCAGTTCGCGGCCCTCGGCGGCGAAACCTTCACGTTCGGCGCAGCTGGCCACCAGCGCCGGGCCGGCCTGGTAGAAAGCAGCGTCGGTCGGCACCCGCAGGCGGCCGTCCACCAGCACGCGCAGCGGCTGGCGCGCGGCGGCCAGGGCGGTCTGTTCGGCGTCCAGGCCCAGCTCGTCGGGGCGCACGGTCAGGCGGGCAGCGTCCAGCAGCACGGTGTCGGCGCCGGAGAGCACCACGCTGGAGCGCGCCCGCAGGCGCTGCACGGCACGGCGCGCGGCGGGGCCGGTGATCCACTGGCTCTCGCCGCTGGCCATGGCGGTGCGCCCGTCCAGGCTCATCGCCAGCTTGACGCGAACGAAGGGCAGGCCGGTCTCCATGCGCTTGATGAAGCCGGCGTTGATTTCCCGGGCCTCGGCCTCCAGCACGCCGCAGGCCACCTCGATGCCGGCCTCGGCTAGGCGCCGCAGCCCCTGCCCGGCGACCTGCGGGTTGGGGTCCTGCATGGCCGCCACCACACGGGCGACGCCGGCCTTCACCAGGGCATCGGCGCAGGGCGGGGTGCGGCCGAAGTGGCTGCAGGGCTCCAGGGTGACGTAGGCGGTGGCGCCACGGGCGTTGTCGCCGGCCTGGCGCAGGGCGTGGACCTCGGCATGGGGCTCGCCGGCGCGGACGTGCCAGCCTTCGCCGACCACCACGCCGCCCTTGACCAGCACGCACCCGACGCGGGGGTTGGGGTGGGTGGAATACAGCCCCTTGCGCGCCAGCTCCAGCGCGCGGGCCATCCAGGCCTGGTCGACGGCGCTCATTCCTTGGACGGCTCCCGGGCCAGGCGCTCGATTTCCTCGCGGAACTCGTTGAGGTCCTGGAAGCGCCGGTACACCGAGGCGAAGCGGATGTAGGCCACCTCGTCGAGCTTCTGCAGCTCGGCCATCACCAGCTCGCCGAGCACCCGCGACTTCACCTCGCGCTCGCCGGTGGCGCGCAGCTTGTGCTTGATGTGGGCGATGGCCTCTTCCAGGCGCTCGACGCTGACCGGACGCTTCTCCAGCGCGCGCTGCATGCCGGCGCGCAGCTTGTCCTCGTCGAACGGCTGGCGGCTGCCGTCCTGCTTGATCAGCCGCGGCATGACCAGCTCGGCGGTCTCGAAGGTGGTGAAGCGCTCGCCGCAGGCCAGGCACTCGCGGCGGCGGCGGACCTGGTCGCCCTCGGCGACCAGGCGGGAATCGATGACTTTGGTGTCGTGGGCACCGCAGAAGGGACAATGCATGGCAGAGAATGGCCCTACGAAATGGTGGCTCATGGTACCCCATCCGCCCGGGCCCTTCGACCGGCCGTTCGACGAAACATCCGGCGCCGCGCTCCCCGAGACAAGCCGCAGGCTTTACGCTATACAGGCGCCGCCCTGGAAACCGCCGCGAGGGAAATCGCCCATGCCGCACCGCCTTCTCTGCCTGCTCGCCCTGGCCCTGCTGGCCGCCTGTTCGAGCAAGCAACCCGCTCCGCAGCCTCCCGCCGCCAGCGCCCCGGCCAAGGCCGTCGCGACGCCGCTGCCGGCCAACCAGCGCGAATTGTCCGGGGTGCTCACCAGCAGCCGCGGCGCCTTGCCCGATGGCGCCGAGGTGGAACTGGCCCTGTTGTTGATGGACGAACGCGACCGCCCGCAGCGCGCCCTGGCCAGCCTGGAGCTGGTGGGAAATGGCGGCGCCCTGCCCTTCAGCCTGCGCTACGACCCCAGCGACTTCCCCAGCGGCGGGCGCATCGAACTGCATGCGCGGGTGGCGCAGAACGGCCAGCTGGCCTGGCGCCTGCGCCCGCTGACCATCGCCCCTGGGCAGTCCCAGGCCCTCGGCGAGCTGCGCCTGGAGCCGGCGCCATGAAGGCCCCGCAGGACCTGCAACAGGCCCTGGGCGAGTTGCTCGGCGACGCCCGCCTGGGCGCCGAGCGCCTGCCCGGCACCGACATCGCGCTGTGGCTGATCGATGCGCAGAACATGGACCGCCAGTTCAGCCCCGACGAGACCCGCCGCATCCTCGAAGAACCGCCCTACTGGTGCTTCTGCTGGGCCAGCGGCCTGGCCCTAGCGCGCTGGCTGGCCGAGCGCCCGCAGTGGGTGGCCGGCAAGCGCGTGCTGGACTTCGGCGCCGGCTCCGGCATCGCCGCCATCGCCGCGGCCAAGGCCGGCGCCGCCGAAGTGGTGGCCTGCGACCTCGACCCGCTGGCTCTGGCCGCCAGCCGTGCCAATGCCGAGCTGAACGGGGTGCAACTGAGCTATTCGGAAGACTTCTTCGGCGAGGAGGACCGCTACGACCTGATCCTGGTCGCCGACGTGCTTTACGACCGCGCCAACCTGCCGCTGCTCGACGCCTTCCTCGGCAAGGGCCGCGAGGCCCTGGTGGCCGACTCGCGGGTGCGCGACTTCCAGCACCCGCTGTACCGGCGCCTGGACATCCTCGACGCCTGCACCTGGCCGGACCTGGCCGAGCCCCACGAATTCCGCAAGGTCAGCCTCTATCACGCCAGCCGCCCCCTGTAGGAGCAACCGTCTGCGTCGAGGTGCTTTTCGTAGGAGGGGTTGAGCTTGCGAAACCCATCGGGCCATGGTGATGGGTATCGCTTCGCTCAACCCATCCTACGGGCGTTCCTGGAATTGTAGGAAGCGGGCCCTGCCCGCGATTCGCGCGCAGGGCGCGCTCCTACTGGGACGTAGGGCGCGGTGCGGCATTGCCTTGTTTCCGTCCGCCGCGCCCCCACTTATAGTGACCAGCATCCTTCGCCCCTTTCGCCCGACGAGAGCCCCCATGAGCGACACGCCCTACATCTTCGACGTCACCAGCGCCGACTTCGACCAGTTGGTGATCCAGAACTCCTTCCACAAGCCGGTGCTGGTCGACTTCTGGGCCGACTGGTGCGCGCCCTGCAAGGCGCTGATGCCGATGCTGGCGCAGGTCACCGAGTCCTACCAGGGCGAGCTGCTGCTGGCCAAGGTCAATTGCGACGTCGAGCAAGACATCGTCATGCGCTTCGGCATCCGCAGCCTGCCCACCGTGGTGCTGTTCAAGGACGGCCAGCCGGTCGACGGCTTCGCCGGCGCGCAACCGGAATCGGCGGTGCGGCAGATGCTGGAGCAGCACGTACAGCCGCCGGCAGCCCCCGCCGCCAACCCGCTGGACGCCGCCGAGGCCGCCTTCGCCGAAGGCCGCTTCGCCGAGGCCGAGGCCCAGCTCAAGGCCCTGCTGGGCGAAGACAACACCAACGCCGCGGCGCTGATCCTCTACGCCCGCTGCCTGGCCGAGCGCGGCGAACTGGGCGAAGCCGAGACGGTGCTGGACGCGGTGAAGAGCGACGAGCACAAGTCCGCCCTGGCCGCCGCCCGCGCCCAGTTGACCTTCCTGCGCCAGGCCGCCGACCTGCCCGACGCCGCCACCCTGAAAACCCGCCTGGCGGCCGACGCCGGCGACGACGAGGCCGCCTACCAACTGGCCGTGCAGCAACTCGCGCGGCAGCAGTACGAAGCGGCGATGGACGGCCTGCTGCGCCTGTTCCAGCGCAACCGCAGCTACGGCGAAGACCTGCCGCGCAAGACGCTGGTGCAGGTGTTCGACCTGCTGGGCAATGAGCATCCGCTGGTGATCGCCTATCGGCGGAAGTTGGCCAATCTGCTGTATTGAGTGGCGGGGTTCGTTTCGTGTAGGAGCGAGCTTGCTCGCGAACGGAGTTTCCCGGCCATGCCGGTGCCAGGCATGAGAGCGCCCTCTCCCTAACCCTCTCCCTGAAGGAAGAGGGGACCGTTCGGAGCGCTTGGGTATTCCTGAGTTAGCCGGCTAGTCCGTTGGCTTCCAGCTGAAACCATCACCTCTCTCGGCACGGACAAGCCCCCTCTCCCTTCAGGGCGGGGCGCGCAGCCGAGGGCTGGGGAGAGGGAAAGGCGCCACACCCAGCATCAGAGCATCCGGTTGGCACCGTTCGCGAGCAAGCTCGCTCCTACGAAAAGCAAAAATCAAAAAGCCCCTACTCCCCAACCCAGGTAAACACCTGAGTCCCCTCCCGCACCTCGATCCTCACATCCGCGCTATGCCGCAAGCGCACCAACAACCCCTTCGCCGCGCCAGCGCTACCAGCCAGAGCCGCCAGTTCATCGAGCAGCAGCGGGCCTTCGCAGCTGCCGGCCTGGCGCAACAGGTCGCGGGCCGCCTGCCACAGTCGATCAACGCCGCTGGGCGCCACCGACGGGTTATCCACAGGCGCTGCCGGCGCGGCGACCGGTGCGGCGGGCGCATGGCGCAGTGCCGCGCCCAGGCGTTGCCACTCTTCCTCGTCCAGTTCCAGGCTCAGGTCCACCGGCCAGTCGCCGATGCTTCCACGGATTCGCATGTCGGTTTCCTCCTGCATGGCCGGCATGCTCCCACGCTTGCCCGGCCGCGCCAATCTCCTGGAGCGCCTCTAGCCAGCCGCAATATTTCGTTATAACGTAACGCACCCTCGATTTTCCCCTCCCGGAGACCGTCCATGCGCCCCTTGCTGCTCGCCCTCGCCCTGATCCCCTTCGCCGCCGCCCAGGCCCATGACGAACACGAGCACGGCAGCCTCGGCAAGCACGAGCACGGCGTGGCCCAGCTCAACGTCGCGCTGGACGGCAACACCCTGGAGCTGGAAGTGGACAGCCCGGCGATGAACTTCGTCGGCTTCGAGCACCCGGCCAGCAGCGCCGCCGACCAGGCCACCGTGGCCGCCGCCCGCGCCCAGCTGGGCAAGCCGCTGGAGCTGGTGCAGGCGCCGGCCGCGGCCAAGTGCGGCGTCGCCGAGGTGGAGCTGGAAAGCCCGCTGTTCGGCAATGCCAAGGCCCACGAGCACGACCACGACGACGATGGCGATGGCGATGGCGACGGCGACGAGCACGAAGGCCACCAGCACAGCGACATCAACGCCCACTACAAGCTGACCTGCGCCGCGCCCGAGGCCCTCACCAGCCTCGATTTCGCCCCGCTGTTCAAGCGCTTCCCCGGCACCCAGAAGCTGGTGGTGCAGCTGATCGGCCCGAACGGCCAGCAGGGCGCCGAGCTGACCCCGGCCAGCAGCCTGCTGAAGTTCTGACGCGCCCCATGGACACCCTGCTCGAACTCCGCGACCTCGGCTTCGCCTGGCCCGGCCAGGCGGAGCTGCTGGACATCCCGCAGTTTTCCCTCGGCCGTGGCGAGACGCTGTTCCTCAAGGGCCCCTCCGGCAGCGGCAAGACCACCCTGCTCGGCCTGCTGGGCGGCGTGCAGAAGCCCCGGCGCGGCAGCATCCGCCTGCTCGGCGAGGACCTGGCGCAGCTCTCCGCCGCGCGCCGCGACCACTTCCGCGTCGACCACACCGGCTACATCTTCCAGCAGTTCAACCTGCTGCCGTTCCTCTCGGTGCAGGAGAACGTCGAGCTGCCCTGCCACTTCTCGCGCAGCCGCGCGGCCCGCGCCCGCGAGCGCCACGGCAGCGTCGGCGAAGCCGCCGGCGCCCTGCTCGCGCACCTGGGCCTGGGCGACGCGGCGCTGCTGCAGCGGCGCGCCGACAACCTCTCCATCGGCCAGCAGCAGCGCGTCGCCGCGGCGCGCGCGCTGATCGGCCAGCCAGAACTGGTGATCGCCGACGAGCCGACCTCGGCGCTGGACGCCGACGCCCGCGAAGCCTTCCTCCAGCTGCTGTTCGCCGAATGCCGCGCGGCCGGCGCCAGCCTGCTGTTCGTCAGCCACGACCAGAGCCTGGCGCCACTGTTCGACCGCAGCCTGTCGCTGGCCGACCTCAACCGCGCCGCCACCGCCCCCGGAATCTGAGCATGTACCTGTTGCGCCTGGCCCTGGCCAGCCTTTCCAACCGCCGTTTCACCGCGTGGCTCACGGTCTTCGCCATCGCCCTCTCCGCCTGCCTGCTGCTGGCCGTGGAGCGGGTGCGCAGCGAGGCCCGCGCCAGCTTCGCCAGCACCATTTCCGGCACCGACCTGATCGTCGGCGCGCGCTCGGGCTCGATCAACCTGCTGCTGTACTCGGTGTTCCGCATCGGCAACGCCACCAACAACATCCGCTGGGAGAGCTTCCAGACGGTCAAGGCCAGCCCGCTGGTGAAGTGGGCCATCCCGATATCCCTGGGCGACTCGCACCGCGGCTACCGGGTGATGGGCACCGACACCGGCTACTTCGAGCACTACCGCTACGGCCGCGACCAGCAGCTGCAACTGGCCGAGGGCCGGCCATTCGGCCAGGACCTGTTCGACGTGGTGCTCGGCGCCGAGGTGGCCGAGGCGCTGCACTACAAGCTGGGCGACCACATAGTGCTGAGCCATGGGGTGAGCACCATCAGCCTGGTGCAGCACGACGACAAGCCATTCACCGTGGTCGGCATCCTCAAGCGCACCGGCACCCCGGTGGACCGCACCCTGCACATTTCCCTGGCCGGCATGGAGGCGCTGCACGTCGACTGGAAGAACGGCGTGCCGGCCCGCGGCGCCGGGCGCATCAGCGCCGACCAGGCACGCCACATGGACCTGCAGCCGACCGCCATCACCGCCTTCCTGCTCGGCCTGAAGAGCAAGGTGGCGACCTTCGCCCTGCAGCGGCAGATCAACGAATACGACGGCGAGCCGCTGCTGGCCATCCTCCCCGGCGTGGCCCTGCAGGAGCTGTGGGGGCTGATGGGCACGGCGGAGAAGGCGCTGTTCGTGGTCTCGCTGTTCGTAGTGCTGACCGGCCTGATCGGCATGCTCACCGCCATCCTCACCAGCCTCAACGAACGCCGCCGCGAGATGGCCATCCTGCGCTCGGTGGGCGCGCGGCCCTGGCACGTGTTCAGCCTGCTGCTGGCCGAGGCCTTCGCCCTGGCGCTGGCCGGCGTCACCCTCGGCCTGGGCCTGCTGTACGCCGGCATCGCCGCCGCCCAGGGCTACGTGCAGGCCAACTACGGCATCTTCCTGCCGCTGGCGGCGCCGAGCGCCTATGAGTGGTCGCTGCTCGGCGGCATACTGCTGGCCGCCCTACTGATCGGCTGCGTGCCGGCCTGGCGCGCCTATCGCCAGTCGCTGGCCGACGGCCTGTCGATCCGCATCTGAGTAGCCCCATGAAAACAACCGCCTCCGCCTTCCTCGCCCTGTGCCTGCTCGCTACCAGCGCGGCCTGGGCCGCCACGCCGCAGACGCTGACCTGGCCGCAGCTGATCCCCGAGGGCGCGCCGCCGCCCCCGCCGCCGGTGCCGCTGCACGACATTTCCCAGCTCAGCGACGCGCTCAACGCCGAGAGCGGCCCGGCGGCCAAGCAGCAGTCGCCGGCCGCCCCGGTGGTGCAGGCGCTGGACGGCCAGCAGGTGAAGCTGCCCGGCTACATAGTGCCGCTGGACGTCGGCCAGGACGGCGAGGTCAACGAGTTCCTCCTGGTGCCCTACTACGGCGCCTGCATCCACGTGCCGCCGCCGCCGTCCAACCAGATCGTCTACGTGCACCAGGCCCACGGGGTGAAGATGGACGAGCTGTACCAGCCCTACTGGGTGGTCGGGCGCATGCAGGTGAAGCACATCGACAGCGACCTGGCCCAGGCCGGCTACCAGCTCAAGGCCGACGAGGTCACGCCCTACGAATACGAGGGCGAATGACCTGCGACCATCTGCCACAGGCATTACCCCTACGAGGTAGGGGGGCTTTATTGAGCTGAATCAAGAAGAATCGCTTAGCGCTGTCTACCATGATGCTTACCAACGCTTATTCCAAAATCATGGAGCATCACCATCATGCGCAAGTCCTGGCTCACCGCCTCCCTGCTCGCCGCCGCCGTATCCACGCCGTTCGCCGCCCAGGCTGCGGACATCCAGGGCCACAAGGCCGGTGACTTCATCGTCCGCGGCGGCTTCGCCACCGTCGACCCCAACGACGACAGCGGCAACCTCAAGCTCGACGGTGCCAAGGTCGGCGGCACCAAGGCCACCGTGGACAGCGATACCCAGCTGGGCCTGACCTTCAGCTACCTGATCACCGACAAGATCGGTGTCGAGCTGGTCGCCGCCACTCCGTTCAACCACCAGGTCGACGTCAAGGGCCTCGGCCCGGGCCTGGACGGCAAGTTGGCCGACATCAAGCAGCTGCCGCCGACCGTGCTGCTGCAGTACTACCCCATGGGCGGCACCAACTCCGCCTTCCAGCCCTACGGCGGCCTGGGCGTGAACTACACCACCTTCTTCGACGAAGACCTGGCCGGCTTCCGCAAGGACCAGGGCTTCAGCAACCTGAAGCTGCAGGACTCCTGGGGCCTGGCCGGCGAACTGGGCTTCGACTACATGCTCAACGAGCACGCCCTGTTCAACGTTGCCGTGTGGTACATGGACATCGACACCAAGGCCAGCGTCAACGGCCCGGGCGCCCTGGGCATCCAGAAGACCAAGGTCGACGTGGACGTCGATCCGTGGGTGTACATGATCGGCTTCGGTTACAAGTTCTAAGCGCCTGACCACGATCTGTTGCGAGTCGGCATAACCGCGGTAGCTAAAAAGCCCTCGGCAAATGCCGGTAGTGCTGTCCACTCAAGAAAGAATGCCGTTTCTCTGTCTGGGAGAAACGGCATTTTTTCATTTGGGATGGGGCTTGGCTCTTGGCCCTGCGCTCCGATCTCGAACCCGTCATTCCCGCGAACGCGGGCCCAGAGACTTCTTGTTTGGGTGTGACGCGCCGCTTCGGCGTGCTCGGATATTTTTTGTTTCGCCCCCTCGGGCGAGTCACTTTTGTCAGTCGCCACAAAAGTAACCAAAAAGGCTTGCCCCAACATACGGGCCCGATAAAGCCGGGCTACCCTCACGAATTCCCCCGCCACGGAGGCCCGCCCCGAGGGTACGTCCCTGTAGCCCATCGGGGCTCTCGCGACATCCATGTCGCATGACCTCCTGAGCGCCGGTTTCGCTCGGCCTGCTGAAGGGGCGTTCCGGTGCGCGCGGATGTTTCTCTGGAAATCCAAAAGCCAGAGCAAGAGCGGACGCGCTTTTGCTTTTCGTAGGAGCAAGTTTGCTCGCGAACCCGCCAGTCACTGGGTTATTCCCCTTCGGGCCAGCGCAAGCGCTGTTCGCGATGGAGCCGCGTCCCGCGTTCGCGGGAATGACGTGGGGGGAGATAGGCATTTCAGGATGACTCAGGATTCGCCCCCCGCTCAGGACAGCCCCCTCTCCCGCTTGCGGGAGAGGGCTGGGGAGAGGGCGCTCTTAAACCCACCTGCATAGGACCCCGGTGTCCCCGCCAACGGTTATACGCCCTACATTCCAGGCAACTTGTTTTACTTCCTGCTTTTCAATAAGTAACCCACTTATATCCGTTGCCTACCTCATTCATAGGAATACACCTACGACTCATCAGAAGTTTCCTAATATTCGAAATTTCAGGAAGCAGGGAGAATTCACCTACCGAAAAACCTGCAAGGAAAAACTCCATGAAAAGTCTCACTCTCCCCGCAGCCGTACTCCTCGCCCTGGCGGCCGGTGGCGCCCAGGCAGCGACCGGTGGCCAGATCAGCTTCACCGGCCACGTTATGGAAGACACCTGCGAAGTCAGCGTGAACGGTGGCGGCGCCGATGCCTCCATCAACCTGCCGTCGATCTCCACCAGCGACTTCGACACCGTGGGCTCCACCGCCGGCGAGCAGCGCTTCACCATCGCCCTGAACGGCTGCACCGTCGGCCAGACCTACAAGGTCGACTTCGCCTCGGCCAACGTCAACCCGACCACCGGCAACCTCGCCTTCAACGGCGAAGCCATGAGCATGTCCGGCATCGAGCTGCAGATCGCCAACGAAGAACTGGAAGCCATCGACCTGCGCACCAACGCCAACAACGTCAGTAAGCCCATGGACGAAGCCGGCCCGCTGGAATTCGCCTACTACGCCCGTTACGTGCAGACCTCGGAACTGGTATCGCCCGGTACCGCCGACACCGCCCTGCTGTATTCCATCCGTTACGACTGACAGCGGCCCCGGATGCATCCCCCTCCCCCATCGGGGGATGCACTCGGAATATTCATCACGCGTATGAACACATCGACGAAAGTTCATACACAGGCTGAATGAGTAAACGCACTTACAAGTTCTCCGGAAAACTTCACCGCCCGGGAACTTGCCAGTATGCCGGCCCCGCCTAGACTCCACCCAAAGTCCTTCTTTACAGAGAAGGAGGTTGCCCGATGCGTCCCGCTACCCACTTGTTCTTCCTGCTCGGTCTTTGCCTGCTGGCGTTCCAGGCCAACGCCAGCATCGTCATCACCGGCACCCGCGTGGTCTACCCGGCCGCCGAGCGGGACATCACCGTCAACATCCGCAACACCGGCAAGACGCCGTCGCTGATCAAGGCCTGGGTGGACAACGGCAAGGGCACGCCCGGCGCCGACAAGCAGGGGCGCTCGCCCTTCATCGTCACGCCGCCGGTCTCGCGGGTCGACCCGGACAAGGGCCTGCTGCTGCGCATCGCCAACATCGACCGCTCGCTGCCCCAGGACCGCGAATCGGTGTTCTGGCTGAACGTCCTGGAGGTGCCCTCGAGCAGCCCGGACAAGGCCGACGCGGCCGCCAGCAACAACAGCGCGGGCAAGCTGCAGGTGGCCTTCCGTTCGCAGCTCAAGCTGTTCTACCGCCCGGCCAAGCTCAAGGGCGTGGCCGCCGACGCGGCGCAGCAGCTGAAGTGGCGCATCGTTTCCGAGGGCGGCAAGAGCACGCTGCGCGCGGTCAACGACCTGCCCTACTCGGTGTCCCTGGCCCGCCTGCAACTGCGCTCGGGCGCCAGGCAATACGACAACGACGACCTGGACATGGTCCCGGCCAAGGGCAGCTACGGCATCGCCCTGCCCCGCGACGCGGCGGCCTGGGCCAGGCCCGGCGCACGGGTCCGCTACACCTGGATCAACGATTTCGGCGGCCTGATCGAAACCGAAGCCACCGTCGAGTAACCCTCCCTCGCGAGGTCCATCGTGTCCCCTTCGATACTGTCCCGCCTCCTGCGTCTGGGGTGCCTGGGAGGGCTCTTCTGCGCCCTGCTCCCGGCCCCGGCAGTGGCCGCCGAAGGCACCGGCGAGGTGCACTTCGACCGCGGCCTGCTGGAGACGCTGGGCATGAGCACGGACGTTTCCGGGTTCGAGAAGAACCCCTCGGCGCTGCCGCCGGGCACCTACTCCCTCGACCTGACACTGAACAAGGTGTATTTCGGCCAGCAGGAAGTACGCGTGGTGCATACCGCCGAGCAACGCCAGGTCTACTGCTTCACCCAGGAACAACTGGAACAGTGGGGCGTGCTGCTGCCCGAGCCCGCCGCCGACGCCAAGCCCGCCAGCGGCGACTGCGTCGACCTGCCCGAACGCGTGCCGCAGAGCCGCGTGGAACTGGACGGCGCCAGCGGGGCCATCCTCCTCACCCTGCCCCAGGCCTACGTCAAGCAGCGCCCGCGCAACTATGCGCCGCCGCAGAGCTGGGATTCGGGGATCAACGCCGGCTTCGTCAGCTACACCAGCAACTTCGACCGCTCCAGCAACAGCCAGGACACCCGCAACGACCTGTTCCTCGGCCTCAACGGCGGCCTCAACCTGATGGACTGGCGCCTGCGCCACAACGCCACCTTCAGCCACGGCGACACCACCCGCCAGGGCAGCCACTACCGCACCCTGAACAACTACGCCCAGCGCGACATCACCGCGCTGTCCTCGCAATTGACCCTCGGCCAGCACTTCACCGCCGGCGACCTGTTCGACAGCATCCCCTTCAGCGGCGTGCAGCTGGAGAGCGACGAGCGCATGCTGCCCGAGAGCGAGCGCGGCTTCGCCCCGGTGGTGCGCGGCATCGCCGACAGCAACGCGACCGTGAAGATCCACCAGGGCCAGCAACTGATCCACCAGGTCAGCGTGCCGCCCGGCCCCTTCGTCATCGACGACCTGTACAACACCGGCTACACCGAGGACCTGCTGGTCACGGTGATCGAGGCCGACGGCCGCGAGAAGAGCTTCAGCGTGCCCTATTCCTATGCCGCCGAACTGCTCAGGCCCGGCGCCTCGCGCTACCAGGTGGCCTCCGGCAGCTACCGCGGCGAGGACGTCGACAACCCGCTGAAGTTCGTCCAGGGCGGCTACCGCCGGGGCCTGAGCAACAACCTCAGCGCCTATTCCGGCGCGGTGATCGCCGACAGCTACATGGCCTCGCTGATCGGCGCCGCGCTGAACACGCCCTATGGCGCCTTCTCCCTGGACGCCACCCTGTCGCGCTTCGACGCCCTGCCCGCCGACGCCCCGGGCCAGGACATGCCCGACAATGGCGAAAGCTACCGCCTGGCCTACAACAAGTCGTTCGGCGGCACCAACCTGCAGCTGTCCTACCGCCGCTCGGACAAGGGCTACCTGGGCCTGGCCGCCGCGGCCGACGCCCTGGACACCGACAACGCCAGCCTGTTCCGCGAGCGCGACCGCGTCCAGCTCAGCCTCAGCCAGGCGCTGGCCGGCGGCAGCCTGTACATTTCCGGCGTGGGGCAGAGCTACTGGACCGGCGAGCGGCGCAGCCTGACCTTCAGCAGCGGCTTCAGCCGCACCTTCAACTGGGGCAGCCTGGGCCTGTCGGCGACGCGCTTCCAGAGCGTCGACGGCTACGACAACCAGTACCTGCTGAGCATCAGCATCCCGCTGGGCCGCGATGCCGGCGCGCCGCGCCTGAGCAGCACGCTGTCGCTGCAGGACGCGCACAACCGCTCGCTGCAGACCAGCCTCAGCGGCATCGCCGGCGAGCGCGGCCAGTGGAACTACAACCTGTACGGCAACCACAGCCAGGCCGACAGCGCCAGCACCCAGTCCTACGGCGGCAACCTCAACCTGCGCACCTCCGCCAGCGCCCTGGGCGCCAGCCTGGCGCGCGGCGACGGCTTCAGCCGCGAGTCGCTGTCGGCGCGCGGCAGCCTGGTGGCCTATTCCGGCGGCATCGCGCTGTCGCCGAGCCAGGGCGAGACCATGGCGATAGTCGAGGCCGAAGGCGCGGCGGGCGCCC